>NZ_JADHVT010000206.1 GCF_016783915.1 Acidovorax sp.
GGCAAGGCCTTTCAGCGCTCGCTCGACGCTATCGAGGCATCCGCTCGCAAGGTCGTCCATTGCTGTTCTTGGACTTGGATGATGTCCTTTGCTTAAATGACCCATACGGCGGAAACCACCTTCGTCTTCCAACGTCTGAGCAGCCGACAGATCTATGGGATCGTATATGGCATCCACCATCAATGCAGGTGTTGCGAACAGTTTTTGAAGAATTCGCGCCGCATCTGATCATGACCACCAGTTGGCTTCGGTTCATGGAGCGGGATGGATTTGTTTCACTATTCAAGCGAACAGGACTTCCCGTATTGGGGCAATCGTTTCATCATGCGTGGGAGGCTCCCCAGGGTTATGGAACAACGAGGCTTGAGGCGATAGACGCGTGGCTGGCGGTTCACTATGAGGGGCAGCCGTTGGTGATTTTGGATGACGTTCAAAGTGGATCTGGATTGCGCGGCTCTCGGCTAGAAAAAGCGGGGTGCGTCGTCCTTTGTGATTCGGGAGTGGGCTTGAGTGGCGAGCATCTGCGTTGCATTCGGAGTGCGCTGGGTCAGACTGTCCGCGCGCCATAGTAGCCGGTTCTAAGCAGAGCAGCATAGAACCGTCGCGTTTGCCTGACTCAGAGGTATTTGGTAATTTCCTTGAATTCGCGCACGGCTGTTTCTGCTGTTGCGGCATCGCGCACCGAACTATCCAGACAATGGTCGATATGGTTGTGCACCAAAGTCTTCTTGGCGTTGACGATGGCTTTTTCGACGGCCTGAAGCTGCTGGGCGATTTCAAGGCACCCACGACCATCCTCCAGCATGGTCACGATGCTTTTGAGGTGTCCTTGTGCGCGTTTGAGGCGCTTGACGACTTCGGTATGGGGTGGATGATCTTGCATTTGCCCATCCTATCCTCCAGGGGGGGATATTGCAACCGGGGCATTCCCGTGGTAAATTCGAGGTTTTTCAACAACGGAGTTTGACCTGTGGACAGTTCCAGTTGTCGATCGCTGATCGACATCGCACAGGCAAGGCATTCCGGCGCGTGACAACCGCCGCTGCCCTGCCTAAAACGGCGGGCAGTGGCTCATTGGCGACCTAATAGGGTCTCCCCACTCCCAAAAACATCAATCGGCTGGGCAGTGCCCGGCCATGCCGCGCATGCGCGACGGCAGGGGGTAGTCATGAACAAAACGCACCGCATTGCGCCCATCCGGGGGGTAGAAGGCGCACGGACAAAAGGTCGGCCATTCGCTCCACGCGGTCGGGCTTCAAGCTCCGAACCCGGCGCCTAGCGCCCAATCTTTTGCCGCACGTGAAATGACGCGGCCTGATCAATCCATTCACTTTGAATAACCAAATGAACCTTCCGTCTAGGCTGCCGCCGTCCTGATCGCATCGGGACGGCGGCGAAACAAGGAGAAAAACATGCCAATGTCCTTTGTAAAAGAACTCTTCGCGGGCTTTGTCCGCACGCGCGGCATCGGCCGCCACTTTCGTCGCCTCGTCCTGCTCGAAGGACTCGGCGGCCCGGCAGCCACCCGCGAGGTCCCGCTCTCGCTGGCTCAGGAGTTGTCGGCCGCTTCCAAAAGTGATCCGGCGGCTCTGTTGGATCGACTCGAATCACACTCCGATGGTCTGAGCGCCTCACAGGCGGAGCGGGTCCGCGAGACTGTCGGCCCCAACGTGGTCGAACAGGAACGGTCGCTGCCGTGGTGGCTGCACTTGTGGCACTGCTACAAGACCCCTTTCGACCTGCTGCTGACCCTGCTGGCGGCGGTGTCCTATGTGACCGAGGACATGAAGGCCACCATCGTGATCGGTTCGATGGTGGTGATTTCCGTGGCGATCCGTTTTTGGCAAGAGCGCAAGTCCAACATTGCCGCCGACAAACTCAAAGCGATGGTGAGCAACACCGCGACGGTCCTGCGCCGGGATGCGGCTGAGGATGCTGCCGAGGTCGCGCTTCGCTATTTCGATGTTCAGTTGCACCCCAAGCCCGCGCGTCGCGTGGAGATTCCCATCGCCGATTTGGTTCCGGGAGACATAGTCATGCTGTCGGCTGGCGACATGATTCCAGCCGATTGCCGCCTCCTTTCAGCGAAGGACTTGTTCGTCGCTCAATCGGCCATGACCGGCGAATCGCTCCCGGTTGAGAAGTTCGCAGCGCAACGCGACTTGGACGCGAGCAACCCGCTGGACTTGGAAAACATTCTCTTCATGGGCACCAATGTGGTCTCAGGTGCGGCTTCTGCAGTCGTGGTGAACACCGGCGCGCGCACGTATTTCGGCGCGCTTGCGCAACGGGTGACTGCCAGTGATCGCGCTCCCACCCAGTTTCAAGCGGGCGTCAACAAGGTCGCATGGCTTTTGATTCGCTTCATGTTCATCATGTCGCCGCTGGTGCTTTTCATCAACGGCTTCACCAAGGGCGATTGGACAGAAGCGTTTCTCTTCGCCATGTCAATTGCCGTGGGCTTGACCCCCGAGATGCTCCCCATGATCGTCACTTCGACGCTCGCCAAAGGCGCGGTGGCGCTCTCTCGTCAAAAGGTCATCGTCAAGCGCTTGGATGCCATTCAGAATTTTGGAGCGATGGATGTGCTTTGCACGGACAAGACCGGCACGCTCACCCAGGACAAGATCTTTCTGTCCCGTCACACCGACATTTGGGGAGAAGATTCGGACGATGTGCTGGAGGCGGCATATCTGAACAGCTATTACCAGACGGGTCTAAAAAATCTGCTGGATGTGGCCGTTCTGGAACACACCGATGTTCACAGGGAGCTCAACCCCGCCACGAATTTCCGAAAAGTCGATGAGATTCCTTTCGACTTCCAACGCCGACGCATGTCTGTGGTCGTCGCGGAGCACGAGGACCATCACATGCTGATCTGCAAAGGCGCTGTGGAAGAGATTCTGGCGGTGTGCGACAAGGCGCGCCATGGCGATGCCGACGAGCCGCTGACCCCTGAGTTGTTGGCCCGCGTGCGCGAGGTGACAGCCGACCTCAACGAAGATGGTTTGCGTGTGGTGGCGGTCGCAGCCAAAGAGCTGCCGCCGACGAAAGACTCTTATGGAGTGGCCGACGAGTCGGGCCTCACTCTGATTGGCTATGTCGCATTCCTCGACCCACCGAAAGAGACCACGCGGCCCGCTTTGGAGGCCTTGGCTGCCCATGGTGTGAAAGTCAAAGTGCTCACTGGCGATAACGGGCTGGTGACATCCAAGATTTGCCGGGAAGTGGGTTTGATCGATCAGACAGCGGTGTTGGGTTCTGACATCGAACACATGGATGACGCTGCTCTTGCCAAGACTGTGGAAGAGCATTCCATCTTCGCCAAACTCACTCCTACGCACAAGGAGCGGATCGTGCGCATGCTCAAAGCCAATGGGCACGTAGTCGGATTCATGGGCGACGGTATCAACGACGCGCCAGCGCTTCGCGCCGCCGACATCGGCATTTCGGTCGATTCAGCCGTGGACATTGCCAAGGAGGCGGCCGACATTATTCTTCTGGAGAAGAGCCTGATGGTGCTCGAAGAGGGTGTGATCGAAGGCCGCAAGACCTTTGCCAACATGCTCAAATACATCAAGATGACGGCCAGCTCGAATTTTGGCAACGTCTTCTCGGTGTTGGTAGCCAGCGCCTTCATACCTTTCCTGCCGATGCTGCCGATGCACTTGCTGGTGCAGAACCTGCTTTACGATTTCTCGCAAGTCGCCATCCCCTTTGACAATGTGGATGAGGAGCTTGTCACGGAACCGCAAAAGTGGAATCCCTCCGACATTGGCCGCTTCATGCTGTTCTTCGGCCCGGTCAGTTCGATATTCGACATCCTCACCTATCTGATGATGTGGTTTGTCTTTGGCGCCAATTCGGCGGAGAACCAAACCCTGTTCCAGTCGGGCTGGTTCATCGAGGGCTTGATGACCCAAACGCTGGTGGTTCACATGATTCGCACCCGCAAGATCCCGTTTTTGCAAAGCAGGCCAGGCACGCCGCTGTTGGTTGCCACCCTGATCATCATGGCCATAGGCATCTTTATTCCGATGGGGCCGTTGGCGGGCTACTTCAAGATGCAAGAGCTGCCGTGGACGTATTTCCCGCTGCTTGCGCTCATGTTGGTGGGCTACATGATTCTGACGCAGATGATGAAGACGTATTACACGCGCCGTTTTGGCTGGCAGTGAAGCGGCTGAGGAAGCAATATGCAAATTGTCGAAAACCTCAATCTGGCGTCCGCCCTCGACACATGCGTCAGCCTTGCCGCTGCCTTTGTCTTGGGCGGGATCATCGGCCTGGAGCGTCAATACCGCCAGCGGACGGCGGGACTGCGCACCAACGTTCTGGGCGCACTGGGCTCGGCTATCTTTGTGGACATGGCCAACAGGCTCGGCGGCCACGATGGCGCCGTCCATGTCGTGGCCTACGTTGTCTCGGGCATTGGCTTTCTGGGCGCGGGCGTGATCATGCGCGAGGAGGGCAATGTGCGTGGTCTCAACACGGCCGCGACCTTGTGGGGTTCGGCGGCTGTCGGGGCGTGCGCGGGTGCAGACTTGATTGTGGAGGCGATCCTGGCGACAGTGTTCGTCTTGGCCGCCAACACGCTGCTGCGCCCAGTGGTCAATCGGATCAATCGCCAGCCGATGGACACCAACGCAGTGGAAGTTACCAATACGGTCTACGTCATTGCACCGCGCACGCGTCAGAAAGAGGCAATGCAACGGCTCGAAGCCGCATTGGAAACCGCAGACTATCCAACGCGGGGTTTGGTGGTTCATGCTTTTGGCGAAGACGCCGTGGAAATAGAAGCCGTTTTGGCGGCTACAGCAATTGAAGGCGCGCAAATGGATGCGGTGATCCAGGAGTTGTCATCTTTGGACTGTGTCAGCCAAGCATTCTGGAGCCCCAGCACCACTGAATAGAGCGAACGAGGCTTGGGCGCGACGAAAACGTTGGCTCAAGTCTTCACACTTCATTGCAAGGCTTGTCCAAGAGTTTGCATAGGTTTCTCGGCGAGTGGCAGGGATTCAAGTGAGAAGTTCAAAATGATTTCCGACTTGAATCAGAAATCTCACTTGATCCAGGTGTCAACTTGCAACAATGCCAGCACGCCCATTGCCGCGAACATTGCCGCCGCAATGGAATGGACTATCTTCATCGGAATCTTGTTGGAGAAACGGTCCCCCACAAAGACCGCAGGAACGTCGGCGATCAGCATGCCAAGCGTGGTGCCAATCACCACCATCACAGGGCTTGGGAAGTGGGCCGCCATGGCCACTGTGGCGATCTGCGTCTTGTCGCCCATCTCGGCAAGAAAGAAAGTCACTAGCGTCGCTCCAAAGACTCCCAAGTGATTGGCGATTTGGGTTTCCTCCTCTTCGATCTTGTCGGGGATCATGGTCCAAATAGCCATGCCAATGAAGGAGAGGCCAACAACCCAACGCAAGGTCTCTGGAGTCAGCGTGGAGGTGATCCAGGCTCCCACCGCGCCGGCCAGACCGTGGTTGACGATGGTCGCGCAGAAGATGGCGGCGATGATGGGCAGGGGTTTCTTGAATCGGGCTGCCAGAACAAAGGCCAGCAGTTGCGTCTTGTCGCCGATTTCCGCGAGGGCAACGACGCCCATTGAAGTGAGGAGAGCTTCCATTTTTTAGGTTCCCAGGCCAGGCAAAAAACAATTGACCATAAGCCTCCCCGGCCGAACCGGAAGCCCATGGTCAAAGGTCTTGCTAAGTTGGATAACCGCTTGCACCATGATCGTGAGATCAAGTATGTTGACGCAAGCACCGTCGGCAAATGACGGCAAGCTACTCCCCAGTGACGAGGAGAATTTTACCTGAAGATGCTCAGGTCCCATAAAGCTGCATCATGGCTTGAATGCCCATGAGCGCTGCCACTAACGCCATCAAGCCGCCGGAAAAGCATGGCATCTTGCGGGCCATATCGCTGAATCTGCCATTGCGTTTGGCGATTTTGTGGGCGCCTTAGGCGGCGATCAAACCAACGCTAAACAGCGAAATCGCCAAGGCAATGCTAAAACTGGCAACCATCGCCGCACCCAGCACGAATCGCTTCAAATGAAGGTAGATCATGATGCCGATTTATGATCCCATGGGCGGTTCTTGCCCCCTCTCAGATGTGAGGAGTCGTCGCCTAGCGGCAATCTTCTGAATGGCGGATTCAAAACGGGCACGTTGGCTTCTGACGAAGGTATAAGCGAGGACGCTCACAGCAACCAGAAGAGCTGCCTCCCACCATTCAAAGGTCTCGCCAATTTCCGTAAATAGACACACGGTGATGACTGCATACCTTAGAAAGTCAAATTTGGGCCGGTTACTCCAAACGACCATTCGCGCGAGATGCATGAAGAAAACCCATGCCACAGCAGCCGCAATTCCAACTACGACAAGCATCAGTTCGTATTCGTTCATATGGGTCTATCCATACAAGAGAAAGCTACACGCCACCTGCGATGGTTCAAAGGCTTGGTTGCCCGGCAGAGCCTGTCTGCCTCGCATTGTCGCCCCCACTGAGCCCATCT
>NZ_JADHVT010000207.1 GCF_016783915.1 Acidovorax sp.
CGATACTCAAGTTTCCTCCGACCCTCCCGCCTCTATTTGAGGCTTAGCCGCCCGAGAGGGCGGTTTTTTTTGCCACAAGATCCTTAATTCATCATTAAGGAGGGCATGCCGCATCATATTTATCAACTAAGTAATACAACTGATTACAAATTGGTTTGTATGCACGACAATTCATAGCATGATCGAATCAGGAAACCATCTTGATCTCTCGTTCCGAATCCCTCCAAGCCTGTCCTTTGCGGATCTGCAGCTACGGTGGGGATCGGATGGGCAGATTCTTTTCGAATGGTCCGCCATTGAATTGCTATGCGAGGCCTCAGGCATTGACGTAGGCATTTTTAAGCTGACAGACCCTTCCAACGTAGCGCGCCTGATAAACCATTGGTATGAGATACACAGAAGCAATGGGGGTGCCATTGATCTAGTGAAAGAAGAGGCCATGAGCTACGGTGCTCAGGTTTCATGGGTGGCAGAAACCCCTCCATCACCCTGTCCTCTCACTCAAAAAAAAAGCGCCATTTGATGGCGCTTTTTCTTGTCCAGACAAACTTACTTGCTCGTCAGCAGTTTTTTCCACTCCGGTGCTGAAAGTGGCATCGGGACGTTACTGGTTTTCCCACCGGAACCGATGTAGATCAGGGGCAGGGTGTCCAGCTTGGCCAAGAGAGCTTGGGTCGAGTTTGTGTCCAGCTTGAAGATGCCAGTCCCCAGCATCTGCTTTGTGCCGGCGTCGTTCCCCAGTTTGCGGGGTTGGAGCCAGGCAGTCTTCTCACCAGCCCGAGCGAACTCCACCAGGCGCGCAATCCCATCACCACTCGCGGCGTGAGAGCCATAGGCAATCGCCATTGCAGCGCCAGACAACTCGTTCTTGGCATTGGTCACCATGATGAATTTGACCGTGCGCGGGTTGTCACCAGACGCCATGAGCGACCTGTGCATCTGCACCACATTCAGGAAGCTATCCCTCCCAGCTTGCGGACCCAGATCGACCACAAATGTGAGGGGTGGGGCGTTCGTCTTCCCACCTGGCATGTCGATGCTGTGCATCTCCTCGGGGCGCAGCGCCTTCGCAGGGCTTTCAGCGAGCTGGCCACGCAGATAGCGTTCCAGATCCATGCTCACATCTCGGCCGCGCTTCATGTCTATGGCCATGCCAACGAACAGGTATTCCTGAGCGGCGTCCGAGTAGAAGAAGTAGAGCTGCTGCTTCCCGTCAGGGTGATCGTCACTGAACTCCGTTCCCTCCACCACAAAGGCATCGAGGCCTGCGAACACCTTGCTGACCTTGTGGACGACTTTAGGGTTTTCGATGCGGGCTTTGGCATCGGAGCCCAGCATGTCGTTGAGTTTGCGTGAATCCTTGAGCCATTGAGGGATCTCTTCGGCCGCAGGTGCCTGCAGTTTTGGAGGCTTGCCGTTGGAGCCCTTGAAATAGTCCGACAAGGGGGTGGTCTGGGCCACCGCCACGGACAGCGAGAGGCTTGCGACCAACAGGGATGCCAGCTTGTTAAAGCGCATGGGTGTCTCCTTGGACAACGCGGCTGACAATGCCGTTCAGAAGTAGCAGCATGTGCTGGGGATTGCCCTGTGAATGGTCGGGATTGACCACATAGCGACCGCCGATGGCCACGGAGGGGGTGGCGGTCAACTGGTAGGTTTTGATCGCGCTGACGTGCGCTGAAAGTCTCTTCTCGATGCCCTTGCCCTTGGTACGCAGGAACTGCTGCATCTCGCGCTGGTTGACCCCAGCTTGCACCAGGGCGTCCAGTACATCGTCCATGGTCATTTTCGAACTGGGAAGAATGCTGGACATGGGATCGCCCTGGATGGCCGTGTACATGGCGTAGTCAAAGGCGGGCAGGGACTTGGGAGCGAGGGCTTGGCCGATCAGGCGTCCAACCACGGCCATCGCAACCTTCGGGTTTTCGCCGTCAGGGATGACGGGGTAAGCATCAAAAGTCACGCCAGATGGCAACGATGCACCCCAGCTTACGAGGCCGTTGTGATACCGCAAGCAGAAAGGGCAGTCGTAGGCAAAGAGTAGGCGAACGCGCTTGCGATCATCCGCAATGGGCTGTGCAAGCACGTCATAGGGCTTCGCGTCAGGCGCTGGGACCTGTGGTTGTGGCGCCTGGCTGCGCAATTGGGCGAGGGCGGGAGCTGCAGCTGTTGCCGCCAGCAAAGACAGGATGTTTCTTCGTTGCATGGGTTTCCTATTCGGTAGCGTCTTCCGACACGACCATGGCTGAGCCGGTGACGGCCATGGCCTCTCCGACGCTGGTGATCCCTTTCGCGACGAGCCGGTAGGCATCGTGCGACAGGGTGCGGTACTGGGGCTGCAGGGCTGCTGCTGCCTTGAGTGCTTTGAGATCGCCGTGCTCGACGGCAATGCGGACTTCTGGGGTCGCCAGGATGATTTCGAACACAGGGGTACGACTGAGCCATCCGTCATGGCAATGGCTGCACCCCGATGGGTTGTTGGTGTAGATCAGGCCAATGGCGTCGATTTCCTGCTCCGAAACACCGGCTTCAATGATTTGGGAGCGGATATACCCGTCGAGAGGCTGCTGCTGGCGGCAATGGGGGCAAAGAGTCCTCACAAGCCGTTGGGCGAGAAAGCCTCCGAGAGCCGCTGAGAGAGCGTTTGGGTCCACCTCCAAGTCCAGCATCCGGTTCAGGGTCACTGTCGCGGAGTTGGCGTGCAAGGTGGAAAGGACAATGTGTCCAGTCAAGGCCGCTTGGGTGGCCAGGCCTGCCGTTTCTTCATCGCGAATTTCGCCCACCAGAATCACATCCGGGTCTTGGCGAAGCATGGCGCGCAAGGCCCGTGCAAATGTCAGCTTCAGGTTTGTTGCGGCCTGGACGATCCCCTGGATGCGAAATTCAATCGGGTCCTCAATCGTCATAGTCTTGACGGCTGGGGAATTGATCTGTTTGAGGATGCCGTAGAGCGTCGTTGTCTTGCCGGAGCCCGTGGGCCCAGTGACTAAAAAGAGTCCTTGCGGCTGCGAAATCACATGCCGGATGGCTGAACGGATGTCCTCTGGCATTTGCAGCTCATCCAGAGTGACCAGATGGGCCGATTGATCAAGCAAACGGCAAACAACTGACTCGCCAGAGCCCAGCGGGAGCACGCTTACACGCACGTCCACCACCCGGCCGTCAACAGCGAAGGCAAATTTGCCGTCCAGCGGGGCCATCCGCTCCACGAGCGACATCTTGGACTTCATTCGGATTTTCGCGTTGAAGTCCGCTGACAGTTGCCTGCTCACCACATCAACGATCTCCAGGACACCTCGATTGCGAAAGCGGATGAAGCAGTTGTCTCCGCTGTCCTCGAAATGCACATCGCTCACACCCTCTCGTGCTGCGCGAGGGAAGAGTTCGTTGAGGTATTCCACCGCCTTCTTGTCGTTCCCGCCCGTCGAGATGAAGTGCAACGGTTCGTTGGAGTGATGTGGGTTCCCTCCCGCTGGTGATTTTTTGAGGACAGCATCAGCGAATGACATGTGTGAATTGCTCCATCGAGAAAGTGTAATTGTCTGTTGCAATGCGGCATCAAGTCAAGAAATTGAACTCTTTACATGCAGAGTGTGAACTGAAATTGGTGCATTAGATAATTGTATAAATGCAATTGTCAATTGCAACTAAAGCAATTACAATGCAACTACCCGCAATGAAACGGGGTCCAGCGAAAGTGCAAACATGACGAGAGCCCATACCGAGAGCCAGGCTTGCCAAGTGAGCGAACAGAGCGTCCTGAGAAAAATCTTTGGCGCCAAGAAGGTCTCTCGCATGGAGCGCGCCGCGCGTGCAAACCGAGTGCGAGAACTGTTGCTGTCGCTCAAGACGGCCGCGCTATCCATGGAACCATCCGAGCGTTTGGCCTTTGCGGAGTTGGTACAGCTGGCCAGGGACGAGCATCTGGCAGCGACAGAAGACGAGGGTGACGCTACGGAGGTTGAGTCGGTTTCGTTGCTGGTTCAAAAGATGGTGAGTGAACTAGACGCCTTGCGCGATGCGAACGCGAAAATGCATGCCATCGCCAAGCGACTGCAGGCAAAGGAATCAAGCTCACTGTGGACGCGACTTTTAGGCAAGATCGGCGTTCATAAAACCAAGGAATAAAAGTGTCAGTTCTCGCAGTCAGCACAGATCCAGTAGAGGGCGGTGACTTCATCACACGCTGGAAGTGGAAGACCAACCCGAACTCTCGCCCCATACAGGGGAGCCTACGGGTGAGCGTGAATGAGGTTCATGCCTCTGACCGCGCGGCATTGGCTGAAATCCATGCCCTTCACTACTTGCTTGAAGTTCGCGAAATCCACGGCGAAAACAGGCTCGGCACGGACATGCGGGTATGCCTCTCATCCAGCGCTGTTCGCAAGGCGCTTTTGAAGGGATCGCTGAAGGTTCACGGAACTGGCAAGGCTGAGAGCGCCGCAGTGGGAGCTGCAGCAACCTTCTTGGCAACCAAATATTTCGAAGCGACCTACGAGGTGCAACGTTGGAAAGATGAAGAACCTAAGGCTGTAGAGCCTGAGATGCATCTTTCTCTGGGGCCAAGGTTTCCGCGAGTGGAGCTGCAGTGCGGCTTGCTCAATCGCCCCGTCCAGATCACCAGGCACGCAATGCACCGCTGGGTTGGAAGAATCAGCGAAGGCCTCGACCGGTACTCGGAAAACGACCTGTCCAAGATACCGGATGCTCGATGGACCAAGGCCTGGCGCACTTTAGCTGGGGTGCTCAATCACAAAGGACTGCTTCGCGCAGATCTGCTGCCAGAGGTTGCAAGGAAGTATCAGCAGCGATACGGCATGTCCTGCGTCTATCTGCATTTCTCTGACGCGATGGCCGTATTTGTTCTGGCCGATGGTCCTCAGGGATTAGACCTTGTGACTGTCACCAAAACCAACCCACACACGCCCATTCTTTCGCAGCAACGGTTCATGGTGGGGCAGCAAATCAAAACGAGTCGCGGCACCATCGACACGCCTTGAGCGTGTAGTGAGGGGGAACACAGTGAATAGCAACGTACTGGAATTTTGGCAAGCCATTGAGGCGCTGACCCCGCAAGACGCATTGCGCGTCAATCCGAGTGACGTTGCTTGCCCCGTGTATGGCATCAAGCAATCCATAGACCACTCATTCCCGTGGAGAGACCCAGAGCACCTTGCAAAGCCTATAGAGGCCAACATGGTCTGGGTCTACGACGCGCAATGTGGACTGTACGAGACCCATGAACTTTCGGCCCTTGTTGTCGAGGCGCTATCGCGCGATGTGGATGAGGAAGAAGGCGACAAGCGAGATGGAGTTGCACGACTCTTTGACCTCCGCTTTGATCACACCGGTATGCCGGTTGTGCAGTCGTTCTCCTTGTCTCTCTCGGCATGGGCGTCTGGCTTCATGTTGCGTGATGGGGCAACGTTGGACGAGTTGCTAGAAGGCGGTGAATGCGGTCACGATGATCTGCCAGAGCCGTCAAGTGATGTCCAGAATCCACAAAGCGGTTTCACAGGTTTCAATGTGATCTCCATGGGCCTCTCGCAGTGGCTTGCTCATGAGGTTGAACGGTTCCATGAACACCAGGAGCTACCTTCCTGCCAGTGGCTGCATGCGCTCGTGATTAAGGTCGCTTCGCACCTGAATATCCCGCACCACGTAGTTCATCCAAACACGACTGCCCGTGTACGTGCCACGCGCGCCCGCAAAGACCAGGCCCAGGACAGAAACGAATCTTCTGAGGGACTTTCAAGCTTCTATGCAGCGGATCTGCGGAAGATCACCGCAGCAGTGGAGCGTGGGGATTTCGGAAAGGGGCTGCGACAGTTTCTTGACGGTGGAGCGGTGGCAAAAATCCGCGCCCGCGTGGATGTTCGTGAGGAGGGGAACAACCATCTTCTTGCCGAAGCTCTGTCGCCCAAAAAGATGCCGAAAGGCCGGTGGCCCGCCGACCACGCACTGGCATTTAGCCAGCAGTTCGCGGTGAACAGCATTTTCTCGTCTCTAAGGAATGATGCTGGTCTCTTCTCTGTGAACGGCCCTCCAGGCACGGGCAAAACGACACTTCTGCGCGACATCGTTGCTGAGGTTGTCACCGAGCGTGCAAGCGTCCTGATGAAGCTTGGTGACGAGGCGTTTGGATCAAAGAGCATTGTCAAGATCGGTGAGATCGCGGCGCCCTTTTATCCACTGCACGAGAGTCTGCGGGGATTCTCGATTGTGGTGGCCACCAACGGAAACGGTGCTGCAGAAAATGTGACCTTGGAAATGCCTGGGAGAGACGCAGTGCCAGCTAGAGTTGCGGATCGTGGAAGTTACTTCCCCGAGCTTGCTGAGATCGTTGCCGGTAAATCGGCATGGGGACTTCTTGCCGCCCCCCTTGGCAACAGACGCAATCGCACTGACTTTGTGTCGCGTTTCTGGTGGGGTCAGCGAAGCAAGAGGCAAGAGGGTGCAGCAGCACAACCCATGCGCGAACACCTTCGCGGCCTTGTGAGTGGTG
>NZ_JADHVT010000208.1 GCF_016783915.1 Acidovorax sp.
AGGACTGGAGGCCGGGGCCGATGACTACCTGGCCAAGCCCTTTGACCTGGATGAGCTGGTGGCGCGGCTGCGAGCCCTGACGCGCCGCGTGGGGCGCGACGGGCAGTTGCGCTGCGGGGCGCTGTACCGCGAGCCGGGCAGTGGCGTGTTCTACAACGACGCATTGCCGCTGGAGCTGTCGCAGCGGGAGTCCGAACTGCTGCGGCTGCTGATGTCGCGCGTGGACCGTGTGGTCAGCAAGGAAGAGCTGCGCACCCAGGTGTTTGCCAACACGGACGAGCAGGTGCAAGCCGACGCGGTGGAAGTGGTGGTGCACCGGCTGCGCAAGAAGCTGGTGGGCACCAACGCCGAGATCGTGACCTTGCGCGGCGTGGGTTACCTGCTGTGCGATGCCGACAGCATGGCCGCCCACAAGACGGACAAAGCCGACAAGTCCGATAAGGGCGGGGTGTCCCGGTGACGCTGCGGTGGTGGCAGCGGCGGCCCTGGCGGCCGCGGGGCGGCTCATTGCAGCGGGTGCTGCTGGTGGGCTGGCTGGTGCCGCTGTGGGGGCTGGTGGCCGTGATCTGCGTGGTGCAATGGACCTATCAGGCGCAGCATGACGCCACCGCGCAAGATGAGGCCCTGCGCCAGGCGTTGGCGCACTGGCCTGCAGAGCTGTCAGCAGAGCCTGCCGCATCCCTGCCAGCCCAACCAGTGCCCGGTGTCTGGTACCGCGAGAGCAATCTGGACGGCGAACGTCTGGCGGGCAGCGCCGACCTGCCGCGCGTGCCTCCCACCGAGGTGGTGCGTGACCCCGGTGCCGTGCACTTCTACCTGGCGCAGGTCGGGGACCAACTGGTGCGGGTGGCCGTGACCCTGTATCAGCCCACCGGGGTGAAGGAGGTGCAAGCCGTGGCTGCGCCCGTGGTGCGCCAGGCGGCGCGCCCGCTGGGCGAGCGCCTGCCGGGTGCGCGCCGCCTGCTGGGCGGTGGCTCGGGCCTGTGGTGGGTGGTTCTGCTGGCGCTGGCGATGACCGCCGTGGCGGTGCTGCTGGCGCGGGCGGCGTCGGGCTGGTTGCGGCATGCAGATGTGTCGCTGATGCGGCCGCCCAGCGGCGACGTTGTGGGCACCGCAGAGCGCATCTACGAAGGCCCGTCGGAACTCGCGCCCGCCGTGCAGCACTTTGCCGAGCTGCAACACAGCCAGAGCCGCTGGATCGAGGAGCAGCGGCGCTTTCTGGCCGATGCCACCCACCAGCTGCGCACCCCCATGGCCGTGCTGCGCACCCAGCTGCAGGCCGCCATGGCGGGTGACATGCTGGTGGGCGATGCGCTGCAGCAGATGCTGCACACCGTGGACCGCGCCTCGGGCCTGGCCAACCAGTTGCTTAGCCTGAGCAAGGTGGAGCAGCTCAAGCGCATGGGCGAGCTGCCCATCGTGGACCTGAACGCGATTGCCCGCGAGGCCGTGATGGAGCTGGCACCGCTGATTGCGGCCAAACGGCTCGACTTTGCGCTGGAGGGCCCTGACACGCTGT
Source organism: Acidovorax sp. (assembly GCF_016783915.1). GTDB lineage: Bacteria > Pseudomonadota > Gammaproteobacteria > Burkholderiales > Burkholderiaceae_C > Acidovorax. The sequence continues at coordinate 1,520 of NZ_JADHVT010000208.1, forward strand.
GGGCACCCGGCGACGCAGCGCTGCTGGGCGAGCTGATGCGCAACCTGCTGGCCAACGCCATCCACCACACGCCCACCCATGGGCGGCTGGGTGTGCTGCTGCGCGACAGCACCGGGCGGCGCGAGGTGCTGGTGTGGGACGAGGGCCCCGGCATCGACGACGCCGTGCGGCAGCGACTGTTCCAGCCGTTTTCGGCGGGGAAGGGCGGGGTGGGGCTGGGGTTGTCCATCTGCCGGCAGATTGCCGAGGCGATGGGCGCCCAGGTCACGCTGTTCAACCGCATGGACGCGGGGCAGGTCATCGGCGTGGATGCCGTGGTGGCATGGGAAGAGTGAGATGCCCGTGACGGCCCCCTCCGAGACACCTGCCGCGCATGGCATCGAGTTCCGGAATGTCAGCAAGCGGTACGGCTCGTCACCCGGCGCCCCGCTGGTGGTGGACCACATCAGCTTCAGCGTGCCGCGCGGCACGCTCACTACCATCCTTGGGCCGTCGGGCTGCGGCAAGACGACCACGCTGCGCCTGATTGCCGGGCTCGAATCTCCCACATCGGGACGCATCTTCATCGACGGGCAGGACGTGACCCCTCTCGGTCCGGCGCAGCGCAACGTGAGCCTGGTGTTCCAGAACTACGCGCTGTTTCCGCACATGAACGTCATCGACAACGTGGTCTACGGCCTGCATTTGTCGGGCCTGGGCAAACAACAGGTGCGCGACAAGGCGCGTGCCATGCTCGACACCGTGGGCCTGCACGGTCTGGACCATCGCAGGCCGCACGAGTTGTCGGGCGGGCAGCAGCAGCGTGTGGCCCTGGCCCGCGCGCTGGCGCTAGAGCCCGCCGTGCTGCTGTTTGACGAACCCCTGTCCAACCTGGACGCCCGCCTGCGCCGTTCCATGCGCGAGGAAATCCGGGCCCTGCAGCAGCGCCTGAAGCTCACCGTGGCCTATGTCACCCACGACCAGTCCGAGGCCCTGGCTGTCAGCGACCAGATCGTGGTGATGGACCGGGGCGCCATCGCCCAGCGCGGCGCGCCCAGCGCGCTGTACGAGCAACCGACCTCCGAGTTTGTGGCCGGATTCATGGGCGAGGCCATGCTGTTTGCAGCCCAGAACCACGCGCCCAGCCCGGGCAGCAATGCAGCCACCGGGTATGCACAACTGGGCCCGCTGCGTGTACCTTCACCCGCCGCACTGCCCGCCGGCCCGGTCAAGATCGCTGTGCGGCCTGAGGCCTGGGTGATCGGACCGGCCACATCGGCGGGCCTGGCCGCGCGGGTCACCCGCTGCACCTATCTGGGCAGCGTCATGGAATACACCTTTGCCAGCGCCCTGGGCGCCATTTTTGTGGTGTCGCCCCTGGTGGAGTTGCCGCTGGATGTGGGGGCCCCGGTCAGCCTGACGCTGGCAGACCACGGGGTGTCCGTCGTGGCCGGATGAGGCGGGCGGCGTTTGCCCGGCACGCGCCACGCCGTTCAGTGATACTTTTTTTGAGCGATGCCCTTGGACTACACCGTTGCTGTTTTTGATCTGGACAACTGCCTGATGGATGCCCGGGCGGTGGGGCCCTTGTTCGAGCCCGCTTTCGAGGCTGTGCGGCAAGCCAACCAGGGCGCACTGAGCCCTGAAGCCCTTGCGCAAGCGCTGCAAGCCTGCTGGTTCACCGCGTTCGACCTGGTGGCCCAACGCCACCATTTCACGCCCGCCATGCGCGCGGCGGGGTGGCAGCAGTTCAGCCAGATGGAGGTGAAGGCGCCGTTGCGAGGCTATGCCGATATCGAACTGCTGCCCCGCATCCCGCTGCGGCGCTATCTGGTCACCAGCGGCTTTCGGCGCCTGCAGGACAGCAAGATCGATACGCTGGGAATCCGCCCCTGGTTCGAACAGGTGCTCATCGACGCGATTGACGCACCACCCACCGGCGGCGCACATGGCAAGCAGGCGATTTTTGAGCAGATCCTGGCCAGCGAGGGCTGCGCGCCCCGCCAGATGCTGGTGGTGGGCGACAACCCCCTGTCCGAGCTGGCGGCCGGGCGCGCCCTGGGGGTTACCACCGTCCAGACCGTGCGGCCGGGGGTTGAGCCCTGGGCGTTGGCTGACTACCGGGTGGACGGGCTGGCAGGCTTTCTGGAGCTGCTGGGCCAGTCGTCACCGCCCCGTACGGGCGTTGGGCGCAGGAGCACTACTGTGTGATGGATATGGCACGAAATGGGCGAAAGGCGCAGGTGATACATGCCCTGACAGCTATCAATAACAGAGCATTGCTGCGCGATCAAGGCAACAACTCAGGCCACAATACGCGTCCACACCGCCCGCTTGTCTGTTCGCGCGCCTGCCGCTTTGCCCTTTGAACTCTCCCGTCTTCACCTCGCTGATCCCCGTCATCCTGTTCATCGCCATCGGCTTTTATGTGGGGCGGCGCGGCTGGATACGTGCCGAATCCGTCAAGGACCTGGCCAACCTGGTGTTCATGGTGCTTACGCCCGCGCTGCTGTTTCGCACCATGAGCACGGTGCACATCGAAGACCTCAACTTTGGTCCCGTGGGCATCTACTTTGTGGCGTTTGGCGTGGTCTATGCAGCCACGCTGGCCGTGCAGGGCTTCAACACCCTGGGAGCCGCCCGGGCGCTGGCCAACACCTTCAGCAACACGCTGATGATCGGCGTGCCGCTGGTGGGGCTGGTGTTTGGCGATGCGGGGCTGGTCACGCTGTTTACATTGATCTCGGTGCACTCGCTCATCCTGCTGACCGCAGCCACCGTGGTGTTCGAGCTGGCGGCTGCGCGCGAACATGCCGGGCGCGCGGGTGGGGTGCAGCAGCCCATGTGGCGCACCGTGCTGCAGGCCATCCGCAACGGCATCTTGCACCCGGTCCCACTGCCCATCATTGCAGGCCTGCTGTTTGCGCAGACTGGCTTGGCAGTGCCACAGGTGGTGGACAAGCCCCTGCTGCTGTTGGGCCAGGCGCTGGGGCCCATCGCGCTGCTGCTGGTGGGGGTGACGCTGGCCTTCACCAAGGTCGGCCACCAGTTCAAGGCCGCGCTGCGTATTGCGCTGGTGAAATGTGTGGCGCACCCGCTGGTGCTGGCCGGCATGGGCTGGGCGCTGGGCCTGTCAGGCATGCCGTTGGCTGTGATGATTGTGGCGGCATCGCTGCCCGTGGGGGCCAATGTGTTCCTGTTCTCGCAGCGCTACCGCGTGGCAGAGGAAGAGGTGACGGCCAGTGTGGCGGTGTCCACCGCGCTGGGGTTGGTGACGATGCCGCTAGTGATCGTGGCGGTGACGCGGTGGGTGGTGTAACGGCAACGCTCAACGCTGGTGCGCGAACCGCCCCATCAGCAGCCCCACGGTCAAGGCAGCAACCAGTGCAATTGCGCTGCTAACCACCAGCGCTATGGGCCAGAAAGGGTCCAGATAGCCCAGATACATCCAATTGCCAAGCTGAAAGAGCAAGGGGGGCACCATGCTTGTCAGGCCCAGTGCGGCCGGTTTTTTCAGGTACGCGAAGGCCGGCACCCCGACCAGCAAAACCAATAGCAAAAGCAGCAAGAGACTGGCCATCGTGATCTCCCTGGGTCAGGGTGCCAGGCGTTCGCGCACCCAGTCGGCACCGTCCAGGCGGTAGCGCAAGCGGTCGTGCAGGCGGCTTTTGCGCCCTTGCCAGAACTCCCACTGATCAGGCTTCAGGCGATAGCCGCCCCAATGCGGCGGGCGGGGTGGCTTGAGCATGAACTGCGCCCCGTACTTGGCCGCGTTGGCCACCAGCACGCCCCGGCCTGAAATGACCTGGCTCTGCGGGCTGGCCCAGGCACCGATGCGCGAGTCGAGCGGGCGGCTGTTGAAATATTCGTCGCTTTCCTCGTCGCTGACCTTTTCCACCGTGCCTTCGATGCGCACCACACGTTCAAGCTCCACCCAATGGAACTGCAGCGCTGCGTAGGGGTTGCCTGCGATCTGGCGGCCCTTGCGGCTGTCGTAGTTGGTAAACCAGACGATGCCGCGCTCGTCATAGCCTTTGATGAGCACGATTCGGGTGCTGGGGCGCAGGTCGCTGCCCACGGTGGCCAGTGTCATGGCATTGGGCTCGGGCACTTCGGCACTGATGGCTTCTTTCAGCCATTGGTCAAACTGCTGCAGGGGGGCGGCGTGCGAGGCGTCTTCGTTGAGTTCGGCGCGCTCGTAGCTCTTGCGAAGGTCGGCGATGGAGTTCGTGGTCATGGCTACGATTGTGCATCCCTCGTACGATGGCGCTTTGCGTTAGCGCTGGATGCCGGAGCCGTGCACAGCGGCTTTGTCAGTGGTCGAATTTTCGTTCGTTTATATTTCTGATTCCGATGAAACCCAAAGACGACGAGAAACAGCGCGCCATTGCCCAGGCCACCTTTGAGCTGGTGGCCCAGCGCGGCCTGAGCGGCCTGACCCTGGCCGACATTGCCCGGGCGGCGGGTGTGGCCACGAGCACGCTGTACGTGTACTACCCGTCCAAGGACGAACTCATCAGCCAGCTGTACCAGGACGCCAAGACCGTGACCGCCGCGCGCATCATGGACGGCGTGGCGCCCGGCATGCCCTACCGCGCGCGGGTGCGCCGCGCCTGGGGCAACCTGCTGCGCCACCGGCTGGACCAGTATGCGGAGGTGGTGTTTCAGGAGCAGTACTACAACTCGCCCTGGTTCACCCAGGGCAACCGCGAGTTCTCGACCCGGCTGATGGCGGGGTTCTTTGCGTTGATGGAAGAGGGCCAGCAGCAGGAAATCCTCAAAGCCGTGCCCATTCCGCTGCTTACGGCCAGCCTGGTGGGGTCAGTGCGCGAGACAGGCAACCTGATCCGTACCGAGGTGCTTCCCGACGACGACGCTGTGCACCAGATGGCGTTTGGCCTGTGCTGGGACGCGATCAAGGCGTAAATCGGGCCGCTGCAAAAACTTGGGTTTTGCGGTTTAATCGAATAGTTATTCTCTTAAAACAACAACGCGGCTCGATGCCT
>NZ_JADHVT010000209.1 GCF_016783915.1 Acidovorax sp.
GTTTACCCTTTTTGGGGGGACTCTGCGGGGTGGTTTTCGCCCATGCGCCACGCCGTCCGTGCACCGGCCCCCACAGCGCAGCCCACCACCCAGAACAGCCCTCCCACCCCAATCACGGCCCCCGCAGAGCCAAACAACATGGGCATGAGCACGCTGGAGGCGTTGATAGCCATGAGCCGCAGACCCAGCGCCTCGCCATGGCGGGCAGACGGCGTGATCTGGTGCAGCAGGCTCATCACCATGGGCTGCACCGAGCCCAGCGCAAACCCCAGCAACACCGAACAAGCACCCATCGCCAGCGCGCTGTGCAGCAGCGGGTAGACGCCAAACAGCACGGCCGTAGCCACCATGGCGCCCGCCACCACCACCCGCTCGCGCAGCCGCTCCGCCACGATGGGCATCAGTACCCGGATGACGGCAGCGGCAATCGCAAACGCCCCAAGGATGGAGCCAATGACCGAGGCCGACAAGCCGCGCTCATGTCCGAGCAGCGGCACTACGAAGGTGTGCACGTCCCAGCACGAGGACAAGATCCAGTTGACCAGTAGCAGGCGGCGAAACGGAGGCTCGTTCATCAGGTCCCACGCGCGCTGCGGGGGGCCGCCTGCGGCGGCGATCACGGGCGGCAGCTCTACTGTGTCTCGCACCCAGAACCAGGTGAGCAGGGGCAAAACCGCCATCAGGGCGAAGGCGGCACGGTAGCCTTCGGTGCTGCCCGCCGCACTGCCCGCGTTGTCGATCATCAGCCCCGCGCAGAAAGGCCCGATGAAGTTGGACACCGCAGGCCCGATGGCCAGCCAGCTGAACACCTGCTTGAGCTGCGTGGCGTCGTGCGCAGCGCGCCCCACATGGCGCTGCAGCGCAATGGTGGCGGCGCCAGTGGCGCCCCCCGTCATCAACGCGGCCACACACAACACCGGGAAGACCGGGAACGCCAGCGCCAGCGCGGCCCCCACCGACGCAACGGCCACCGCGTAGCCGACGGGACGCTTGAGGCCATGTCGGTCCGCATAGCGCCCTGCGGGCAAGGCCAGAAAGACCTGCGTGAGTGCAAACAACGCCAGCAGCACCCCCACGGCTGCTGCACTGTGGCCCTCGCGCAGCGCCAGCAGCGGCGCGGCCAGGCGCATGCCTGCCATGCAGGCGTGCACGCAGATCTGGCCCGCAATCAGCCGCGCCAAGGCCCAGTTCACAGTAGGTCTTCCTCGGAGTCCGCGCCGGGCAATGCCGATGTGCTGCCCCCTGCCAGCGGCACAGCAGTGTCGGGCGCGGGCAGGTCCTGCACATCCCTCAACTTGCGCTGGATCGCGCGGGTACGCACACCCACCTCGTCAAACTTCTTGGCGGCGGCATCGATGGATTTTTTGGTGGCCTCCACCACATCGCCAAACTTGGCGAACTCGGTCTTGACCATGCCCAAGAGGCTCCACACCTCGGACGAGCGCTTTTCAATCGCCAGCGTCTTGAAGCCCATCTGCAGGCTGTTGAGCATGGCTGCCAGGTTGGCCGGGCCGGTGATCATCACGCGGCATTCGTTTTGCACGGCTTCGACCAGGCCGGGGCGGCGCATCACCTCGGCAAACAAGCCTTCGGTGGGCAGGTACAGCACGGCAAAGTCGGTGGTGTGCGGGGGAGAGACGTACTTGGAGAAGATCTTCTTGGCCTCCAGCTTGATCGACGTCTCGAACGCATTGCCCGCCGACAGGACGGCCGCCTTGTCTGCGGCATCCTGCGCGTCCATCAGGCGCTGGTACTGCTCCACGGGGTATTTGGAATCGATGGGCAGCCACACGGGGTGCGCGTCGCTCTTGCCGGGCAGGCGGATCGCAAACTCCACCAGCTCGTCGCTGCCCGGCACGGTCTTGACGTTGCGCGCGAACTGGTCGGGCGTGAGCACGTTGTCGATGATGGCGCCCAGCTGCATTTCACCCCAGGTGCCGCGCGACTTCACGTTGGTCATCACACGCTTCAAGTCGCCCACGCTGCCCGCCAGGGTCTGCATTTCGCCCAGGCCCTTGTGCACTTGTTCGAGCCGGTCGCTCACCAGCTTGAACGATTCGCCCAGGCGCTGCTCCAGCGTGGCGTGCAGCTTTTCGTCCACCGTGCGGCGCATTTCTTCGAGCTTGGTGGCGTTGTCGGCCTGGATGGCGGCCAGGCGCTCGTTGAGCGCGGTGCGCAGCTGCTCGGCGTTGTGCTGGCTGCCCTGCACCAGCCCGGTGAGCTGCTGCGACACGGCGTCTTGCAGCACCGCAAACTGGTTCTTGATCTGAAAGCCGTTGGCTTCGAGCTGGTCCTTGAGCGCTTGCGACATCACTCCCAACTGCGACTGGGTATCCCCCTTGAGCGAATCGAGCGTGAGGCGTGTGGCCGCATCCAGGGCCGTGAGGCGCTGCTCCAGCCGGGCCTCGAATACGCCAAAGGCAGCCAACAGCTCGGCGCGGCCGTTGCGGGATTCGGCCACGGCCTGGGCCAGGCGTTCGTCCACGGCGTGGCGCAGTGTCTCCAGCGTGGACTGCGTGGTCTGGGTAAAGCCACGCAGCTGCTGGCCCATGCCGTCCAGCGCGCCGTCATTCTTGGCCACGGCAATCTGCGTCGCCTGTGTGGTTTGCTCCAGCGACTGCAGGCGTGCCAGCCACTCGGGCGGCAGATCCACTCGGGGACGGCGCAGTAACAGCACCACGAGAAGGACCAGCGCCAGTGCCAGCGCCGCCAAGAGAACAAGTGTGTCAGTGGCCAAGGTTTACTATGTTTTTGATAGCTATCAGCGCATGGTCGACTAGCGCATACAGTCCATTTGATTCAAAACGCCAAATCAGCGCAGGGTGCTAGGCTGATTCACCGGCGTGAGCGGCCCGCGCCCGTCAAAGAAGGCGATCAGGTTGTCCGCCGCCAGGTTGGCCATGGCACGCCTGGTGGGCACCGTGGCGCTGGCAATGTGCGGCGTGAGCACCACGTTGGGCACCGTCAGCAGATCGGGGTGCACGATGGGTTCACCCTCGAACACATCCAGCCCTGCTGCTGCAATACGACGCTCGCGCAGGGCCACTGCCAAAGCCGCGTCATCCACGATGCCGCCGCGCGCAATGTTGACGAGCGTGGCCGTGGGCTTCATCAGCGCCAGCTCGGCCGCGCCAATGGTGTGGTGCGATGCAGAGGTGTAGGGCACCACCAGCACTACATGGTCTGCGGTGCGCAGCAGCTCTTCCTTGCCCACGTAGGTGGCCTTGCATTCAGCCTCCAGGTCGGCGGACAGGCGGGAGCGGTTGTGATAAACCACCTTCATGCCAAAGCCATGCGCCCCGCGCTTGGCAATGCCCTGGCCAATGCGGCCCATGCCGATGATGCCCAGCGTGCTGCCGTGAATGTCGCTGCCCGCGAACATGTCGTAGCTCCACTTGGTCCACTTCCCGGCGCGCAGGTAATGCTCGCTCTCGGTCATGCGGCGGGCCGTGGCCATCAAGAGCGCAAAGCCAAAGTCGGCCGTGGTCTCGGTCAGCACATCGGGCGTGTTGGTGCCCAACACGCCCGCGGCGGTCATGGCATCCACGTCAAAGTTGTTGTAGCCCACGGCCATGTTGGCGCAGACCTTGAGGCGCGGCGCAGCGGACAGCAGCGCGGCGTCGATGCGCTGGCTGCCGGTGGTCAGCACGCCGTCCTTGTCGGCCAGGCGCGCAGCCAACTCTTGCGGGGTCCAGATCACGTCGTCGGGGTTATCTTCCACATCAAAATGCTGGCGCAGGCGGTCCACGATGTCAGGAAAGATCGCGCGGGCGACCAGGATGCGGGGTTTGCTCATAGCGCTCAAAACTCCAATCAACGGAACCAGATAAACGTCATCACCACAAATAGCGGCACCAGAATGCCGCCCGACCACAGCATGTAACCAAAGAAGCTGGGCATCTTTACGCCCCGGTCTTCGGCAATGGCCTTGACCATCATGTTGGGCGCGTTGCCGATGTAGCTGTTGGCGCCCATGAACACCGAGCCCGCCGAGATGGCGGCCAGCGTGGGGGCGAGTGTGGTCATCAGCACGGCCGGGTCGCCCCCGGCGGTGTTGAAGAAGACCAGGTAGGTCGGCGCGTTGTCGAGGAAGGAGCTGAGCGTGCCCGAGGCCCAAAAATACATGGCCGGGTCGGGTGTGCCGTCCGGCCGCGTGACGGCAGACACCACGGCGCCAAAGGGACCGCTGACGCCCGCCTTCAGCATGGCAATGACCGGGATGATGGTGAGAAAGATGCCCGCAAACAGCTTGGCCACCTCCTGCATGGGGCCCCAGCTGAACTGGTTGTCCTCATGCACCTGCTTGGGCGTGATGCGCAGTGACACCAGCGCCACGATGATCAGGCCCACATCCCGCACGATGCCGGGCAGGCCCACCTCGGCCCCGGCGATGGTGAACGCCACCTGCGACTTCCACAGGCCACTCAGCAGCACCAGCACCACCACCACGCCCAGCAGCGCAAAGTTGGCCTTACCGTCAAAGCCGATGGCTTTGGTGTCGGGAGTGGGGTCGGCCCTGAGCACCTCTTCACGTCGGTGGTAGTACCAGGAGTCCATCACGAAAAAGATGGCCAGCAGCGAGCCCACCAGAAACAGCGTCTCGGGGAAAATGTGGCTCACTGTCCAGAAGAAGTCCACCCCCTTCAGAAAGCCCAGGAACAGCGGTGGGTCGCCCAAGGGCGTGAGCGAGCCCCCAGCGTTGGACACGATGAAGATGAAGAACACCACCACATGCGCCGTGTGCTTGCGGTTGTCATTGGCGCGGATCAGGGGGCGGATGAGCAGCATCGACGCCCCCGTGGTGCCCATGACGCTGGCCAGTACCGCGCCAATGGCGAGGATGGCGGTGTTGAGCGCCGGGCTGCCGTGCAGGTTGCCCCGGATGTAGATACCCCCCGCCACGGTGAACAGCGCGGTGAGCAGGATGACGAACGGAATGTATTCAGCCACCAGCGCATGCACAAAACTCGCGCCCGCAGCCCCCGGACCAAAGACCACCGCAAACGGCAGCAAAAAGGCCAGCGCCCAGCCCGCAGCCACCTTGCCAAAGTGGTGGTGCCAGAAGATGGGGGCCAACAGCGGCATCAAGGCAATCGACAGCAGAATGCCGGCAAAGGGTACACCCCACAGCACTGGCAACGCACTGCCATCAATATCGGCCGCCAGTGCCAGACCCGGCAACGCCGCCAGTAGGCCGGCCACTGCCAGCCCGCGCGAGAATTTCATGGTTCTTGTCTCCGTCTCATTGCTAAAAATCTGGGGGCGCAGGGCCATGGCACCTGCGGGGCACGGTCACACCGGCGAAGGGATGTCAAACACCTGGCGCAGGTAGGCCAGGTACTTCTCGTCATCACACATGCCCTTGCCAGGCGTGTCCGACAACTTGGCCACCGGCTGATCGTTGCAGCGCGTCATCTTGATGACCACCTGCAATGGCTCATGGGCAGGCGGGCTGCCGAGGTCGTTGGTCAGGTTGGTGCCGATACCAAACGCCAGCTGGCAACGGCCCCGAAACTGCTGGTACAGCTCGATGGTGCGCGGGATGGTGAGAGCGTCACTGAAGATCAGCGTCTTGGTCAGCGGGTCCACGCGGTTCTTGCGGTAGTGGTCCAGCAACCGTTCACCCCAGGCGAACGGATCGCCGCTGTCGTGGCGTGCGCCGTCGAACAGCTTGCAGAAGTACAGGTCGAAGTCGCGCAGGAAGGCGCTCATGCCATACACGTCCGACAGCGCAATGCCCAGGTCACCCCGGTACTCCTTGGCCCACATCTCAAAGCCGAACACCTGGCTGTCGCGCAGGCGCGGGCCCAGCGCCTGGCAGGCCTGCAGATATTCGTGCGCCATGGTGCCCAGCGGCGTCACGCCCAGCTTCATCGCATACAGCACGTTGCTGGTGCCCGCAAACTGTCCGGGGCCTGCAGGGGCACCGGGGCGACGGTCGCCTGTGCCCAGGCGGGCCACAAGGACACGCAGCACTTCTTCGTGCCAGGCGCGGGAGAAGCGGCGGCGCGTGCCGTAATCGGCGATCTTGAGGTCGGACAGGCCCTCGCCCTGCAGCAGCGCGATCTTGGCATCGAGCCGGCGGCGGCCCTCCGGAAAGTCCGGCACCTTCTGCGTGTTGCGAAAGTACACCTCATTGATGATGGCCAGCACCGGGATCTCGAACAGGATGGTGTGCAGCCAGGGCCCGCGGATGGTGATGTCGATTTCGCCGTTGTGCTGGGGCGTGACGGTGATGTATTTCTCGTTGAGCTTGAACAGCCCGAGAAAGTCCACGAAGTCGCTCTTGATGAATCGCAGTGATCGCAGGTAGGCCAGCTCTGCATCCTGAAACTGCAAGCTGCACAACGAACGGATCTCGTCGCGGATCTCGTTGGCAAACGGTGCCAGCTGCACGCCGGGGTTGCGGCACTTGAACTTGTACTCGACCTGCGCCCCCGGAAACTGGTGCAGCACCACCTGCATCATGGTGAACTTG
>NZ_JADHVT010000210.1 GCF_016783915.1 Acidovorax sp.
AGCGATCGCAGGTGTGCAGGAGGTCCGCAAAGGCGCGCTGGTTGCTCGCATTCTCGTAGATATCCGGAATCCGCAGCTTGGGTTTCCAGAGGAAAGCGTGGTCCGCACCCTTGAAGATCTGGCGCTGCTCCGCCACGGAACCCACAATAGTCTCGAGAGAGGATCCTCGGTAGGCGTTGCCAAACGTTCCGCCACGGATGTCCTGCACCACCTGCGCAATGCCTCGGCGAATGGAGCGGAAGTTCTTGATCCGCTGATCCCACAGGAACCAGGTGTTGTAGGTGCTGCGCGGGTCTGCCTTCCAGCCGTCTATGAGGGTTGCCAGGGGGTCATGCATCTGTCGTGAGGTGCTTGCCAATGCTCTGTGCACTGGGGAAATACATCGAAAAACAAGTCCTGCCACCGGCCGAACTCACGGAAATCCGCCCCCGGTGCGCATGAACAATCGCCTGGGTGATGGACAAGCCCAAGCCCGCACCATCGGAGTCCAGCTGCTTGCGCGACTTGTCTGCCCGAAAGAAGCGGTCGAACAGGCGGGGGATCATCTGCGCATCGATGGAAGGCCCGGTGTTGACGACATCCACGGTGGTTCCGTGCAGGTCCCCCTGGATGTCCACGACCACCTGCTCGCCTGGTGGGGTGTAGCGAATGGCGTTGGACAGGAGATTGCTGAGCGCCCGGCGCAGCATCAACCGGTCGCCGGCGATCTCCGCCGCCCCGACCAATTGCAGTCGGACCTGCTTTTCTTCAGCAAGGGCCTCGTAGAAGTCAAACAAAGCCTGTGCTTCATCATGGACCGCAATTCTCTCGGTGCTGGGAAGAATGAGCCCGTGGTCAGCCTTGGCCAGGAACAACATGTCAGCCACCATGCGGGCCAAGCGCTGGTACTCCTCGGCGTTGGAGGCCAGTATGTCCTGGTACTCCTCGGAAGAACGAGCCTGGCTGAGCGTGACCTGTGTCTGTGTCATCAGATTGTTGATCGGCGTACGCAGCTCGTGAGCCAGGTCCGAAGAAAACTCGGACAGTCGGTCGAACTCCTCCTTCAAGCGCCGGAGCATCTCGTTGAGGGTGGTCGCCAGGTCGGCCATCTCCACCGGAAACTCCTGGGTTGGCATCCGCTCGTCCAGTCGCTGTGCCGTGATGGCCATGGCGCGGGACCGCATGGCGCGAAGGGGGGCCAAGCCATTCTTTGCGGCCCACCAGCCCAGGACCCCAGCCACCAGCGTTGCCAATGCCACGTAGCCCACAAGTACCCAAATCAATTCGTACATGAAGTGCTTGTGGTGAGCAATGTCCACGGCCACCCAGACCTGCAGCGGCGGCTCTGCGGAACCTGGCAGCGTCACGGCTTCGGACATTCCCCGGTACTCACGGTCCTTGATTCGCCACGAGGCGACCCCCAAGCGGGAATGCTCGGTCCGCACGCTCAAGTCCGCAGGAAACTCAAAGTCTTCCGTCGAGTACAGCGATTGACCATTGCGAAGCACGGTGACGAAGAGGCCCTCATGGCTGTGCAAAACGTCATCCAGCCGCGTCTTCAGATCCTGCGGCGACTTCGATTTGCCGATGACCTCACGCGTCAGGTGAACCTTGTCACGCAGTGCATCGCGGTCAAGCTCCACGAAATGCCGGTCAATGGAAATCGCGACGAGAGTCCCCAGGCCGATCAGCACCAAGGCGGACGCCAAAGTAAAAAAGACCGTCAGCCGTGTCGTGAGCGAGTACCGGGCTTTCACGCACGCTCCTGCGGCGCTTCAAGCACATACCCCATGCCTCGCACCGTCTGGATCAGCTTGGCGTCATAGGCATCGTCAATCTTGGCCCGAAGCCTGCGCATCGCCACCTCAATCACGTTGGAATCGCTGTCGAAATTCATATCCCATACCTGCGACGCGATCAGAGAGCGCGGCAGAACTTCCCCTTGGCGGCGCATCAGCAGCTCCAGGAGTCCGAACTCCTTGGCCGTGAGGTCAATGCGTTTGCCCGATCTGCTGACTCGCCGCCGCAAGAGGTCCAGTTCTAGATCGGCCACCTGGAGGATCGTCACCTCGGTGCCATTGCGACCACGCCTGAGGATGGTGCGCGCTCGCGCCAATAGCTCGGCAAAGGAAAACGGTTTGACCAGGTAGTCGTCCGCCCCCAGTTCCAACCCTTTGATCCGGTCTTGCACCTGATCCTTGGCCGTGAGAAACAGTACGGGCATCTCCAGGCCCCGGCGACGCAGATTGGTGAGCACCTGCCAGCCATCCATCCCAGGAAGCATCACATCCAGGATCACCAGGTCGTAGTCACCTTCCTGGGCCAGATGCAGGCCATCGACTCCGTTGTGAACCAGATCGGCGTTGAACCCTGCCTCACGCAAGCCTTGGCGCAGGTATTCGCCGGTTTTGATTTCATCCTCGACGATCAATATCTTCACGGGATCTCCCTGTCTGCGAATGACGGCAAGTGTGCCTGCAGATCGCGGGCTTTCTTTCAGATGACAAAGATGTAATTAAGCCGTTATGTCGGCGGAAGCCTTGGGATCACACAATGCGTTGCATCAAGAACGCATGGTGAACCTATGAAAATTTCCTGGCTTTCACGACCTATATCAACCCCCTGGCTGGCCGCCGCGCTAATAGCGCCGTCCCTGGCTCTGGCTCAGATGCCAGAGGGCGAATCCGCCAAGGTGGACTATCAGCTTTCGTACCGATCAGCCCTCTCGGGCTACGAGGCCTACAAAGAGCAATCCGTCCAGCCCTGGAAAGCGGCCAATGACAAGGTGGGCGAGATCGGAGGATGGCGCACCTATGCCAAGGAAATGCGCCAGACGGCACCCACAACCGGCCAGGACCAACCCGCGCAGGGCCATGACGCACACCACGGGGGCAAACAATGAACCGCCCCTTGCACACGCCCCGCGCCAAACTCGTGATCGCCGTGGCCGCAGTGGCGGTCTTGTCTGGTTGCGCCAGCGTGAATCTGGAGCAGAACCTCACCAGCGCCAATACAGCCGCAAGCGGTTTCACGGACGGCCAGCTTACCTTGGCCCGGGACCAGAGCGAGCGGGACGCCTTGCGCCAGCGCGCTTCGGATCTGCTGGCCAAGCCGCTCAGTCAGAAGGATGCCGTTCAACTCGCACTCGTCAATAGCCCATCCCTGCAGGCCATCGTGGCTCAAAACTGGGCGGACGCTTCCACGGCAGCCCAGTCCGGCCGCATCGCCAACCCCATCCTGAGCCTGGAGCGCGTTCGCCTGGGCAGCGAGACGGAGATCGGCCGCCTCCTGTCCTTCGGGCTGCTGGACCTGCTGACCTTGCCGACGCGCAAAGGCATCGCCGAGCAGCGCATCAAGCAGACCCAGTTGCGCCTGAGCAGCGAGGTAGTGGACCAAGTCACGCAGGTACGTCAGGCATGGGTACGCGCCGTTGCCGCGCAACAAACGCTGGCCTACACCCAACAGGTCGTCGCCAGCGCCCAAGCCAGTGCCGAACTGGCCAAGCGCATGCAGGCGGTGGGCAATTTCAACAAGCTTGACCGTGCACGCCAGCAAGCGTTCTATGCCGACACAGCGACCCAGCTGGCCAGTGCCCAGCACCAAGTCACGGCAGCCCGTGAGGAACTGGTCCGGCTGCTGGGTCTGGACGACAGCCAAGCCCAACAGCTCAAGTTGCCTGAGCGCCTGCCCACACTGCCCAAGGAGCCGCTGTCCCCATCGGACGCTGGCCGCCAAGCGTCTAAGGGGCGGCTGGATCTGCAGATCGCGAAGGCTGACTACGACGCAGCTGCACGCGCGCAAGGCTGGAACAGGATCACGACCTTCACAGACATCGAGTTGGGCGTGCGGCGCGACTCTGTCTTTGATGCCGCCGAGAACACCCACTCCACGCGGCGCGGCTTCGAGATCAGCCTGCAGCTGCCGATCTTCGACTGGGGTGGAATGCGGCGCGACGCCATGAATGCGCAGACCCTGGCTGCGGCCAACCGCCTGGAAGCAACCGCACGCGCGGCGGGTTCGAACCTTAGGGAGAGCTACTCCGCGTACCGCACTGCATATGACATCGCGCGTCACCACCGCGACGAGGTGATTCCCCTGCGAAAAACCATCTCCGAAGAAAACCAGCTTCGCTACAACGGGATGCTGATCAGCGTTTTCGAGTTGCTTGCCGACTCCCGCGACCAGGTGAACTCGGTGATGGCGGCCCTGAACGCCGAACAGCAGTTCTGGCTGGCGGACGCCGCCCTTCAGGCCTCTCTCATCGGCAAGCCCACCAGCGCTGGCGTCTCGGGCGGTGGCGCAGCCGCTGCCGAAGCCGGTGCAGGCCACTGATCCCCTCAAGGAAACCAACATGAATTCAAGAAGAGATTTTTTCCGGTTTGCTGGCATTGCCGGAGGGGCCGTGGCCGCAGCGAGTGTGAGCCGCGTGGCAATGGCCGCACTGCCAGAACCCGTGTACCAGACAAGCGCAGACACCATGGCGCCGCTGGTGCCCAACTCCGGGCGCCCCTACAACCCGGTGGTCACGCTCAACGGCTGGACGCTGCCCTGGCGCATGAACCAGGGGGTCAAGGAGTTCCACCTGGTGGCAGAACCCGTTGTGCGCGAAATGGCCCCTGGCTTCAAGGCCCACCTGTGGGGATACAACGGCCAGAGTCCTGGTCCCACCATTGAAGTGGTGGAAGGCGACCGCGTTCGCATTTTTGTGACCAACAAGCTGCCCGAGCACACCAGCATCCACTGGCATGGACAGCGTTTGCCCAATGGCATGGACGGTGTGGCGGGATTGAACCAGCCCGCAATCCAGTCGGGCAAGACCTTCGTCTACGAATTCGTGGCGCGCCGTCCAGGTACCTTCATGTACCACCCGCACGCCGATGAGATGACCCAGATGGCCATGGGCATGATGGGCTTTTGGATCACGCATCCAAAGACCAAGCATCCGCTGATTGATGAAGTGAATCGAGACTTTTGCTTCCTGCTCAGTGCCTACGACATTGAGCCCGGGGCCGCTACGCCGAAGGTCGCGGAAATGCTGAATTTCAATTTATGGACTTGGAACAGCCGCATCTTTCCTGGCATCGACTCCTTGAACGTCCGGCTCAATGACAAGGTGCGTATTCGCATCGGCAATCTCACCATGACCAACCACCCCATGCACTTGCACGGTCACGAGTTTTTGGTGACGGGCACGGATGGTGGTCCTACACCCAAGAGCACCCGTCTCTATGAAGTGACCACCGACGTGGCCGTGGGCCAGATGCGCCAGATCGAGTTCCTCGCGGACGAAGAAGGTGACTGGGCATTCCACTGCCACAAGAGTCACCACACCATGAATGCAATGGGTCACGGCATTCCCACCATGATTGGCGTAGACCACCGGGGCGTGGCCAAGAAGATCAACAACCTGATCCCCGACTACATGGTCATGGGCGAACGGGGCATGGCGGACATGACCGAGATGGAGATGCCCATCCCGGACAACACCATTCCCATGATGACCGGGGAAGGCCCGTTCGGGTCGGTCGAAATGGGCGGGATGTTCAGCGTCGTCAAAGTACGCCGCGACCAGAAACCGGGCGACTACAAAAATCCGGGTTGGTACAAGAACCCAGAGGGCACGGTGGCGTACGAGTACACCGGCCCGATGGCGGAGCCTGCCCGCTTCAAGGCCGAGGGCGGCCAATCCATGCCCCGCAAAGAGAAGTCCAGTTCGGACACTGTCGTCAAGGTCAAAAAGCCGTCTTCGCACAGCGGCCACTGATCGCCTCCTTTCCTCATCCACAACCCAAGGTAACTATGAAACGCACTCTTTCCCTGATCGCCGCCTCCGCCCTGGTGGCCCTGTCCTTCAACAGCTTTGCGGGCGGTACCCACAGCGGCGGTCACGGCCATGGAAGCGAGGAGTCAGCCATCGGCGAACCAGGCAAAGCCTCCAAAGTCAGTCGCACAATCAACGTGGACATGGCTGACACCATGCGCTTCACGCCCGCCGCGATCTCCGTCAAGCAGGGCGAAACGGTCAAGTTCGTGATCAAGAACAGTGGCCAGGTCAAGCATGAGTTCAGCCTGGGCACCGATGCCGAACTCAAGGAGCACTACGAGACGATGAAGAAGTTCCCGGACATGGAGCATGACGAGCCCAGCAAGGTGTCGCTGGCCCCCGGCAAGCAAGGCGAAATCATCTGGCAGTTCACCAAGGCTGGCGAAGTGAAGTTCGCCTGCCTGTACCCAGGCCACTACGACGCAGGCATGAAGGGCCAGGTCACGGTGGTCAAGAAGTAATCGGGGAATCCCTGCACGCAATTGAACAAGGAGCTCGTATGAAAAACGCAAACACTTTATTGATCGGCGCTATGTTGTCGCTGGTCACTCTCATGCCGCTGTCGGCCGTGGCGCAGGCCGCTGGAGACGCCGGAAAAGCCGCATCCACGACCGCAGCCTCCATGACCGATGGAGAG
>NZ_JADHVT010000054.1 GCF_016783915.1 Acidovorax sp.
AGTCGGGAAGGGGGACGCCACCAGCGCGGCGGGGCGGCCCTTGCGCGGTGGCTCTGGCTTGGGCCGCGCCCATTGCATACGCCAAGGGCGAAGCACCGGCCAACTGCAACCCAAGGCCGGGCGGGGAAGCTCACAACTCGTTACGACATCTTCCTCAAGTTTCTCCGGATGACGCCGACGCGCGGCCACAATGGCACGCGCACAGAAACCGGCGTGGCCCGCTGTGAGAGGCGTTCAAAAAGAGCCCCTTTCCCACCGTTTTACCTGCCATTGCCTGCCGCGTGCCCCTCGACAATGCCGACAAAGAGGAACACACCCATGGACATGCAATACCAGCTCAAGGCAGGCAGCTATTACCTGTATGACATGCGCGAGGCGCCCAGCGCCGTCACGGGTGAACGCCGCTTCAAGCTCAAGACCGACACGGTGGCCATTGCGTTCGATGTGCACACGGGCGAGGTGCACCAGCACGGCAGCCCCACGCGCATCCAGTCCTGGGCCAACAACACGCGCCGCCGCCTGCGCGCTGCCGGCGCACAGGACGTGGCCAACGACATCGTGGTGGTGTCGGGACCACTGCCCGTGGACGAACTCAACAAATGCCTGTGGGTACGCGGTTATGTGCGCCGCATGTTCTCGCGGCTGGCGACCCTGCCCCATGGCAAGCTGCAGCGGCCTACAGCCGAGCCATTCCGCAAGGCGGCCTGAAGACCTCCCCGCTAGATGAAAAACCCCCTGCAGCGTTGCCGCTGCAGGGGGTTTTGCTTGATGGGGGCGGTATTCAGCCCCGCGTGTGGCGACGCTGCAGGGTCGCTATCGGCCAGTCATCAGAGCGCCAGCACGATCTTGTCGCCCACCGCACGCGAGCAGCAGGCCAGCATGCGCCGGTGGGTGGCCCGCTCACTCTTGCTCAGCACCTTGTCGCGGTGGTCAATCTCCCCCTCCACCACTGCGACCTCACAGGTGCCACAGAGCCCTTCGCCGCAGTCACAGGGCACGTCAAACCCGGCTGCCTGCAACGCCTGCAACAAGGTTCGGTCGCGGGGCACGGTCACCCGGACCTGGGAGTCCTGCAACTCGGCCACAAAACTGTGCTCCTTTTCGGGTTGCAGGCCAGAGCCTTCGCCGCTGAAGTGTTCATAGTGCAGCACGCCCGCCGGCCAGTGGGCACCCAGCGCCTCCAGCTCGTCGATCAAGCGATCGGGGCCACAGGCATACACCCGGTCCTGCATACCGACCGAGGCCAACAGGGCGTGCAGGTCCATGCGCTGCCCCTGGTCCTTGACGTACAGCCGCAGGTGGTCGCCATGGTCGCGCTCCAGCCGTGCCAGCAGTGCCATCTGGGCCCGAGAGCGGCCCGCGTAGTGCAACGTGTAGGGTTTGCCCAGGCGCTGCAGCCGGTCGGCCATGGCGAGCATGGGCGTGATCCCGATGCCCGCCGCAATCAGAAGATAGCGCTCGGCGCTTTCGTCCAGCCGGAACAGGTTCTTGGGACCAGCCAGCTGCACGCTGTCGCCCGGCTGCAGCACATCGCAAAAGTGCAGCGAGCCACCGCGCCCCCGCTCCTCGCGCTGTACCACGACCTGCAGGTGGCTGCGATCCTCGGCAGATCCGCACAGCGAGTATTTGCGCCGGAAGCCGCCAGCCACCACATCCACATGTGCTCCCGCAGACCACGCCGGCAGCGCACGGCCCTGCGGGTCGGCGAACACCAGGCGCCACAGGCCCTCACCCTCGGGCTGCTTGTCATGCAGCACCAGGGTGCGGGTGATGGAGTCCTTGGCGGGAGGGCCAATGTAGAAAGAAGGCGGCGCAGACAACCCTTGCGAACCTTGTCTGCGCTCGGGGTTCTGCGCTGGCTCCCATTCCACCCACAAGGCCGAGGGACCACGGAATGAGGTGTTGGACAGGTAGTCCACCTTCTGCCCAGCCACCAGGCGCATGTGCGGCAGGCGGCGCACAAACTCCTCCAGGAACACACGCATCTGCAGTCGGCCGATGTTCTTGCCCATGCACTGGTGGGCGCCGTAGCCGAAGGTGAGATGCTCGACCGCGCTTTCGCGGAACACATCGACCTCGTCCGGGTTCTCGAAATGGCGGGGATCAAAATTGGCCGAGGCCTGCACCATCAGGATCTTGCCGCCCTGCGGGATTTGCACCCCACCCACCACGGCGTCCGCCGTGGCCACCCGCCGCCAGGCAATGATGGAGCCCGCCACGCGCAAGCATTCCTCCACGGCGTTGGGAATGAGCGCGGGGTTGGTACAGATGTCTTCCCAGGCGTTGCGGTGCGTGAGCAGCGTGTGGAACGCATTGGCCGTGGCATTGGAGGTGGTCTCATGCGCCGCCGCCAGGATCGCCATCATCATCGAGCGAAGGTAGGACTCTGGCACCACGTCGGGATGGCGCAGGTGCTGGCGGATGGTTTCGTACATCCAGCCCTCACCGTCGGGATTCGCGCGCATGGTGTCCAGGATGCCCTGCGCCGTCTGCCAGAAACGCCCCACATTGTGGGCGATCGCCAGCTGCTCTTCGGGCGTTGGCCGGCCCCAGGTGTTGAGCGTGTGCGCCACCGCAAACTGGCGCAGCTGCTCGGCGCCCTCGTCCGGCACACCCAGGAACTTGAGCGCGATGTTCAGCGGGATCTCATAGAACATTTCGGCCACCAGGTCGGCTCGGCCCTTGTCGATGAAGCGGTCCATCGTCTTGCGCGCCAGGCTGCGCACCATGGGCTCCAGCGTGACCAGGCGCTCGGGCAGGAACGCGTCCGTCAGGAGGCGGCGGCGCTCCATGTGGTCAGGCTCGTCCTCATTGACCATGGTGCGATTCATGGCGAATCCGTATCCCTGCAGGATCTGCAGCACCTGCGGCGACGCCGGCGTGATCTTCTCAAGCGCCACCGAGGGCGAGAACAGCAGGTTGTCGCGGAAGACGGCCTTCACATCCTCGTAGCGCGTCACCACCCAATAACCCAGCTGGGGGCTGAAGAACACGGGCTCCTCCTCGCGCGCCCAGCGCAGATAGTCGCCCGGATCCTGCATATAGGCCGGGTCGAAGGGGTTGAACGCCGCCGCGCGAGCGCTCACCGGACAGCCATGGGGCGCAGCGGCGGCGCCAGCACCAACGGAAGGGACAGGGCAGCGCCCCATGGATGTAGCAGCAGGGATGTTCATGGCGTGGCAACGAAATTTGCGCAATGCTATTACGCAATGCGTAAATTCACAACCATCCGCTGAAAAACCCTGGTCGCTGAGCAAGCAGGCGCCAAGGGCCTAGGCTGGGGCCGATGGGCGCAGACGCAAGCAGACTTGTTCCGGGCATGTGCCTGCGGAGTCGAGCGAACGCATGTGCGGGGCGGACAGGGTGGGCAGCACGGCTGCATCAGCGCCGCGACGCGCGGCCGCGCATCCTCAGGCGTCCGCGTAGCCCATGGCGGTGCTGATGGCCTGGGCCTCGTGAATGACCATGGTGCAGACCTTGCCCTCCGGCCGCGTATCGAAGCCATTGCTGGCCCCCAGCGCAGTCAGTACGGCAGCGACATGGCCCCGCGCATCGTAGATGGGCGCTGCGATCGCGCTGATGCCCGCCAGCAGGGTGTCGCGCACGATGGCGCCGCCCTGTGCACGCACCTGTCGGCACAGCGTGCCCACGGGGTCAGCCCCCCCAATGAAGGAGCGCTGCTCGGCCGTCGCCGCCGCGAATTCCGCATGCGCCTTGGCGCGCAGCTCCGCGTCTTCAGAAAACGCCAGAAATGCCTGCCCGCTCGCAGACCACACCAGCGGCAGCACCGAACCGGGCCGGATGTTGACCGTGACCGGGAGCGAAGGCTCTTCCATGCGCATGACCGTCGGCCCCATATTGCCCATGACGGCAATGAAGCAAGTCACCTGCAGGGACTCGCGCATGCGCAGCAGGGCCGCCTCGCCCATGCGCACCGGGTCGCATTGCCGCAATGCCGCCAGACCGATGCGCACAGCCTCGGGGCCCAGGTGGTAATGCTGGGTGGCGGGATGCTGGGCCACCAGCCCTTCGGATGTCAGGCTGGACAGGTAACGGTGCACCTTGGCCGCACTCTCCTCCGACTCGGCAGCGATGGCCGTCAGGCTTGCCGCGCCCCCCAACCGCGCGAGCGCCTTCAGGATGGTCATGCCGGTTTCCGCCGACTGCACGCGTTGGCGCCGTTTGGTGAGGATGTCGGCAGGTGTGTCGGGGGCGGTGTGTGGCATGGGGACGGCCATGGGCGGCGGCAAAAGTAGGGTATCTACGTCGGGATCATTACGCATTGCGTAATATCATTGCGAAATATATATTGTTTGATCTATCTCAGGAGACACCATGCTGAATCGACGTCATGCCACGGCTCTGCTTGCGGCACTTGCCGTACTCACAGGCCCCACCGTGGCTTTCGCCCAGAACTACCCGGCCAAACCGATCCGTTGGGTGGTGCCCTATCCTGCAGGCGGTGGCTCGGACTTCCTGGGTCGCACGATCGGCATGCAACTGTCCACCCAGACCGGACAGACCGTGACCGTGGACAACAAGCCTGGCGCCAACACGGCCATTGCCGCTGCTGACGTTGCCCGTTCGGCCGCCGACGGCTACACCATCCTGTCGGCCGACAACGGTACCATGGTGTTCAACACGGCGCTCTACAGCAAGCTCTCGTACAACCCCGACAAGGACCTGGTGCCCGTGACCCTCATGGGCCGCTTCCCCATGATCCTGGTGGTGGGTCCGAACTCGGACATCCGTGACGCCAAGGACTTCATTGCCAAGGCCAAGGCCTCGCCAGGCAAGGTCAGCTACGGCTCGGCGGGCGCGGGCAGTCCGCACCACCTGGCCATGGAACTGATCAAGGTCAACGCCGGGCTGCACATGGTCCACATTCCGTACCGAGGCGCTGCACCGGCACTGACCGACCTGGCTGGCGGCCAGGTCGCCGCCATGATGGTGGACCTGGCTGCAGGCGCCGGTTTCATCAAGGGTGGCAAGATCCGCCCGCTGGCCGTCGCCAACGCCACGCGCCTGTCCCAGTTGCCCGATGTCCCCACGTTTGCCGAACTGGGCATCAAAGGGGTTGAAGCATCGGCGCAGGTCGGCATCGTGGCCCCCGCAGGCACGTCTGCGGAGGTGGTGGGTGCCCTGCAAAAACAGGTCGCCACCGCCATTCAGACGCCCGCCATCCGCCAAAAGCTGATCGACTTCGGCATTGAGCCCGTGGGCAGCACGCCGCAGCAATATGCGGACCTGATCCGCAGCGAAGTGCAACGCTGGCACAAACTGATCCGCGAGCAAAAGATCTCGTTGGACTGACCCACCGTCCCACACCGCCCCACCCTGCAAAGCCACCTTTACGGGTGGCTTTTGTTCGAGGGCATGAAGGTGGTCAGCCGTGATCAGGCCGCCGACGGTTCTGCCGCGTCGCCATCGACGGCCTCCACCACATCGGGATGCTTGACGATGGTCACCGGCACCGGGCTGGCATGTGCCAGCTCCTGCGATACGGACCCGAGCAGCGCACTGGTGATCGCGCCCTGCCCCTTGGCGCCAATGATGACCATGTGGCAGCCCAGTCGTTCGATCATGTCCACAAGGGTGTGGGCCACATCGCCCACGCCCACATCGGTTTCGTAGGCCACCCCTGCCGCATCGAGCAGCGCCCGGGCCGAGGCCATCAAATGTTCGCCCGCCTCCAGGCTGGCGGCGGCGATCAGGTCAGGGTCGCGGGTGGTCACCAGCTCGTACAACGTGGCAGGCTCCTGCACGTTGGCCAGCACGATCGAGGCCTTGAGCCCCTGGCGCACCAGGGACAGTGCATGGTGCACGCCATCCAGGGAGAGTTCGGAGCCGTCCACGGCGATGAGAATCTTGAGCATGGGGTTCTCCTTGAGTGAGTGAAGACCAGTGTAGCGACGCCATCAGCCAGCGCCAGCACAAGCCCTTGCGCCATGCCAGGGCGACCCTTGTGATCCTGTCTGGGACAATGCGCCCCATCATGCTGCAGTTCGACCTCCTCAAAACCGACCCCACCAGCCACGCACGCCGTGGCCAGCTCACGCTCAACCACGGCGTGGTGCAAACCCCCATCTTCATGCCTGTGGGCACCTATGGCACCGTCAAGGGCGTGATGCCGCGCAGCCTGCACGACATGGGCGCGCAGATCATCTTGGGCAACACCTTCCACCTGTGGATGCGCCCGGGGCTCGATGTGATGCAGAGCTTTGGCGGCCTGCACGGCTTTGAAAAGTGGGACAAGCCCATCCTTACCGATTCAGGCGGTTTCCAGGTCTGGAGCCTGGGCGCCATGCGCAAGATCACCGAAGAAGGCGTGACCTTTGCCAGCCCCGTCAACGGCGACAAGCTCTTCATGTCGCCTGAAGTGAGCATGCAGATCCAGACCACGCTCAACTCTGACATCGTGATGCAGCTTGACGAGTGCACGCCGTACGAGACCAAGGGCCACCTCACCACCGAGGCTGAGGCGCGCAAATCCATGGAGATGAGCCTGCGCTGGGCCCAACGCAGCCAGGACGAGTTCCACCGCCTGAACAACCCCAACGCACTCTTCGGCATCGTGCAGGGCGGCATGTTCAAGAACCTGCGCCAGGAGTCTCTGGAGCGCCTGGTCGAGATGGACTTTCCCGGCTACGCCGTGGGCGGCGTGAGCGTGGGCGAACCCAAGGACGAGATGCTGGACATCATGGCCCACACGCCCCACCGCCTGCCCGCACACAAGCCCCGCTACCTGATGGGCGTGGGCACGCCCGAAGACCTGGTGCAGGGCGTGGCCGATGGCGTGGACATGTTCGACTGCGTGATGCCCACCCGCAACGCGCGCAACGGCACGATGTTCACGCGCTTTGGCGACCTCAAAATCCGCAACGCACGCCACAAGGCTGACCACCGGCCGATGGACACCAGCTGCACCTGCTACGCCTGCGCGGGCAGCTCGGGCGTGTCGTGGGACGACGGCGGGCGCGAGGGCTTCAGCCGCGCCTACCTGCACCACCTGGACCGCTGCGGCGAGATGCTGGGCCCCATGCTGACCACCGTGCACAACCTGCACTACTACCTGAACCTGATGCGCGAGGTGCGCGAGTCGCTGGAGGCGGGCACCTTTGCCCAGTTCCGCGCGCAGTTCAAGTCCGACCGCGCACGCGGCGTGTGAGCCACACATTCCCCGCCCGCCAAAACGCTATGTTTTGTATAGCACCTCAGGCATGATTCACTAGCGCATCGGGCCCAAACCATTCCAAAACTCCTGCGTCACCTGCTGCACTGGCCCCTGCGGGCCCTCACAGGCCTGGGCAGCGGCCTGCTGGCGCTGCTGATCCTGTTCGAGGAATGGGGCTGGGAGCCACTGCAGCGCCTGTTGGCGCGCATCGGCCGCTGGCCGGGGCTGCGCTGGATCGAAGGCTGGGTGCGCGCCCTGCCACCCTGGGCGGCCGTGGCGCTCTTTGCGCTGCCCACGGCGCTGCTGCTGCCCATCAAGTTGCTGGCGCTGTGGGCGATCGGGCGCGGGCATGTGGTGCTGGGCATGCTGGTGATCCTGCTGGCCAAGGTGGTGGGCACGGCGGTGGTGGCGCGGCTGTTCACCCTCACGCAGCCCGCGCTCATGCGACTGCGCTGGTTTGCCTGGACCCACACGCACTGGATGCGGCTCAAGCACACCGTGCTGGAGCGCGCCCGCGCGTCGTGGGCCTGGCGCGTGGCCCGGGTGATCCAGCGACAGTGGAAAAAGCGGTGGCGCAAGCGCTGATCGCCCGGGCCGCCCCGGTGGACTGCAGCAAAATCCGCCCCATGACCACCGTCCCGACCGCATCATCTGCCCCCCTGAATGAAGCGCTGGAACTGGCCTTCAACCTCGCCCCCGTGGGCATGTGCGTGACGCGCGAGCGCCGCATCGAGATCTGCAACGACGCCTTTGCCCGCATGTTTGGCTACGAGCAGGCCGAACTGCTGGACCAACCGCTGGCGCCTCTGTATCCGTCGCTGGACGAGTTCACCCACACCGGCAACCTGGGCCTGCCCGCCATGATGGACACCGGCAGCTACAGCGACGAGCGCGTCATGCGCCGCCGCGACGGCACGCTGTTCTGGTGCCATGTGGTGGGCCGCGCGCTGGACCGTGCCAACCCGTTTGCGCGCGCGGTGTGGATGTTTGAAGACATCTCGCACCGCCGCGTGGTGAGCACGCCGCTGACGGTGCGCGAGCGCGAGGTGGCCCAGCACATCGTCACCGGTGCCACCAGCAAGCAGATTGCACGCCACCTCCACATCAGCCACCGCACGGTGGAAGCACACCGGGGGCGGATCATGCGCAAGCTGGGCGCCACCAGTACGGGCGAGCTGGTGGCCCTGCTGCTGGGCATGCCCTGACACCGGGGACAATCGGGGTCCGCACGCCCCCGCCGCCTACATGCCGCCCACCCTGCCCCGCCTTTTTGCCACCACCCGGACCGTGCCCCCACCCATGGCCTGGGCGGCCCTGGCGCTGCTGATCTTTACCGCCTGCCTGGTGGGCATCTTTGCGCGGCCCATCGGCTTTTTGTCTGCGTTCTGGCCTGCCAATGCGCTGCTGCTGGGGCTGCTGGTGCGCTACCCCCATCTGGCGCGGCCGCCCGCCTGGGTGGCGGCTGCAGTGGGCTATGTGGCGGCCGACCTGGTGACCGGCAGCGCCTGGGGCATGGCCCTGTGGCTCAACGCCGCCAACCTGCTGGGCGCCACCGCCGGCTGGCTGGTGCTGCGGGGGCTGGACGAGCCCATCCTGCGGCTGCAGCGCACGGTGGCGGCGCTGTACCTGCTGCTGGCAGCGCTGGTTGCCAGCGCAGTGGGTGCGCTGGCAGGCTGCGGCGCGGCACCGGTGTATTTCGACTCCCCGTGGACGGACCTGCTGTCCCTGTGGTTCAGCACCGAGCTGATGAACTACATGCTCATCGTGCCCGTGGTGCTGGCCGCTCCGCGCGCGGCAGACCCGCCCTCGCACACCCCGGACACCCCCCTGTTCTGGCGCGTCGCACCCGTCAGTTCGCTGGTGCTGGCCGAGGGCATCCGCACGCTCATCGGCGGGCCCGGCATGCTGGCTTTTGTCGTGCCCGGGTTGCTGTGGTGTGCGTTGAGCTACAGCGCCTTCACCTCCAGCCTGCTGTCGCTGGTGGTGTGCCTGTGGACCATGGCTGGTGTGGCTACGGGTGTGCTCAATTTCACACCGGCCCATGCGGGCGATGTGTTCTCGCTGCGCGTGGGCGTCACGCTGCTGGCCCTGGGGCCCCTGGCCGTGGCCTGTGCCAGCGCGGCGCGCGCCGAGGCCCTGCGGCGCCTGCACCATGCCGTGCGCCATGACGACCTGACGGGCGTGCTGGCCCGCCGTGCGCTGCTCAAACAGGGCGATCGCCTGCTGGAGCGCTACCAGCGTGAATCCACCGGGCTGGCGGTGATGATGGTGGACGTGGACCACTTCAAGCAGGTCAACGACCAGCACGGACACGGCGCGGGAGACCGGCTGCTGGTCAGCATTGCGCAGACCATGGCGCGCGCGCTGCGCGCCGACGACGTGCTGGGTCGCATGGGGGGCGAAGAGTTTGCCGCCGTGCTGCCCGGCGTGTCCCCCACCGAGGCCCAAGCCATTGCCGAGCGGGTGCGCAGCGCCGTGGAACGGCAGGCGCTGGATGCGACGCAGGGCGGCCCCCAGCGGGCCACCGTCAGCATCGGCCTGGTGCACAGCGCCACTCTGGGTGCGGATGCCGACATGGACACCCTGCTGCTGGCCGCCGACACGGCCCTGTACCGCGCAAAGGCCGAGGGGCGCAACCGGGTGATGGTGGGCTAGGTCAGCGTTGTCGGCGCCGCTCTGCGGCCCGCCTCACTCCTGCGCCAGTTTCACGCCCGCCCCGGTGCCACAGGCATGGCAGAACCGTGCAAACGCGCTCTTGCGGGTGCTGCAGTGGCCGCAGTGGTCGAACAGGCCGATGCCGCAGTGCGGACAAAAATCGATCTTCTCGTTTTTCAGGTCCACGGGCCGCTCGCAGCCGGGGCACACGCTCTTGGCCAGGCGGGCCAGAGCCACGTCGTAGCTCAGTTCCTTGCGGCGCTCCTGGTCGGGCAAGGCCTCGGCCAGCTTCTGGCGTTCCAGATAGCGGTTGAGCGCCTGGATCGCATAGCGCCCCACCACAGCCGTCACGGCAATGCCCACCACGTAGCGCACGTAACCGCCGTAGCTCGGCAGGTAGGGCACCAGCTCCACAAAGAAGGCAAACAGCGCAAAGAAGATGAAGCCCCACACGAACGGCCAGTAGGTGCTCTTGCGCTTCTTGACGAACAGCCAGCCGGCTGCGGCCAGCAGCGGCAGCGTGAGGGCCAGGCGGTACAGGAACACGCGCAGCTCGACCTTGCGGCGCTCGGCCCCGAGCTTCACGTAACCGTCGGACTCCATCTGGTGGAGCCGCTCCTGCCGGGCAGCTGCCGCCTGGCGGGCATCAAGGGCGGCCTGCTGCTGCGTCTCCACCGCCTGCTGGGCCTTGCGCTCCACCAGCTTGAGGGCGTCGAGCGCCTGGGTGCGAGCGATCACCTCGGGGTCCTGGTCGGCCCGCTGCGTGGCGCTGCGCGTGGACAGCCAGTTGTTGAAGCTCTCTCGCTCGGCCTGCACCTCGCTGCGCACCTTGCTGCGCTGCAGCTGGGCCTGCTCCAGCGCGGTCTGCGCGTCCTGTTCGGCCTGGCGCGCCGTTTTGACCTCGGCACGCAGCCTGTCGGCTGCGGCCTTGTCCAGAAAGTCGTCCACCCGCAGCGGGGTCTCGACCTTGGGCAGATCGCCCACGATGGTGCCGCCCAGCCCGATGAGGAAACTGGCAAACACCAGCGCCACCAGCCACAGGCCACGGCGGAACCATTTCTCGGACAGTCTCAGGGACTTGCTCATGTTCTTCTCCTCGGTGGCGCCGGGCGCCGGGGTTGGGTGCACCCTGCAGCGCACCGGAAAATGCTCTTCTTTTTATAGCTGCCAGCGCATATATTGATTGCGCCTTCTGGCATTTTGATTCAATTTTTGATCGCCAGCACCACGGGGGCGGCTGCCAGCTGCGTACGCTGCATCCAGGCCAGGACTGAATCGACGGTCACGGTCTCGATGCGGTCCGAGAACCGTTTTTCGTTCGGATGGTCGTCAAACGCAATGTTGGCAGACCCCACCCGTCCGCCCATGCGCGTGAGCGGGCCCAGCCTGAGCGTGGTGGGCTCGTAACCCTTGAACTGCAGCCAGGCCTGCGCCTGGTCGCGCGAGCGCACGGTGGCGGGCTCCATGGCCATCGCCAGGGTCTCCAGCGCCCACTGGTTGGACTGCTGGTATTTGCGGCCCCACGCGTAGCTGACCATGCTGTAGGGCGGGTGCTGCAGCGCCTTGGTGCGGCCCTTGTCCTGCAACACGGCCAGCAGGCGCTGCTGCACCTCGGGCGTGGGCACGGCGTACACGGCCTCGTAGCGCCACAGGTCGTCCAGAAAGAATTCACCCAGGCCCTGGCGGTACAGGTGGCCCACCGCCGTGCCACATTCGTTGAGCTTGTGCGCCACGCGCCACGGGCCTTCGGCCGTCTTGTAGGCCCAGCCAAAGTGCGAATAGCGCAGACCGTATTTGGAGAGGTCCTGCCCCGCACGGGCCAGCGCCACCACCTGCACGCCCGACTTGGCGTACTCGGCATCCAGCGCTACCGAGGTCTGCTCGGCCAGCTTCATGCCGCGCTCGATCACCTGCGGGGGCACGGGCTTGCGCGACTCGCACGAGCGACCAGCGTGGGCCGGCGTGGCGGCCAGCAGCGCGACCCCAGCGAGGAACACCATGCCCACCACAGCAGGGATGCGCTGCGCGGGGTCAGGGCAAAGGTTCAGGGTTTTCACCATCGTGCCGCTCCTCAAAGACGTTCGTTGTGCAGCAAGGCGCGACCGATGGCATTGGGCACAAAGGCAATGGCCTCGCCTGCCGCCGACAGGATCACGCCCGTGCCGATCACGCTACAGGTGACCACGGTGCCCACGGCATAGGCCGAGCCCGTCACACCACGGCCGACCACCTCCACACTCACCTGGGCACCATCCGAGGCTCGCTCCAGCAGGTACACAGTGCCCACGGCCGAGGCCTCCACCGCCCGCACCGTCAGCACCGCACCGCCCACCGACAACGCCGCCGGCACCGTCACCACCGCACCGGCGGCCGCCGAGGCCACCGACGCCGTGCCCACCACCGAGGCCACGGGCAAGAGCGACAGCGCGGCAGAAGCCTCGCTCTGGGCCCGGGCCGGCGCAGCAGCCACCAGGGCCGCACACACCACCCCGGCGGCCAGCAGGGCGCGAGGCAGGCGGGCCGCAGAGCCCCACGAAGAAAACTTGGCATTCATCATCATTCACTCCTCAAGATACGGCCCGCCCACGCACCCCAGGTGCGGGCCAGACCGGGTCGAAAGACCAAAAAGAAGGTTCATCCAGACAGGCGGCAGGTTGCCGCCTGCCCGCACCCGGGGCGATCAGTTCGCGCTGCTGTTCTGGGCAGCGGCCTGGGCAGCTTCGCGGCGGCCCTGCAGGCGGGCTTCCATCAGATCGGCCTCGTGGCGGTCGCGCAGCATCTTGGCCAGCGTGAAGGCGGTGGTGATCAGGTACAGCCAGCTCACGCCCAGAAAGGCCTTGTAGGTCACGTTGATGTCCATGCTCAGCAGGCCCCAGCCCGTCAGGCCCATGGCCACCGCAAAGCCCCCCCACACCACCAGCTTCCATAGGGGGGTGTCACCACCGCCACGGCGCGAAGCGCTTTCGTTGTCCCGCACAAACTTGGCCAACACAAACGCGGCCGAGAGGCAGAACACATAGCCCATCACCATGAAGGCCTGCTCCAGTTGCTCACCAGGCAGCCATGCCAGGCCCACGGCACACAGAAAAACCGCAATGCCGAACGAGACCCACACCTGTAACTGCCAGGCCTTGGTGTCACGCTGAACAACGATCGGAGAAGAAGACATTGCAGTGGTGCCCCGGGGGGCGTTGGTTGAACACGGAGCGAATGGTGCCCAGACGTAACTTGCGTGTCTGCATTGAACCGTAACAGTGGCCAGCAGCAGCCCACTCGGTATCGTTTTGCGGTACTTTCTCCCCAAAAAGACGCAAAAATCCGTTGTTCCAGCCCTACGCCACACCTGCCATGCACCTGCGCGACAGAGGCAGCGGGTGCGGCCAAAGAGAATGGCTGCCACCCCGGGCGTGGCAGCACCTGTCCGCTACGGGTACTTGCACATTTGACGGACGGAGACCCACACCATGACCAAAACCTTTGACCTCGTCGTCCACGGCGCCACCGGCTTCACCGGCCGCCTGGTGGTCGAATACCTGCTCCAGCGCTACCCCGCCGGCAGCGGCCTGCGCTGGGCCATGGGCGGGCGCAACGCCGACAAGCTGGCAGCAATCCGCGACGAACTGGGCGCTCCGGCCGACACGCCGCTGGTTGTGACCGACACCAGCAACCCCGCCAGCCTGAAGGCGCTGATGGACGCCACGCGCCTGGTGCTGACCACCGTGGGTCCTTACCAGCTGTATGGCAACGAACTGGTGGCCGCCTGCGCGAAGGCCGGTGTGGACTATGTGGACCTGTGCGGCGAGCCCGCCTGGATGCGCCAGATGATCGACGCGCACGAAGCGGCGGCCAAGGTCAGCGGCGCGCGCATCGTGTTCTCGTGCGGGTTCGACTCGATCCCGTTCGACCTGGGCGTGTTCCTGCTGCAAAAGGAATTTGCCCAGCGCTTCGGCCACCCGGCGCCCCGCGTGCGCGGCCGGGTACGCAAGATGAAGGGCACCTTCTCGGGCGGCACCGCCGCCAGCCTCAAGGCCACCATGGCGGCCGCCGCCACCCAGCCCGGCGTGCTGGACCTGCTGAAAAATCCCTTCTCGCTCACCCCCGGGTTTGAAGGCCCACGCCAGCCCTCGGGCAACAAGCCCATGGTGGACGAGGCTTTGGGCACGATGGGTGGCGATGGCGTCTGGGTCGCGCCGTTCGTGATGGCTGCCATCAACACCCGCAACGTGCACCGCTCCAACTTCCTGCTGCAGCACGCATACGGCACCGATTTTGTGTACGACGAAATGCTGATCACTGGCGCCGGCGAAAAGGGCGAGGCCATCGCCAACGCGGTGGCTGGCGACAAGTCGCTGGGCTCAGACAAGGGCCCCAAGCCCGGTGAAGGCCCTTCGCGCGAGGAACGCGAGAACGGCTTTTACGACGTGCTGTTTCTGGGCACCGACGCCGCCGGCAACACCTTGCGCGTAGGCGTGAAGGGCGACCGCGACCCGGGCTATGGCTCTACCTCCAAGATGATCACCGAAGCTGCGGTGTGTCTGCTGCAGGATGCAAAGGGCACCGTCGGCGGCATCTGGACCACGGCTCCAGCTATGGGCGAGCCACTGATCGCACGCCTGCAAGCGAATGCGGGGCTGAGCTTCGCGGTCGAGCCGGCGTAACCCCCCGGAACGTCTCCGCGGGTTGGTCCGTTTTCGCACCATGCTGGTCCGGAAACGTCCGGCCACCGACCCGTTCCATCCCAGAGAATGCAGGGCATGAACACCACCCTGCGCCCCCGCGACCTTGCCCTGGCCCTCCTCGTCATCGTCGTCTGGGGCCTCAATTTCGCCGTCATCAAGGTGGGCGTGGCCGGCGTGCCACCACTGCTGCTGGGTGCGCTGCGCTACCTGCTGGCGGCGTTTCCGGCGCTGCTGTTCGTCAAGCCGCCCAAGGTGCCGCTAAAGCTGTACCTGCTGTACGGCATGACCATGGCCGTGGGGCAGTTTGCGCTGCTGTTCTCCGCCATCCACATCGGCATGCCCTCGGGCCTGGCCTCGCTGGTGCTGCAGTCGCAGTCGTTCTTCACGCTGCTGCTGGCCGCCTGGTGGCTGCGCGAAAAATGGCACGGCAACCAGGTGGCAGGTCTCGCGCTGGCAGGCTGCGGGCTGGTACTGATCGGCAGCGCGCATGGTGCCTCCATGCCCCTGGCGGGCTTTGCGCTGACCGTGGCGGCGGCGGCCATGTGGGGCTGCGGCAATATCGTCACGCGTGCCGTGGGGCGGTATGGGCCAATGAACCAGTTTGCTTTCATCGTCTGGTCCAGCGTGGTGGCGCCGCTACCGTTTGTGGCGCTGTCCTTGTTGCTGGATGGGCCCGCCACGGTGTGGGCTGCCGTCGAGCACCTTTCCTTCCAATCGATGGCCGCCGTGGCCTATATCGCGTGGATTTCGACGCTGCTGGGCTTCGGGCTGTGGACCTACCTCATGTCGCACTACCCCGTGAACCGCGTGGCGCCCTTCACGCTGCTGGTGCCCGTGGTGGGCCTGACCACGGGCTGGGTGGCGTTTGGCGAGCAGTTGCTGCCCGTGCACTTTGCAGGCGCCGGGCTCTTGATGGCGGGCTTGGTGGTCAACGTGTTTGGCGGCCCTGCCTGGGCGGCCATGATGGGACGACTGCGCGGCGCCCAGTAAACGGTCGGACGAACGCAGGCCGCTACACCGCCAGCGGCAACTCAGTGGTCGAGAGCACGTTGCGCAGCACCATGAACGAGCGGACCTGCCGCACCCCCGGCAGGTAGAGCAGCTGCTCCGCATGCAGGCGGTTGAAGCTGTCGTTGTCGCGCGTGCGCACCAGCATGAAGTAGTCGAACTCGCCGGTGACCACATGGCATTCCATGCAGCCCGACACCTTGGCGGCTGCCTTTTCAAACTCGGCAAACGACTCGGGCGTGGAGCGGTCCAGCACCACGCCAATCATCACCAGCATGCCCGCACCCACCGCCTGGGGGTTGAGCAGCGCCACCACCTTGTCGATGAGCCCCAGCCGCTTGAGGCGCTCCACCCGGCGCAAGCAGGCGGGAGGGCTCAGATGCACCTTCTCGGCCAGTGCCACGTTGGAGAGCGACGCATCACGCTGCAGCTGGCGCAGGATGGTTTTATCGGTGCGGTCCAGTTCGGCAGAGACATCAGCCTGCGGCGCATTCTTGGGGCGAACTTTTGTTGCGCTCATAGGTCACTTAGAGAAATATTTATCCCTCACATTCTGATACATCAACCTTAAACACTGAAATTTTGGAAAATTTTGCAACCACTTGACGCGCGTGTTTTTCTACGATGAAGGCACTGCAAGCCCCCCGCTTGCGCTTTCTCTTCATCGACTGGAACACCGCCATGAACCTGCAGAAATTCGCCCGCCACCCGCTCACCTTCGGCCCCTCGCCCATCACACCGCTGCCCCGCCTGTCGGCCCACCTCGGCGGCAAGGTGCACCTGTATGCCAAGCGCGAGGACTGCAACTCGGGCCTGGCCTTCGGCGGTAACAAGACCCGCAAGCTCGAATACCTGATCCCCGAGGCGATTGCGGGTGGCTACGACACGCTGGTGTCCATCGGCGGCATCCAGTCCAACCAGACACGCCAGGTGGCCGCAGTGGCTGCGCACCTGGGCATGAAGTGCGTGCTGGTGCAGGAGAACTGGGTCAACTACTCCGACGCCGTGTACGACCGCGTAGGCAACATCGAGATGAGCCGCATCATGGGCGCAGACGTGCGCCTGGATGCGGCGGGCTTTGACATCGGCATCCGCCCCAGCTGGGAGCAGGCCATGGAGGATGTGAAGAAGGCGGGCGGCAAGCCCTTCCCCATCCCCGCAGGCTGCTCCGAGCACCCCTACGGCGGCCTGGGCTTCGTGGGCTTTGCCGAGGAAGTGCGCCAGCAGGAGAAGGAGCTGGGCTTTCAGTTCGACTACATCGTCGTGTGCTCGGTCACGGGCAGCACGCAGGCGGGCATGGTGGTGGGCTTTGCGGCCGATGGGCGCGCGCGCAAGGTGATCGGTATCGACGCCTCGGCCAAGCCCGAGAAGACCCATGCCCAGGTGCTGCGCATTGCCCAGAACACCGCCAAGCTCGTGGAGCTGGGCCAGGAGATCACCGCCGAGGACGTGGTGCTGGACACACGCTACGGCGGCCCGGAGTACGGTCTGCCCAACGAGGGCACGCTCGAAGCCATTCGCCTTTGCGCGCGCCAGGAAGGCATGCTGACCGACCCGGTGTACGAAGGCAAGTCCATGCACGGAATGATCGACATGGTGCGCAAGGGCGAGTTCCCCGAAGGCTCCCGCGTGCTGTACGCGCACCTGGGAGGGGTGCCGGCGTTGAACGCCTACAGCTTTCTTTTTCGCAACGGCTGATCATCCACAACCCACTGCGCGCGAAGAGCGGGAGCGACTGGCCCTGCTGACCGGGCTATCGCTGATTTGACAGAGGTATCTGAAACCTGTTGTGAAAGCTGCTGATCGCTCAGGCCACCAGCAGCTTTTGCACCTGTTCACGCAGCACGGTGGGCTGCACTTGCGCCGACGCGACAGGCTGACCCACATTCAGCCCCACCCGGCTGTAAAACCCTCGGCGGAACGGCCGCACCATGGCCCCGCCTTGCTCGATGCGGCTGAAATACGAGCCCCACAGATTGGTCAATGCCATAGGGATCACCGGGGCCTCGACACCCTCTGCGCGTGCACGCTCGATGATCTTCATGATGCCGCCCTTGAACTCCTGCAGCTGACCGTCCTTGGTGATGCCGCCTTCGGGGAAGATGGCCAGCAGATCGCCTTCGCGCAACACCTGTGCGGCGCGATCGAAGGCGGCTTCGTAGGTTTTAGGGTCTTCCTTGTAGGGCGCGATGGGGATCGCCTTGGCCAGGCGGAACAGCCAGCCCAGCACGGGCACGCGGAAGATGCGGTGGTCCATCACGAAGTAGATGGGACGCGGGCTGGCCGCCATGAGCAGCACCGCATCCACAAAGCTCACGTGGTTGCACGCCAGGATGGCCGCGCCCGCTGAAGGCAGGTTCTCGTCGCCTTGCACCTTGAAACGGTACACGAACCGCGAAGACACCCAGGCCACAAAACGCAGCAGGTACTCAGGCACCAGCATGAAGATGTAGAACGCCACCACGGCGTTGGCCAGGCCGGTGAACAGGAAAATCTGCGGCACCGTGAAGCCTGCGCCCAGCAGCGCACCTGCGATGAGCGAGCTGCCGATCATGAACAGCGCGTTCAGGATGTTGTTGGCCGCGATGATGCGCGCGCGGTGCGTAGGCTGGCTGCGCATCTGGATCAGTGCGTACATGGGCACGCTGTACAGGCCCGCAAACAGGCTGAGCAGCGCCAGGTCCAGCATCACGCGCCAGTGCGCGCCCTGGGCCATGAAGGCGGCGAGGCCCATGATCTCGGACGGCGGCAGGCTGCGCGAGGCGAAGTACAGGTCGATGGAGAACACGCTCATGCCGATGGCACCCAGCGGCACCAGGCCGATCTCGACGTGGCGGCGCGAGAGCACCTCGCACAACAGCGAGCCCACACCAATGCCGATGGAGAACACCACCAACAGCAGCGACGCCACCTGCTCGTTGCCATGCAGCACGTTCTTGGCCAGGCTGGGGAACTGGCTCAGGAACACCGCGCCGAAAAACCACATCCAGCTGATGCCCAGCAGCGAGCGGAACACCACGATGTTCTCGTGCGCGAGCTTGAGGTTGCGCCAGGTTTCGGTGAAGGGATTCCAGTTGATGGTCAGGCCCGGGTCGGTGGCCGGCACCGAGGGGATGAACTGCGCCACCGCGCGTCCCGCCAGGGCCGCCACCACACAGGCCACGGCCACGGTGGTGTGGCCGATGCCGGGGATGGCCACCAGCAGTCCACCCGCCACATTGCCCAGCAAGATGGCCACAAACGTGCCCATCTCGACCATGCCGTTGCCGCCCGTCAGCTCACGCTCGTTGAGCACCTGGGGCATGTAGGCAAACTTGACCGGGCCAAACAGCGTGGAGTGCACGCCCATCAAGAAGGTGCACAGCAGCAGGATGGGAATATTGCCCGCGATGAAACCCACGGCAGCCACCAGCATGATGGCGATCTCCAGGTTCTTCACGAAGCGGATCATCTTCGTCTTGTCGTACTTGTCGGTCAGCTGGCCCGAAGTGGCCGAGAACAGCAAGAACGGCAGGATGAACAGCGCGCCGATCACCAGCCCCGCCATGGCCGGCGGCAGCCAGTCCACGCTGAGCTGGTAGGTCACCATCACCGTGAAGGCGAACTTGAAGAGGTTGTCGTTGGCCGCCCCAGAGAACTGGGTCCAGAAGAAGGGCGCAAACCGCCGCTGGCGCAGCAAGGCAAACTGGTTCGGGTCCTCGTGCGTGGGCGCTGGGGCCACGCTGGTGGAGGCGGTGTCGGGGCTCATGCGTTTCTCCTCGTTTCCGATGGGTTGGCTTGTTGGAATTTTCCGGACCTGCGCTTCATGCGCCGGATCTGCGGGCGACACCCACGGCGTGGGCGCCATTCTGCCCGGACGGCATGACCAGCGGCATCACCGCCGCGTCACTGTGGCGCAAAGCCACCAGCGCCCCCAGTGCCGTCAGCACCGGCCAGGCCGCGCCCGCCGCCAGCACATGCTTGAGGCTGTGGCCTGACACCCATCCGCCCGTGGCCTCGAACACCGGGTGGTCTGCC
The DNA here is from genome assembly GCF_016783915.1 of Acidovorax sp. Taxonomy (GTDB): domain Bacteria; phylum Pseudomonadota; class Gammaproteobacteria; order Burkholderiales; family Burkholderiaceae_C; genus Acidovorax. Next base: position 19,534 of record NZ_JADHVT010000054.1, read on the forward strand.
GCCTCCAGCAGCTTGGCCAGGGCGTACAGCACCACCACCACGCCCAGGTGCAGCGCCAGGCCATCGGCCCGGGGTGGAACGCATGCCAGCACCAGCACCACCAGCAGGCCGCCCAGCTGTACCACGGCCCAGGGCAGCAGGTTGCCGGTGTGCACCCAGACCCAAACCGCCATCGGCCCGGCCAGCAGCACGGTGCCAGCGGCGGCCACGCCCGCCCGCGCGCTCACCCGGCTGGCAGCCGCCAGACCCAGCAGCCCCGCGAAGGGCAGCACCATGCCCAGACGGTCCCACAGCAGACCCGCGTCCTGCGGCTGCCAGTGGTACAGCACCGAGCCTGCGGCGGTGCACAGCAGCCCGCCAAAAAACAAGGCGGCCAGCGCACGGGATGTCGCGTCCAGCGCGCTCGGCGCCACACGGCGCAGCACGGACAGGCCCCATGCACCCGCCAGCACAAAGGCCAGGTTGCTCAGCACATCCAGCGCACAAGGGATGCCCCACAGCGTGCGCTGGTCGGCAAACCCGTGCTGGTGCTCGCTGGCAGGCAGCAGCGGGCCGAACAATGCCAGCGCCAGCAGCGCGGCCGCGCCCAGCAGCAGGCCCGTTTCGGCATACGACAGGCGCGGCAGCTTTGGCAGGCCGCGAGAACGAAGGACAGTCACAGGGGAAGAAGACATCACACACACCGTAGAAAGTGAACGATGCCGCGCAGTGTGGTGAGCGGTGGCGGCAGCTCCCGCAAGAAGTCGCTCAAGAGGCTACCCACGCGCCTTTGGGTATTGATAATCGATACCAAGGAGCCCCACACCATGAGCACGACCGCCGATCTCGTCACCGCCCTGAAAAAGGAACTCAAGACCGCGCAGATGACCTACGCCGACCTGGCGCAGGCGCTGGGCATGGCCGAGTCCAGCGTCAAGCGCATGCTGGCCAAGGGCGACATGCCGCTGTCGCGCATCGACGCCATCTGCCGCGCGCTGGCGCTGGACTTTGCCGACCTGGCGCGGCGCGTGGCCGACGAACAGCCCTTGCTGAAAGAGTTGACCCAGGAGCAGGAAAAGGCCGTGGTGGCGGACAAGAAGCTGCTGCTGATGGCGATTTGTGTGCTGAGCCAGTGGACGCTGGAGCAGGTGACCGGCTACTACCGCCTGACCGAGGCCGAGGGCATCAAATACCTGGCGCAGCTGGACCGCATCGGCATCATCGAGCTGCGGCCGCTGAACCGCTACCGCCTCAAGCTGGCCAAGACGTTCCGCTGGCGCCCCCATGGGCCCGTGATGAACTACTTCCGCGACCATGCGCTGCTGGACTACTTTGCGGGCGGCTTTGACGGACTGGGCGAAGGCGTGCTGCTGGTGCACGGCAACATCAGCCGCAGCCTGGCGCCCGCCTTCATGGAGCGCATGCAGCGCGTGGCGCAGGACTTTGCCCAGCAGCACCTGGCCGACCAGAAATTGCCCGACCGCGAGCGCGAAGGCTACACCCTGCTGCTGGCCATGCGCAGCTGGGAGTTCGAGGCGTTTGCCAGCATGCGGCGGTAGGCCTCCCGCCGATTTCGCGGGCCCCTGCAAGCGGCAGCCGTCGCTGCCCGCCAACTTCTGCCCTTGGTTGAGCGCAGCGGCCGCCCCACAGGTGCGGGGACTGGCCGCAGGGTCATGAACCAGCCTCTAATCACTATCCCTTTGATAGCTATCGGCGCATGAAACACCTGCGCCTGAGGTTAAAAACGCCTCAAAAACCCTCCTTGTACCCGGCAAGAGATGGCTTGACGCCACAAACAGAAATAACTATTCTTTAAATTGCAAATTCAATCAATTTAAGAATAGTCAAATGAAAACCACCCGCCAGCAGCAAGACGCCACGCGCCGCCAGATCGTGGCCAGCGCGGTGGATCTCATGACCCGCCAGGGCTTTGACGGCACGACGATGAAAGACATCGCGCGGGCCGCCGGCATTGGCGACGCCACGATCTACAAATACTTTCCGACCAAGGACCGCATCGTGCTGGGCTACCTGGACGACGTGACCCACCAGGCGCTGGCCGACACGCTGCAGACGCCGGGCTTTGCGGGCTACGGCCTGCAAGAAAAGCTGCAGCGCCTGACCGATGCCGTGCTGGAGCGCCTGCTGGCCGACCGCGAGTTCGTGGCCCAGGTGCGCGGCCTGGCCCGGCGCTCGCCGCTGTCGATGCTGGCCGAGCCGCTGGCAGCGCGCCAAAACCTGCGCGATGCGGTGGCGAGCTTTCTGGAAGCCGCCGAGGCCAGCGGCGAGATCGAGCCCTGCGACTTCAAGGGCCTGGCGGGCGGGCTGTACACCGACTACCTGGCCGGTGTGGTGACCTACTGGCTGGCCGACACCTCCGACGAATTTGCCGACACCACACAGCTGGTGGACCTGTCGCTGGGCGTGCTGGTGCAGGCGCTGCGCGGCGGGCTGGTCAACCGCGTGCTGCAACTGGGTGGCTTTGTGCTGCGCAGCCAGATGGCCCGCATGGTGCAGCACGGCAGCGGCCTGATGGGCATGCTGCACATGGCCCAGCAGGCCATGGCCAGCGCCCCCACAGCCCGGGCACCCGCTCCCATGGCAGCCGCCGCCGCAAGCCCGGCCACCACACCTTCGCAGCCCCCTCGCGCGCCACGCAAGCCCCGCGCTTCCACGCCCCCCACCGAGGCACCTGCAGCCCAGCCCAAAGCCACGCCCCGCAAGAAAAAGAGCGCCCCATGAATGCGACCCCAGCCCTCGCCGCGCCCACCACCGCGCGCGCCACACAAGTGCCGCCCGGCACCGCCATCCACGCCACACTGCCGGGGGCAGATTTTTTTGATGCCTACGAAGTGGCCGACCGGCACCCCACACGCTCTGCCCTGCAGTCGTGGCTGGACGTGGCGGCCCGCACCCCTGCGTGGACGCGCGCCCTCATGTTCGCGCGCAACAAGGCCGTGCGACTGGTGGGCCTGAAAGACCTGGGCCAGCTGGACGACGGCCACCCGCCTGCCAGCGGCCGGTCCCTGCGCAACGCACGCAGCTACCGCGTGGGCGACCGCGTCGGCATCTTCCGCATCCGGCATCTGAGCGACACCGAAGTGGTGATGGGCCAGGACGACAAACACCTGGACGTGCAGGTGTCCATCTGCAAACAGCCCGCCGCCCCTGGCGCCACGCCCCGCGTGGTGCTGAGCACGGTGGTGCACATCCACAACACACTCGGCCATGCCTACATGGCGGTGATCACGCCGATCCACCGTGTCATAGCGCGCGGCACGGCTCAGCGCCTGGCAGACCATGGCCCAAACTGACGCAGACGCACCCCGCACCGGCAAGCTGGCTCGCAGTGCCATCACGGGGCTGGCGGCAGCGCGCATCGGAATGGCTGAGCTCTCGCACCGCACGCGCAAGCGCTCAGCCCAGGCGCAGACCGAGCACGAGGCAGCGCTGGGCCGCATTTTGTTTGGCGCGTTGGGGCAGCTGCGGGGGTCAGCGCTCAAGGTGTCGCAACTGCTCAGCATGCACCCGGGCCTGCTGCCCGACGGCGTGCGCCGCGAACTGGCACGCGCCCACCACCAGACCCCGCCGCTCAACCGCGCCCTGGTGGGCCGCGTGTTCCGCCAGGCCTTCGGGCAGGAGCCGGAGGCGCTGTTCGACCATTTCGAGCCCACCGCGTTTGCCGCCGCCAGCCTGGGCCAGGTGCACCGCGCACAGCTGGCAGGCCACGGCACGGTGGCTGTCAAGGTGCAGTACCCCGGCATTGCCGCCACCATTGCGAGCGACATGCAACTGATGCGCGCCGCGCTGCGCGCGCTGGCCCACACCGACATGCCTTTGCCCGCCGATGCCGTGCTGGACAGCGTGATGACCGAGATCGAGGCCACGCTGCTGCGCGAGGTGGACTACCTGCAGGAGGCTGAACAGATGCAGTGGTTCGCCCAGCACGCGGCCCGGCCGGGCGTGGTGATGGCGCAGCCCCTGCTCTCGCACACGCGGGCCCAGGTGCTCACGCAGCAATTTCTGCCCGGCCAGCCGCTGCAGGCCTGGCTGGGCACACAGCCATCGCAGGCGCAACGCGACCAGGCGGGGCAGCATCTGTGGGACTGGTTCATGCACTGCATCTTTGTGCTGGGGCGGGTGCATGCCGACCCGCATCCGGGCAACTTCCTGTTCGCGCCCGATGGCACGGTGGGCGTGCTGGACTTTGGCTGCACGCGCGCCCTGCCCAGCGCATTCAGGACGCAGGTGGTGCAGGCGTGGTCGGCACTGCTGCGCGCCGACACCGACCCAGCGCGCAACGCGCAGGTGCTGCAGGCCTACCAGGCGCTGGGGCTCTTGAGCAACGACCTGACCGTACAGGCCTACACCAGTGAACTCGCCCCCGCACTGGCCGAGATGCAGGCCTGGCAGACGGAGCCTTTCACCCAGCCCGTGTTTGACTTTGGCACCAAGACACCGCCGCCCATCACCCCCAGCCAGCACCAGCGCGTGCTGGGCCGGCACCTGGCCCAGGTGCCCGGCGAAATGCCGGCGTTCGAGCGCATGTGGATGGGGCTGATGCACCTGCTGACGCAGCTGCGCGCGCGCGTGCGCACCCAGGCACATGAGGCACTGACCATTCACCCATGACCAACACCGCCCTGACCCTCGCCGCAGCCGGACTGGCCCTGGTGGGCGCGGCCCATTCGGTGCTCGGAGAGCTTCTGCTGTTTCGCAGCCTGCGCACGCAGGGGCGCCAAACGGTGGGGCGCGTGGAGCCGGGCGCTGCGCAGCAGGTGCTGCACACCCCACACCTGCGCATCCTGTGGGGCACCTGGCATGTGGCCTCGGTACTGTGCTGGGCATTGAGCGCCCTGCTCTGGCGCCTGGGCACCGCGCCTTGGGACGCTGCCCTGGGCGCCTGGGCCGCGGATGTGGTGGGCATTGCCACGCTGGCCAGTGGCGTGCTGGTGTTCTGCGCCACCCACGGCAGGCACCCAGCCTGGTGCGCACTGCTGGTGATTGCGGCGCTGGTGTGGTGGCGCTGACGCAGCTCACACGCTGCAGGCGTGACAAAAGTCTCGCAGCGGCCGTTTGCCTCCGAAGTCGGCAACACAACTTCACAAAGCTTCGCAATGGGCCTACACCGGCTTGACGCAGCCTGTGCACCATGAAGTCTCCGGTTCCGCAAGGAATCATTTCTGAGGAGACCCTTATGGCCCGCAAAGCACTTGCCGCTGTGTCCATCGCCCTGCTGTCGCTGGGCGCCGCGAGCGCGGCGCAGGCGCAGACCAACGCCACCGTCGTCATCCAGGCTGGCACACCCGCCTACCAGCAACCCGCCCCGGTGCGCGTGCAATACCAGGCTCCGCCCCCTCCCCGCTACGAAGCGGTTCCCCACCCGCGCCGCGGCATGGCATGGGTTCCCGGCCACTGGGAATGGCGTGGCCACCACCATGTGTGGATGCAGGGCTACTGGGTCAAAGCCCGCCCCGGCTACCACTATCGAGAGCCCCGCTGGGTTGAACGCGGCGGCCGCTGGGACATGCAGCGAGGCGGCTGGGACCGTGATGGCGACGGCGTACCCAACCGCCATGACCGCGACCGCGACGGGGACGGCGTGCCCAACCGCTACGACCACCGCCCGGACAACCCGTACCGCCGTTAAGCCGATGGGCAGCCGCCCACGGTGGCGCTCAGGCCCGCCCCAGACCGCCCCCCTGCGCCTACGCCAGGGGCGGCGTCGCGCCTACAGCGCGGCACCGGAAACCCGTGCACCATCGTCCCACCCGGTTCCGTATCGAACCATCCACAGGAGACACTCATGGCCCGCCACCCGCTCACTGCAGCCTCCCTCGCCCTGATGGCGTTTTTGGCCTTCGCTCCTGCGCAGGCCGCCACCCAGGGTACCGTCATCATTCAGTCCGGCCAACCCGAGCGCACTTACCAGACTGCGCCCACGTACCAGGTGATTCCTGCGCCGCCCCCTCCGCGCAATGAAGCAATGCCCCGCCCTCGCCGAGGCCAGGTGTGGGAAGAAGGCCACTGGGAATGGCGTGGCAACCGCCACCACTGGGTGCGCGGCCACTGGGTGCAGGCGCGCAACGGTTACCAATACCGCCAACCCCAGTGGATCGAACGCGAAGGCCGGTGGGAGATGCAACGCGGTGGCTGGGACCGCGACGGTGACGGCATCTCCAACCGCAACGACCGGGACCGCGATGGCGACGGAGTGCCCAACCGCCGCGACAGCCAGCCGGACAACCCGCGCCGCAATTGATGGACCGGCCCCA
>NZ_JADHVT010000055.1 GCF_016783915.1 Acidovorax sp.
AAGGCGCCTCGCTGGCCTTTGCCCACGGCTTCAACGTGCACTACAACCAGGTCGTGCCCCGTGCTGACCTGGACGTGTGGATGGTGGCCCCCAAGGCCCCAGGCCACACTGTGCGCAACACCTACACCCAGGGCGGCGGCGTGCCCCACCTGGTGGCTGTGCATCAGGACAAGTCCGGTAAGGCCCGTGACCTGGCCCTGAGCTATGCAGCTGCCAACGGCGGCGGCAAGGCCGGCATCATCGAGACCAACTTCAAGGAAGAAACTGAGACCGACCTGTTCGGCGAACAGGCCGTGCTGTGCGGTGGTGCGGTCGAGCTGATCAAGATGGGTTACGAAACCCTGGTCGAAGCCGGTTACGCCCCTGAAATGGCTTATTTCGAGTGCCTGCACGAGCTCAAGCTCATCGTGGACTTGATCTACGAAGGCGGCATTGCCAACATGAACTACTCGATCTCGAACAACGCCGAGTACGGTGAGTACGTGACCGGTCCAGAAGTGATCAACGAGCAGTCGCGCGCCGCCATGCGCAATGCCTTGAAGCGCATCCAGAACGGCGACTACGCCAAGATGTTCATCCAGGAAGGCCGCCTGAACTACCCAAGCATGACGGCCCGCCGCCGCAACACGGCCGACCACAGCATCGAAAAGGTGGGCAGCCAGCTGCGCGCCATGATGCCCTGGATCGCCAAGAACAAGCTGGTCGACCAGACCCGCAACTGATGTTTCGTTTCTGAAGCGTCAAAAGGCCACTTCGGTGGCCTTTTTCATTGGCGGGCGGCCCGGTGTGCAGGCGCTACACTGCGGCCTTCGCCATTTGTGCTCGTAGCGGTCGGCGCTCCTGCGGGAAATGGTTCAATACTATAAATTTAATAGCAGCTTGTGCAATATTTGCGAGCGCTGGAGGTTTGTTTGATGCATGACGGCAATGAATCCACCGACAACCCCGGTGTGATGGTGCGCAAAAGGCGCAAAGGCATCTACATCCTGCCCAACCTGTTCACTCTGGCAGCCCTGTTTGGTGGCTTCTATTCCATCGTCATGGCCATGAATGGCCGTTTTGATCAAGCGGCGGTGGGCGTCTTCTGTGCCATGGTGCTCGACAGCCTCGACGGGCGAGTGGCCCGCATGACCAACACCCAAAGTGCGTTTGGCGAGCAGATGGATTCGTTGTCCGACATGGTGTCCTTTGGTGCTGCGCCTGCCCTGATTGCCTATGAGTGGTCACTTCAGGGCCTGGGCCGCTGGGGCTGGATTGCTGCGTTTGTGTACTGTGCATGTGCGGCGCTTCGCCTGGCGCGTTTCAATGTGAACACGGGCGTTGTGGACAAGCGCTATTTCCAGGGGCTGCCTTCGCCAGCCGCTGCGGCCTTGGTGGCTGGGTTCATCTGGCTGATGACTGAGCTGGGCGTGCATCCTGGTGAAGACCACTGGCTGAGCTGGAGCCAGGTGACATGGATCATGTTTGCCTTCACGCTGTATGCGGGGCTCACCATGGTGACCAACGTACCGTTCTACAGCTTCAAGGATGTGCAGATGAAAAAGAGCGTGCCTTTTGCTGCCATTGTGCTCATTGCGCTGGGCATCGCCGTCATCAACATTCACCCGCCTATCGTGCTGTTTGGTGTGTTCGTTTTCTACGGCCTGAGCGGTTACGGCGTGTACGCCTGGCGCAAGGCCAAAGGGCAGCACAGCAGCGTCATCAGCACCTCCACGGACGAACCCGATGAACGCGGCCTGCACAAGTGATGGCCGTGTTATCCGGCCAGTTGTGCTACATTGCCATGCATGAACTTGTTTGCTCTGGCACTACTGCTACCTCCCCACGGGCGGAGACAGTAGGCGCACGCGCACACTTTTCCACAAAGGCCCGTTTGCACCCGCAACGGGCCTTTTGTTTTGGGCGCCAGATTTTTACGTTGCGGGCCCCCACCCACTGATACCAGGAGAACAACATGGCTGACAAACTGATCATTTTCGACACCACCTTGCGCGATGGTGAGCAGTCCCCCGGCGCATCGATGACCAAGGACGAGAAGCTGCGCATTGCCCGCCAGCTGGAGCGCCTCAAGGTGGATGTGATCGAAGCCGGTTTCGCGGCCAGCTCCAATGGAGATTTCGAGGCGGTTCAGGCCATCGCCAATGCCATCAAAGAGTCCACCATCTGTTCCCTGTCGCGTGCCAATGACCGTGATATTTCACGTGCTGCGGAGGCCCTCAAGGGCGCGGCGAGTGCCCGTATCCACACCTTCATAGCCACGTCGGCGCTGCATATGGAGAAAAAGCTGCGGATGACACCTGACCAGGTGTTGGAGCAGGCCAAGCAGTCGGTCCGTTTCGCACGCAACCTGGTAGGTGACATTGAGTTCAGTCCCGAAGACGGCTACCGAAGTGACCCTGACTTTTTGTGCCGTGTGCTGGAGGCTGTGATCGCGGAAGGCGCCACCACCATCAACGTACCCGATACCGTGGGCTATGCCGTTCCGGAGCTGTATGGCAACTTCATCAAGACGCTGCGCGAGCGCATCCCCAACAGCGACAAGGCGATCTGGTCGGTGCATTGCCACAACGACCTGGGCATGGCGGTGGCCAACTCGCTCGCCGGTGTGAAGATTGGTGGTGCGCGGCAGGTCGAATGCACCATCAACGGTCTGGGTGAGCGCGCCGGTAACTGCTCTCTCGAAGAAGTGGTGATGGCAGTCAAGACCCGTCGCGACTATTTTGGCCTTGAGCTGGGGATTGATACGCAGCACATCGTGGCAGCCAGCCGCATGGTCAGCCAGACCACCGGTTTTGTGGTGCAACCCAACAAGGCCGTGGTGGGGGCCAACGCTTTTGCGCATGCCAGTGGTATCCACCAGGATGGCGTGCTCAAGGCGCGCGACACCTACGAAATCATGCGTGCAGAAGATGTGGGCTGGAGCGCCAACAAGATCGTGCTGGGCAAGCTCAGTGGTCGCAACGCCTTCAAGCAGCGCTTGCAGGAACTGGGTGTCAGCCTGGACAGCGAAACCGAGGTCAACACCGCTTTCACGCGCTTCAAGGAGCTTGCTGACCGCAAGAGCGAGATTTTTGACGAAGATATCCTGGCACTGGTCAGCGACGAGAGCGTGACGGCTGAAAAGGAGCAATACGGCTTCGTATCGCTGTTCCAGCAAAGCGAGACTGGTGAGCAGCCCCGTGCGCGCATCGTGTTCACCGTGGATGGGCACGAGGTGCGCGGCGAGGCGGAAGGGAACGGCCCTGTCGATGCCTCGCTCAAGGCCATCGAATCGCATGTGAAGAGTGGCGCCGAAATGGTGCTGTATTCCGTCAATGCCATCAGTGGCTCTACCGAGAGCCAGGGTGAGGTCACCGTGCGATTGCAGAACAGCGGGCGTGTCGTGAATGGGGTGGGCGCAGATCCAGACATCGTCGTGGCATCGGCGAAGGCCTACCTCAGCGCTTTGAACAAGTTACAAAGTAAAGCCGATCGGGTGGCCGCACAAGGCTGAGTGATCAATTTATAATTCACTCACTTTCTTGGAAAGTCGCGCAAGGTATTGATCTTGCGCGACTTTTTTTGATTCTGTACACTGCCCAATAATTCTTACCGTTTGGAGCACTTTGATGCACCATCGCCGCAACGCTGCAGTGAATCGATTTTTCCAGTGGATGGGTTTCGCGCTCATGAGCGCCGCCCTCATTTCGCCCTCTGTGCATGCGGCAGATGTCAAAAAGCAAGGGGCCAAAAAACAGCAGGTCAGCGCAGCCAATGCCAAGCGCGCTGTGGCACCGCGTAAGGTTGCCGCGAGCATCAAGCCGACGCGTGTAGCGGCCCGGACCGCCAAGGCGCCGACCAAGGTGGCGTTTGTGCCAGCCAAGCCATCTTTTGGTCAGATGGCGGGCTTGCATGAGGTCAATGATCCGCTGGACCTCAAGTCCAGCGTAGCGCTGGTGGTGGATCAGGACACCCATGAGGTATTGCTGCGCAAGAACGACCAGGCTGTGCTTCCCATCGCGTCGCTGACCAAGCTCATGACGGGCATGCTGATCTCTCAGGCCAAGTTGCCCATGGACGAGCCAGTCACGATCACGCAGGACGATGTGGATACCGAAAAGGGTAGCCGGTCGCGCCTGACAGTGGGTACCACGCTGACGCGTGGCGAGATGCTGCATCTGGCGCTGATGTCCAGCGAGAACCGGGCTGCCCATGCGCTGGGTCGTACCTACCCAGGTGGCTTGGAGCTCTTCGTAAATCAGATGAACGCCAAGGCCAAGTCGCTGGGGATGAACGATACCCACTATGTGGAGCCCACCGGCTTGTCTAGCCGTAACCAGTCAAGTGCCCGCGATCTTGCGACCCTGGTTGGAGTGGCGCACGGAGATCCCTTGTTGCGCGAGCTATCCACTTCGCCCGGCTACGAAGTGGCGGTGGGTCACAAGACGCTTCAGTACAACAACACCAATGGTCTGGTGAAGAATCCTACCTGGGACATCGGTCTGCAAAAGACCGGCTATATCTCAGAGGCGGGCCGTTGCTTGGTGATGCAAGCCCAGGTGGCGGGGCGCAAGTTGATCATGGTGTTCCTGGACTCTGCAGGCAAATTCAGTCGACTGGGCGATGCCGAACGGGTGCGCCGCTGGGTAGAGTCCAATCCTTCGCTGGCCGCACCGTTGCAGGCGGCACGCAGCAACAACGGCTGATACGCAGAACCTCTCGCACATGCGCCTGACAGGCTGGTCCTGTCAGGCGCTATTGTTTTGTGGCGCGAGTCCGCCCTCGTAAACGGTCTTGGTTAAATCGGGTCAGTGGGCATCTCATACCTTGAAGGGGTATGCGCAATAAGCTGGCAAGACCGTGCCAGTGGCCTGCCGCACATATGCCACTGCCACCTAGCATCGTCTGTGCCTCGTCACCTCAATATGCCACTGCGACCTCGCCCATGGCGCCGTTTGCAAATGGGGTGTGGATGTAGGGCGTCAGCGCAACTCGGTACGTTGGCTGGTGATTGGGTTGTGACTGGCATCGGTACTTGGCGTGTGGCCCAGAGCCAGCGAAATCTCGTTCGCCGTTGCTTGTAGTTTGGGCAGCCAGCCTTCATCCAGCCGGTCGGCAGGGGCAGAAATGGACAGGCCCGCTACCAGCTTGCCCTGGTCGTCATATACGCCGGCGGCCATGCAGCGCACACCCAGCTCCAACTCTTCGTTGTCGCGGGCAATACCGTATTGCCGGGCCTTGGCCAGTTCCCGCTCCAGCACTGGCAACTGCGTGATGCTGTTGCGGGTGTGGCCTGCAAGACCTGTGCGGGTGGCGTAGGCGCGAACGCGCTGGGGGTCATCCAGTGCGAGGAAGAGCTTTCCTGTAGAGGTCAGGTGCAGTGGCGCCCTGCCGCCAATGGCACGCACGACCTGCATGCCCGACCGCTCACTGTAGGCGCGCTCCACATACACAATTTCATCGCCCTGGCGCATGCTCAGGTTCACGGGCTGCTGGATCAGCTTGTGCAGGCTGCGCATGGGGGTCAGCGCAGCGTCACGAACGCTCAGGCGGGCCTTCACCAGGTTGCCTAGCTCCAGCAGTCGCATGCCAAGCCTATAGCTGCCTGATTCGGGGCGGTCCACAAACCGGCCGATGGTCAGGTCGTTGAGGATACGGTGGGTAGTGGAAGGGTGCAGCCCGGTTTTCTCGCTGATTTCCTTGAGGGAAATTGCGTCTTCACGAGAAGCCAGAACATCGATCAGTGTGAACATGCGCTCAAGCACCTGAACGCTGGGTTTGAGAGGGATGCTGGGATCGGTTTTTTTCATGAGCGGCTATGGTGCAAGGGCCGCTGCATTTTATCTTGTGAAATGTGAGCGTGTGTTCAGGTGCTCGTTTGCGCAGTGTCTGTTACCCGGTGCCATAGCCCATCTGTGCGGATTTCATGGGGCAGAAAGCGGGCCTTGTAGTTCATCTTGGGGCTGGTTTCAATCCAGTAACCCAGGTATACGTGGGGTAGGCCCAGGGCATGGGCTTGCGCAATTTGCCACATGACGTTGTAGGTGCCGTAGCTGCAATGGGGCTCGGGTTCGTAAAACGTATACACGGCAGACAGGCCGTCATCGAGCACATCGAGAATGGAGACCATCTTGAGCGCGCCAGGTTCGCCTGATGCATCGGTCTCGCGAAACTCCACCAGTCTTGAGTTCACCCGGCTTTGCAGCAGAAATTGTGTGTACTGGTCGATGCTGTCATGGTCCATGCCGCCGCCCGCATGCCGGCCGTTCTGGTAGCGCAAATAAAGCTGGTAGTGTTCGGGCACAAAACACAGCCGCAGCACCCGGGCTTGCAGTTGGCCGTGGCGTATTGCTGCGCGTTTTTGGCTGCGATCGGGCTTGAATTCGTTGACAAGGACCCGCAGCGGGGTGCAGGCCTGGCATCCGTCGCAATAGGGGCGGTAGGTGAACATGCCGCTGCGGCGAAACCCCTTGGCTACGAGGTCGGAATAAAGATCGCTCTGGATCAGGTGGCTGGGCGTGGCGACTTGTGATCGCGCCTGCCGGTCCGGCAGATAACTGCAAGGGTAGGGGGCTGTCGCATAAAACTGCAGGGTCTGCAGCGGAAGGTCGTTGAGTTGCGTCATGCCGGATCGGTCTTGGGTGGCAGCAGCTCGTTCCAGTATACGGGCTCAAATCTCCAGGGGACGGCGGGCTGTTGTCGCGCTTTGTTCACATTCTCAAGGAAATCGGCCCGAGGTATCTCCCGCCCGCCCAGCGAGGTGAGGTGCTGCGTATTCTGCTGGCAGTCAATCAGAGTGATGCCATTGCGGCGGCACAGGCATACCAGTGCGGCCAAGGCGATCTTGGAGGCATCGGTCATATGTGCAAACATGGATTCCCCGAACACAGCTTGGCCCAGTGCCACGCAATACAGGCCTCCAGCGAGTTGACCGTCCACCCAGGTTTCCACGCTGTGGGCATAGCCCGCTAGGTGTAGATCGGTGTAGGCATTGACCATCTCTGGCACGATCCAGGTTCCAGCTTGGCCCTCGCGTTCCTTGGTGGCGCAGGCGGTGATGACGTCCTTGAATGCACTATCGATGCGGATTTCGCAACATGCCTGCCTGCGAAACGCCTGCAGCCTCTTGTTCAGTGATCGACGCAGTCGAAACTCTGATACCGGCAGCACCATGCGCGGATCGGGTGCCCACCACAGGATAGGCTGCCCGGGGCCGTACCAGGGAAAGGTGCCCTGCGCATACGCGGCACAGAGGCTGTTCACATCCAGCGCACCGCCTGCGGCCAGCAGTCCCGGGGCAGGATCGGCTGCTCCCCATGCCAGTGTCGGTGCAGGGAGTGGGTCATTGGGTTCCAGCCAGGGCAATTGCGGGTGCATGCGGGTGTGTGTCGCAAAGGCACTATTGTCTGGCAAGCGCTTGCACGCTGGGTGGCGGGTGCTGGCCAACAAAAAAGCCCCACACTCAGAAAGTGCAGGGCTTTTTCAGATTGGCTCCTCGACCTGGGCTCGAACCAGGGACCTACGGATTAACAGTCCGGCGCTCTACCGACTGAGCTATCGAGGAATGATCGGTATCTATCAACTGACTAATTAAAAGGCCCCGCTTTTCTCATGCAGGGCCTGCAATTCTTGGCTCCTCGACCTGGGCTCGAACCAGGGACCTACGGATTAACAGTCCGGCGCTCTACCGACTGAGCTATCGAGGAACAAGACTTAGATTATATACACAAAATTTGGCCCGAATCCACAAAACTGACTGCATAGGTTCGCAAACCCATGCACCAACATGGGGCCGCAGAGCGCGATATGCTGGGCACCCTAACGCTAGGTTGGCGGCACGGTGCCTTGTCTTCAAGCATTTCCCACATTTCATGACCATCCACACCATTTTGAAAATGGGCGACCCCCGCCTGCTGCGCGTGGCCCAGCCTGTCACCGCGTTCGACACTGACGAATTGCATCAGCTGGTGCGCGATATGTTCGAGACCATGGCCTCAGTGAACGGCGCCGGACTGGCCGCTCCGCAGATTGGTGTGGATCTGCAGCTGGTGATCTTTGGTTCCAACGACCGCAACCCGCGCTACCCGGACCGTCCGCTCGTGCCGCCCACGGTGCTGCTCAACCCGATGGTCACGCCCCTGGGCGTGGAGGAGGAAGAGGATTGGGAAGGTTGCCTGTCCGTGCCCGGCCTGCGTGGCAAGGTGCCTCGGTGGTCGCGCATCCGCTACACGGGTTTTGACCTGTATGGTGACCCCATTGACCGCACGGTGGACGGCTTCCATGCCCGGGTGGTGCAGCATGAATGCGATCACCTGATTGGCAAACTTTATCCCATGCGTGTGCGTGATTTCACGCAGTTCGGGTTCACCGAGGTGCTGTTCCCGGAAATCAGTGCCACTGAGGACGACTGAACCTGATAACGTTCCGGGCCGATCCCGGGGAGGTCAGGACGATAGTTCCTGCAGCAGCTCGGTCTCGATCTGGATCTGGCGGGCGTTGTTTTGCAGCTCTGGGCCCTGAATGAGAAAGGTGTCTTCCACCCGCTCGCCCAGAGTGCTGACTTTTGCCAGTTGCACGCTCAGGTGGTGCTGCGCCAGGATGCGTGCCACGAGGTAGAGCAGACCGGCACGGTCGCTGGCCGAGATCGCCAGCAGCCAGCGCTGCGCCTTTTCGTCGGGGCGCAAGGTCACCCGGGGCGCTACAGGAAAGCTCTTGACCCGGCGTGACACCCGCTTGCGGGTGGGCTCTGGCAAAGGGCCGCCTTCCTCGATCACGCGCATCAGATCGCTCTCGACCATGTGGGTCAGCTCGCGGTAGTGCCCGGGCTGCTCCGATGCGGAAGACGCTACGACCTGGAAGGTATCGAGTGCATAGCCGTTGTTGGCAGTGTGCACCCGCGCATCGAGGATGCTGAAACCCACGCGGTCGAAATAGCCGCAGATGCGTGCGAACAGATCAGCCTGATCGGCGGCGTAGACCATTACCTGCAGACCATCGCCCGCCAGCGACTGGCGGGCGCGCACCACCGGCTTGGCGGCGCCCACATGGCGCGACAGGTGCCGCGTGTGCCAGGCAATGTCGGCAGCGTCGTGGCGCATGAAATAGCTCACGTCCAGCGTGGCCCACAAGGCCTTGTGGGCGTCAAAGGGCAGGGCATTGAGTGCCAGCAGCACCAGTGCCTCTCGCTTGCGGGCTTCGATCTCGGCCGCTGCGTCGGGTGCGCGGCCGCCCAGTGTGCGCAGGGTTGCGCGGTACAAGTCTTCCAGCAACTTGCCCTTCCAGGCGTTCCAGACCTTGGGGCTGGTACCGCGGATATCTGCCACGGTAAGCAGGTACATGGCCGTGAGGTTGCGCTCGTTGCCCACGCGGCGCGCAAAGGCTCCGATCACGTCCGGGTCGCTCAGGTCCTGCTTTTGCGCCACAGTGCTCATGGTCAGGTGCTCCCGCACCAAAAACTCGATGAGCCGGCCATCTTCGCGGTCCACGCCGTGCTGGCGGCAAAAACGCCGTACTTCCTCAGCGCCGATCTGTGAGTGATCGCCGCCCCGGCCTTTACCGATGTCGTGAAACAGCGCCGCCACGTACAAGATCCACGGCTTGTCCCAGCCGCCAGCCAGCTGCGAGCAAAAGGGGTACTCGTGCGCGTGCTCGGCCATGAAGAAGCGCCGCACATTGCGCAACACCATCAGGATGTGCTGGTCCACCGTGTAAACGTGGAACAGGTCATGCTGCATCTGCCCCACGATGCGGCGAAACGGCCACAGGTAGCGGCCCAGCACCGAGGTCTGGTTCATCAGCCGCATGGCATGGGTGATCCCCGAAGGCTGTTGCAGGATGCGCATGAAGGCATCGCGGTTGGCCGGGTCGCGCCGGAAGGCGCTGTCCATCACGCCGCGTGCGTTGTACAGCGCACGCAAGGTGCGGGCTGACAGGTCCTTGAGCCCCACCGTGGTCTGGTAGAGCAGAAATGTCTCCAGGATCGCATGGGGGTCGCGGGTGTAGAGGTCGTCGCTGGCCACCTCGATAAGACCCGCCTTCTCGAAGAACCGTTCGTTGATCGGACGCGGCTCATGGGTGGAAGGGTTCAGGCGTTCTTCTATGTTGAGCAGCAGGATCTGGCTGAGCTGCGACACGGCCTTTGCTGCCCAGTAGTAGCGGCGCATCAGACTTTCGCTGGCCCGCATGGGCAGGCGCGAGCCATCGGGTGCTTGCGAGCGGTAGCCAAACGATTCGGCCACCGCAGTCTGCAGGTCGAACACCAGGCGGTCTTCGTGTCGCCCGGCCGCTGCGTGCAGGCGGGCGCGGATCAGGCACAGCAGTGCTTCGTTGCGCTCGATCTGGCGCACTTCGAAGGCCGTGGCCAGGCCACTGGCAGCCAGTTCTTTCCAGCTGCTTCCCAATCCGGCGGCCTGCGACACCCACAGGATCATCTGCAGGTCCCGCAGCCCTCCTGGCGACTCCTTGCAGTTGGGCTCCAGCGAGTAGGGGGTGTTCTCGTACTTGGTGTGGCGCTGCCGCATTTCCAGCGTCTTGGCCACCAGGAACGCCTGGGGGTTCATCTGCGCGCGGTACTGGCGCTGAAATTCGGCAAACAGCGCCGCATTGCCGCAGACCAGCCGCGATTCGAGCAACGAGGTCTGTACTGTGACATCGCCCGCACTCTCGGCGAGGCACTCCGCCACCGTGCGCACGCTCGACCCGATCTCCAGGCCCGTATCCCAGCAACTGCCGATGAATCCTTCCAGCTTCGCACGCAATGCGCTACCGGTTTCGGGCGCCGTGCCGTCTGGCAACAGCAGCAGGACATCGACATCGGAGTACGGGAACAGCTGGTCACGTCCGAAGCCGCCGACTGCCACCAGGGCCATGTCTTCAGGCAGCTGGGCGCGCAGCCACAGAGTCTGGAGCAGGTTGCCCGCCAGCGACGACAGTTTGCGCAACAACACACCGATACCGCGTGTGGAGGAGCCGGTGGATTTCATGGCCGCCAGGAGGGCGGCCTTGTCGCTGCGGTAGGTGTCCCGCAGGGCATGGAGTTCAGTCATGGTCGGAGTGTGCTGGTAGGGGCCATGAAAATGCCATGCAAGAGTTGTGCGAGCGCCGATGCGTCAGGGAGTGTCATCGGCGTCGCGGGGCCAGATCAGGTGGCCGTGGCGGTCACAAATGGCGGCAGCGGCGGCGACCCCGCCGACAGCGTCATCACCTCGTAGCCTGTGGGCGTGACCAGCACGGTGTGCTCCCACTGGGCCGACAGACTGTGGTCCTTGGTCACGATGGTCCAGCCGTCGTTGCCAAAGTCCTTCACCTCGCGGCGGCCCGCGTTGATCATGGGCTCGATGGTGAACACCATGCCGGGCACCAGTTCTTCAAGTGTGCCGGGCTTGCCATAGTGGAGCACCTGCGGCTCTTCGTGGAACTTCTTGCCAATGCCGTGGCCGCAGAACTCGCGCACCACCGAAAAACCATGGCCTTCGGCAAACTTCTGGATCGCGTGGCCAATATCGCCCAGGCGGGCCCCGGGCTTGACCTGTACGATGCCATGCCACATGGCCTCAAAGGTCAGTGCTGACAGGCGCTTGGCGGCGATCGAGCACTCGCCGATCAGGAACATGCGGCTGTTGTCGCCGTACCAGCCGTCCTTGGTGATCACGGTCACGTCCACATTGACGATGTCGCCCTTCTTGAGGGGTTTGTCGTTGGGGATGCCGTGGCACACCACGTGGTTGACCGAGGTGCACAGCGAAGCTGGGTAGGGCGGGTAGCCCGGTGGCTGGTAGCCCACGGTGGCCGATATGGTGCCCTGCTGGGCCATGCATTCGGCGCCCAGGCGGTCGATCTCTTTGGTGGTGATGCCTGGCTTGATGTGCGGCGTGATGTAGTCCAGCACTTCGGAGGCCAGGCGGCAGGCCAGACGCATGCCCTCGATGTCCTCGGCGCTTTTGATGGTGATGCTCATGCCGCAATTATCCCATCGGCCCCCCGGCTGCGCAGGCGGCCGGCCCATGCCCGGTAAAATGGAGAGCTCCGGTGCTGGTTGCACGCTGGCGCCCGGAGCCACCCTCTACCCCTGACACCCCCCAACAGGCCGCTACCGTGACCTTGCACATGACCACGCTGGCGGGCGGCAACGCCCTCAGCTCCTTCCGCGCCCAGCAACTTCAACCCGGCCTGGAGGCCATTCACCCCAAGATCAGTGGCATTGCAGCGCGTTTCGTGCACCTGGTCGCCACCGATGCGGCCCCCACTCCTGCAGAACAAGAGCGCCTGGCTGCGCTGCTGACCTACGGCGACCCCTATGCGGGCCCCGAAGATGGCGCCGTGCTGATCGTCACGCCCCGGCTGGGCACACTGTCGCCCTGGGCCTCCAAGGCCACCGACATTGCGCGCAATTGCGGCATCGCCATTCGCCGGGTAGAGCGCATCACCGAATACCGCATCAGCCTCAAGACGGGCCTGCTGGGCAAAACCCCTGAGTTGACGGCCGAGCAGCTGGCCCGGGTGGCCGCTTTGCTGCATGACCGCATGACCGAATCGGTGGTGGCCGACCGCAGCGCCGCAGCCGCCCTGTTCACCGAACTGCAGCCCGCGCCCATGGAGCATGTGGACGTGCTGGCTGGTGGCCGCGCTGCACTCGAAGCCGCCAACACCCGCTTTGGTCTGGCGCTGGCGGACGATGAAATCGACTACCTTGTCACCGCCTTCACGGGTCTGAAGCGCAACCCTACCGATGTGGAGCTGATGATGTTCGCGCAGGCCAACAGCGAGCACTGCCGCCACAAGATCTTCAACGCCCAGTTCACCATCGACGGCGTGGCGCAGGACAAGAGCCTGTTCGGCATGATCCGCAACACCCACCAGCTGGCGCCCCAGCACACGGTGATTGCGTATTCGGACAACGCTTCGGTGATGGAAGGCCACCAGGTAGAGCGTTTTGTGGCAAAAATGGCCGCAAGCGCTGGTGATTCAAGCGCTAATAGCTATCAAAAAAGTAGCGTTACACAGCATGTGCTGATGAAGGTGGAAACCCACAACCACCCCACGGCCATCTCGCCATTTCCCGGCGCGTCCACCGGCGCGGGCGGCGAGATCCGCGACGAGGGCGCTACCGGCCGGGGCTCCAAGCCCAAGGCGGGCCTCACGGGTTTCACCGTGTCCAAGCTGTGGGGCAGCACGGTGGGCAAGCCTGAGCACATTGCCAGCCCGCTGCAGATCATGGTCGAAGGCCCCTTGGGGGGCGCGGCGTTCAACAACGAATTCGGCCGCCCCAACCTGGCAGGCTACTTCCGCGAATACGAGCAGGAAGTCGCTGGCGTGCAGCGCGGCTACCACAAGCCCATCATGATCGCGGGCGGCGTGGGCGTGATCGATGCCGAGCTGACGAAGAAGATCGAGTTCCCCGCCGGTTCACTGCTGATCCAGCTGGGGGGGCCCGGCATGCGCATCGGCATGGGCGGCAGCGCCGCCAGCTCCATGGCCACGGGCACCAACGCGGCCGAGCTGGACTTTGACTCGGTGCAGCGCGGCAACCCCGAGATCGAGCGCCGTGCGCAAGAGGTCATCAACCACTGCTGGGCGCAGGGCACGGCCAACCCCATCCTTGCCATCCACGACGTGGGTGCGGGCGGCCTGTCCAACGCCTTCCCCGAGCTGACCAACGATGCAGGCCGTGGCGCACGCTTTGACCTGCGCGCCGTGCAGCTCGAAGAATCGGGCATGGCCCCCAAGGAAATCTGGAGCAACGAATCCCAAGAGCGCTACGTGCTGGCCATCGCGCCCGAGTCGCTGGAGCAGTTCAAGGCCTTCTGCGAGCGCGAACGGTGCCCGTTTGCCGTGATCGGTACTGCCACCGAAGAGCGCCAACTGGTACTGCACGACCCCGCCGCCACGGCCGACGACCAGAAGCTGCCCGTGGACATGCCCATGAACGTGCTGCTGGGCAAGCCGCCCAAGATGCACCGCGACGTGAAGACCGTGGTGCGCGAATTCGCACCGATGGACTTGACCGGCGTGCCACTGCAAAAAGCCGTGATCGACGTGCTGGCTCACCCCACGGTGGCGTCCAAGCGCTTCCTGATCACGATCGGCGACCGTACCGTGGGTGGCCTGAGCCACCGCGACCAGATGGTCGGCCCCTGGCAGGTGCCTGTGGCCGACTGCGCAGTGACGCTGGCCGACTACAAAGGCTTTGCGGGCGAGGCCATGAGCATGGGCGAGCGCACTCCGCTCGCCGCCATCAACGCCCCCGCCTCGGGCCGCATGGCGGTGGCAGAGGCAATTACCAACTTGCTGGCTGCACCCATCGAGCTGCCCCGTGTGAAGCTGTCCGCCAACTGGATGGCCGCCTGCGGCGAGCCCGGCGAAGACGCTGCGCTGTACGAAACCGTGAAGGCCGTGGGCATGGAGCTGTGCCCCGCGCTGGGCGTGTCCATCCCCGTGGGCAAAGATTCGTTGTCCATGCGCACGCAGTGGAGCGAAGGCGCGGACAAGAAGAAAGTCACGTCCCCTGTCAGCCTGATCGTGAGCGCCTTCGCCTCGCTGTCCGATGTGCGCGGCACGCTCACGCCCCAGCTCAATGCCACCGAGGCCGACACCACGCTGGTGCTGATCGACCTGGGCAAGGGCCAGAACCGCATGGGCGGCAGTATCCTGGGCCAGACGCTGGACCAGAGTGGCGATGTGGTGCCCGATGTGGACGACCCCCAAGACCTGGTCAACCTCGTCAATGCCGTGAACGCGCTGCGCGCCAAGGGCCAAATCCTGGCCTACCACGACCGCAGTGATGGTGGCCTGCTGGCCGCAGCGGCAGAAATGGCCTTTGCGGGCCATGTGGGCGTGTCGCTCAATGTCGATCTGCTGGTGACCGAAGGCGACGGCATCAGCGACAGCCGTGCTGAAGTGGGCGACGCCAAGAACTGGTCGGGCCAGGTCAGCGCGCGCCGCGAAGAACTCACGCTCAAAGCCCTGTTCAACGAAGAACTGGGCGTGGTGCTGCAGGTCAAGACCAGCGAGCGCAACGATGTGATGCAGACCCTGCGTGAGCATGGTCTGTCCAGGTTCAGCCACTTCATCGGCAAGACGCGCCCCGCCTCGTCGTCCATCGATGCAGGCAAGGGCGAGCTGCAGGTCTGGCGCGATGCCAAAGCGGTGTTCAGCGCCACCCTGGCAGACCTGCACCAAGTGTGGGACGCGGTGAGCTGGAAGATTTGCCAGCAGCGCGATAACCCCGCCAATGCGGATGCCGAGCACGCCGCAGCGGGCGAGCCCACCGACCCTGGCATGCACGTGCACCTCACGTTCGACGCCACTGACAACGTGGCCGCGCCGTACCTCAACCTCGCCAAACCCAAGGTCGCCATCCTGCGCGAGCAGGGCGTGAACTCGCACATCGAAATGGCCTACGCCTTCACCGAGGCGGGCTTTGAGGCCTACGACGTGCACATGACCGACCTGCAGACCGGCCGCGTCCAACTCGAAAACTTCAAGGGTGTGGTCGCCTGCGGCGGCTTCAGCTACGGCGACACGCTGGGTGCGGGCATTGGCTGGGCGCGATCCATCACGTTTAACCCGGTGCTGGCAGCTCAGTTCCAGGGCTTCTTCGGTCGCACGGACACGTTCGGCCTGGGCGTGTGCAACGGCTGCCAGATGTTTGCCGAGCTGGCCGACATCATCCCCGGTGCGCAAGACTGGCCACGTTTCACCACCAACCAGAGCGAGCGCTTCGAGGCCCGCCTGTCGCTGGTGGAAGTGCTCGATTCCCCCAGCCTGTTCCTGCAGGGCATGGCCGGCAGCCGCCTGCCGATTGCCGTGGCGCACGGTGAGGGCTATGCGAACTTCAAGTACCGGGGCAACGCCGACAAGGCCATTGCTGCGATGCGCTACGTGGACAACCACGGCCGCGCGACGGAGCAGTACCCGTTCAACCCCAACGGCAGCGCGGGTGGCCTGACGGCAGTGACCACTGCCGATGGACGCTTCACCGCCATGATGCCCCACCCAGAGCGCGTTTTCCGCAACGTACAGATGAGCTGGACCAGCGAAGACCAGGCCCAATACAGCGGCTGGATGCGTATCTGGCGCAACGCGCGCAAGTGGGTGGGGTGATGGCCTGAGGCACCATGTGTTGCATGGTGCCTTCTGCTCCCTCTCACAGACCGTTGAACACCTCTCGGTCAGCGGCCACGGTTTCTTTCAGGTGGGGTGCAAGTCCATTTGAAGAAACACGCGCCCCCCGTCGATGCGCACGGGGTAGCACTTCAGCGGATCGGTGACGGGGGCACAGGTGGGGCTGCCGTCACGGACATCAAACTTCCCCTGGTGCAGGGGGCACTCGATTTCATGGCCGTCCAGAAAGCCATCGCAAAGACGCGCATGCCCGTGCGTGCAGATGTTGTCGGTCGCAAAGACCCTTCCGGCCACCTTGTACAAGGCAATGCTGCGCTCACCCACCTGCAATCCGATGACATCGTCTTCGGGTACTTCGGCCTCACTGGTGGCGTCAATCCAGGATGATTCGTTCATGGCGGTTCAGATGGGATAGATGATGGAGTTTGGAATCATTTCGCTGTCGTACACGCAGATGCGCTTCGAAAACTTGAGCCCTGCCGGAGTCCGTTCGATCACGTCGATGTACCGCCCCACGTTGAACACCGTGGATTCACGCGAGAGCTTGGTGCGGAACACCGCGTAGTTCGCCTCTGCCTCAAAGCGGTTTCCATTCGCTACGACGACCACCGGCGCACCCACCACATGGCGTTGGTAATAGGGGTCATGGAACAGGGTTTCCCGGATGCCATACACACGGTCCTTGAGCATTCCCTTGCTTTCAAACAGCAGCGTTGCCAGTGGAAAGCCGCGTTCGTGGTTCTCGCGGGGCACCAGCTTGTAGGTGCAGTCCTCCGTGAAAAACTCGGGCCACAAATCCCAGTGGCCGGAGTCCACGGCCAGCGCGTACTCTGCATACAGGCGCGAGATGGCCATGTAGTCATCAAAGTGAAGTTGGGGGGCGGGGCTCATGGTCAGGCCTCCATCACTTCACGCCAGTACGCATACATTCCACGAATCAGCGTCTCGGTCACCATGTGATCGGTGTTTTCCACGGTCTTGCCCCCCAACTCCGCCAGAGTGCGGTGGTACGGTTTGCTTTCAAAGCCTTGCTGGGAAAACTCGATCACTTCCCCGTCGTCTGCAGAGACGAACCCCGCAGGGCCGAACAGGTTGGCCTGTCGCAGACGGCGCTGCGTCATCTCCTCGGTGTCATCGTCGAACCCGAAGTGCGTCCACACAAAGTCGAAGGCGCCATGGCCGTCTGGCTGAATGTGCCGGGTCGAGACGCTGTTGACCTGCTGCTGCAGGATGACGCTGGGGAACACCGTCATCATGACGGCCGTGGGGCCACCCCACCATGGCTCTGGCACGATATCAAGAAACCGCGCGTCGTTCAGCTGCATGCTTTCCTTGAAGCTGGACACCTGGGTGACCTGGTCGGCTTTTCCGGCCTGGCCCCGCGTAGAGATCATCGCGGCGTGCCGGTGGCGCACATCCATTTTCAGCTCGCTCTTGTTGTCGGCCCGCCAGAGGCCAAAGGTCACAAACCAGGTGTGCAGCAAGCCCGGGTGGTAGGGGTCCTTGATGTTCTCCTGCATGAGCTTCCAGTTGCCTGGAATGCGCTGGCGGTTGTAGCCCAGAATTTTCAGTCGCCGACCGTTGAAGAGCCGGTCAAAGTACGACAGGATTTCCGGCCCCAGGAAGTCTTCGAGCGACTCGATGTCGTGGTCGAAGCTGGCAAAAACGACGCCCCCACGGGTGGCCACCTTCAGCTTGTTCAGGCCATGGTCCGCTGTCTGGAAATCAGCAGGCATGCCGCCGTTGACTTTGCCGTCCTGCTTGACGCCACGGCGAAACGGCACCCCTTGAAGATCCCCTTGCAGCGTGTAGCTCCACTGGTGATACGGGCACACAAAATCCTTCTTGTTGCCGTGGCGCTCGCGGCAAAACTGCATTCCGCGATGGGCGCACACGTTCTCGACCACTTGGATTCCGCTCGCGTCACGCACCATGATGACGGAGCGTTCTCCCACCACCGTGCGCTTGAAATCCCCCACGTTCGGTACCTCGGCCTCCAAACCGACATAGTTCCAATGCTGTCGGTAGAAGAATCGTTCAAGCTCCTTCTTGTGCAGGTCTTCGCCTATGTAGGCCATGAACGGGATTCGGCTGCTGCCCTCGGTTTCCCATTGCATCTGGCCGGGGAAGACTTCCTTGACCGGTGTACTCATCGCTATCTCCTTCGAATTTTTGGGGCGTCAACAGTGGCAGCGATGGCCCTCAGACCGTCGCTTTGAGCAGGCCGGACTACACACTAGGTGCCACTGGCATAAAACGCATCCACGTAAATCTGCTCTGGCAACACGCCCATTTGCCGCACCAGCAAAGAAGTGGCTTCGACCATGGGCGGTGCGCCGCAGAGGTATGCGCGAAAACTCGCCAGGCTTGGCCAGTCATGGGCGATGGCGTCGGTCACGAGGCCTGTGCGGCAAGCCCTCGCCTGGCCAGACGCGACCACAATGTGCACCTTCAGGTTCGGGTGCTGAAGTTGCAGCGCTTCCAGCCATTCAAGGCCATAGATGTCGCGCTCAGATCGGACACCGAAGTACAGGTAGATGGGATTGCCCATGCCTGCGGCAGCCACACCACGAACGATGGACAGGATTGGTGCCAGCCCTGTGCCACCCGCCACACATAGCATCGGCCCGGTGTGCTTGCGCCGCAGGTATGCGGAGCCCATCGGGCCGCTGACCCGAACCGTATCCCCCACGCGAAGCTCGTTCGCAACATAGGCGGTGACGCGGCCTTGCGGAACCAGCCTGATATGAAACTCCAACGTTTTGTCTTGGGCAGTGCCTGCCATGGAGTAGGGCCGCACATGCGCGGGGGTGAACTGCAGTTGCGCATACTGGCCCGGCGAAAAATCCAACGCCTTCGCTGGTTGGAGAATCAGCCGCTTGATGTCATGGGTTGGGTCTTCAATGGCCAAAACGGTGGCTTTGATGATTCGCGCCGTATGCACGACCACTTCATCCGGTTCGGGAATCTCCACCGTGCAGGGCTCTGTCAGAAAGGTCTGGCACGCCAGGACGTACGAGTCTTGCGCAGCCAGCGGTTGCTGCACCTCGCGCCCAGACTCCAGCACGTGTCCTGTCACGATCTTGCAGCGACAGGTTCCGCACCTCCCGGCCATGCAGCTGTACGAAACCGGCACATCGTTATCGCGCAGGGCGTCCAGCAGATTGACGCCGGCCGTGACATTGAGAGTGCGCGCTAGTGGGCGGACGTGGACTTCCATCGTGTGTTGTCTCGGGAGCCTTTTTGGGGGTGTCGTTTCCTGGAGCAGGAATTGATGGGCCCGATGATCAGACGCACGAGAAAATCAGTCAACGCGATGATGTGAATGTTGAATATCATTCAAATCAATATTTAGCGAGGCAACCGATGGAGCTCAAAGACATTGACCTGAATCTGCTGGTTGTCTTCAATCAGCTCCTCACCGAACGCAAGGTTTCCAAGGTGGCAGAGAACCTGGGACTTGGGCAGCCCGCCGTGAGCAATGCGCTTGCGCGGCTGCGCAAGCTGTTTGACGACGAGCTGTTCACACGCACCGCGAGCGGTATGCAGCCCACCCCGTTTGCTGGCCAGCTGGCGGAATCGGTGGGGTATGCGCTGGGGATGATTCACGGGGCAGTGAACGCCAGGAACACATTCGACCCGCTCACCAGCAAACGCAGCTTCACCGTGGGGATGACGGATATCGGGGAGATCTACTTTCTGCCGCAATTGATGCGGCGCATTGAGGAGGCCGCGCCGTTCGTCACCATCAGCACTGTACGCAATGCCGCCATCAACCTGAAGGACGCCATGGAGGCGGGCCATGTGGACCTTGCCGTGGGCCTGCTGCCGCAGTTGAAGGCGGGGTTTTTTCAGCGCCGCCTTTTTGAGCAGAACTACGTCTGCATGTTTCGCAAAGGACACCGGCTGGATCAGAAGAAAATCCGTTTGCAGGACTTCTTCAGTGCGGACCATGTGGCCATAGTCTCTGCGGGCACCGGCCATGGGCAGGTGGACGAGATACTGGACAACCACTCACCCCAAAGGCAGGTGAAGCTCAAAGTCCCTCACTTCGTCGCCGTGGGTCATATCTTGCAGTCCACCGATCTCGTCGCCACCGTACCGGAGCGTCTGGCCGAGCGCATGGCTGCGCCTTTTGACCTCCGGTATCTGGCGCACCCGGTCAAGCTGCCCAAAATTGCCATCAACATGTTCTGGCACGCGAAGTTTCACAAGGACCCCGCGAACCAATGGCTGCGCTCGCTGGTCTTTGATCTCCACTCGGATGCTTCATCCAGCCTCAGGGCCTAGCGAGGCTGAATCAGAGTGGATGCTTGTTCAGCGGTGCTTTGCTTCAGTTGCCCATTTTTCAGGTGTCTGAGCGTTTTTTTGCGTGCGAGGCAGGTGTGCAACAGAGATTGTCAGTGGCTCAGACCCGCAGCGGCCTTTCGTACACCAGCAGTCGGCCCTTGTAGGCAGGGCGGTCTTCCTGCTCGGGGTGGTCCAGCCGTTCCTCCACCACCTCAAAGCGGTGAACCGCCATCTGTTTGTGAAAGCTGGAGCGGTTGCCCCGGTTCGGGTCCACGATCCAGATCTGCGCGCCGTCGCCTGCGTGGTGGTCCAGAAAGGTGGCCAGGGACGCACGGGCGTCGCGTTCATACAGTACATCGCTGCCCATGATGAGGTCGAACTGGCCTTGCACCGCGTTGGCTTGTGCTGGCGCTTGGGAGCCCCATTGGCCTGTGCGGTACTTCATGGGGTGCAGGCCGTTCAAGCGCGCGTTTTCCTGCAGAAACTGTTGGGCCAGCGGATGGCAGTCGCTGGCGGTGACATCGATGCCGCGTCGGTGGCACACCAGGCTGGCCAGGCCCAGGCCGCAGCCAATCTCCAGCACTCGTTCGCCTGCCAGCAGGGGGCGATTGGCCATGCGCCGGGCCAGCTGCGCGCCCGAGGGCCATAACAGGCCGAACAGGGGCCAGGCGGCGGATGATATGCCCAGTGCCTCGGCGGCGCCCAGAGGGTCGGCAAACTGCTGCTTGTCGAGCAGCGACTGGATGATCAGGTCGGCCGCGCCGGTGATGGCGATGTCTTCCTGCTTGGTCAGGTAGCCGGGCATGGCGGGGCGGTGAAGCCCACAGAAGGCCCCATAGCGGGTAGTCGATAAGGGCGCGAGTATGCGCCTTGCGGCTAGGCAGACATGCCCGCAGGCACTGTGGGGCTATCTGTGAATGGCATTGCCGCTGCACGATGGTGGAACTTGCGCTGCTGTTGTCTGTGCGTTGCTATAGTGCGGCGCACACCCGCGGCATGTTCGCCGCTTTTTTTGCGACTCACCCCCAAGGACTTCCCATGGCCGCTGGCAGCCTGCTTGCTTTGCTCGACGATATCGCCACCATCCTCGACGATGTGGCCTTGATGACCAAGGTGGCGGCCAAGAAGAGCGCCGCCATGGCCGACGATGTATCGGTGATGACCAAGGTGGCTGCGCAGAAGACGGCGGGCGTGCTGGGAGACGACCTGGCGCTCAACGCCCAGCAGGTGACCGGGGTGCGCGCCGAGCGCGAGATCCCGGTGGTGTGGGCGGTGGCCAAGGGCTCGTTCATCAACAAGCTCATTCTGGTGCCCGCTGCGCTGCTGATCAGCGCCTTTGCGCCTTGGGCCGTGACGCCGCTGCTGATGGTGGGGGGCGCCTTCTTGTGTTTTGAGGGTTTTGAGAAGGTGGCGCACAAGTTGCTGCACGCCCAGCACGAGGACGAGGCTGAGCACGAAAGCCACGCCAAGGCCAATGCCAATCCGGCGGTGGATCTGGTGGCCTTTGAAAAGGACAAGATCAAGGGCGCCGTGCGCACGGACTTCATCCTGTCGGCCGAAATCATTGCCATCACGCTGGGCACAGTGGCCGCCGCACCCTTTGTGCAGCAGCTGACCGTGCTGTCGGGCATCGCCATCATCATGACCATTGGTGTCTATGGGCTGGTGGCGGGCATCGTCAAGCTGGATGACCTGGGACTGTGGCTCAACAACAAGACCAGCAGCGCCGCGCGCGCCCTGGGCTCGGGCATCTTGCGCGCGGCGCCCTGGCTGATGAAGGGCCTGTCCATTGCGGGCACTGCGGCGATGTTTTTGGTGGGCGGTGGCATTTTGGTGCACGGCGTGCCTGCGTTGCACCATGCGGTTGAGGCTGCAGGCACGGCAGCGGCGCAATGGCCCGTGGGCGGGCTGTGGGCGGTGCTGGTGCCCAACCTGCTGAACGCCGTGGTGGGCATCGTGGCAGGGGGCCTGGTGCTGGCCGGGGTGACGCTGGTTCAGCGCCTGCGGGGCAAGTCCACAGCCTGATAGTGGGTATTTCTTGATATAGGTCTAAGGGTTAGTACCAGGGCCTTGAGGTAGGGCAAGGCCGGGTGGGGGCCGCAGCGGTTCAATGCATGTACGGGGGTCGTCCCCGTCCAACCGATGCGAAATACCATGAAAAAGAACCTGCTGGCTGTCGCCGTTCTCTGTGCCCTGTCTTCTGGCGCTGCCCTGGCGCAACAGGCTGAGGGCCCCTGGATGGTCCGTGCACGTGCGGTGCACCTAGACAGCGCCAACAAGGACAGCACCCCGCTGGGCCTGTCGGTCAACAACAAGACCATGCCTGAAGTGGATGTCACCTACTTCTTCAACAAGAACATCGCGGCAGAGCTGGTCCTTACCGTGCCACAAAAGCACACGCTCAGCGCTGGTGGCGCAGCCATCGGCACACTCAAGCACCTGCCACCTACACTGCTGGCGCAGTACCACTTTGATGCCCCCGGCTTCAAGCCTTATGTGGGCGCGGGCCTGAACTACACGCGGTTTTCCAGCGTGAACCTGCCTGCTGGTGTGAGCATTGACCGCAACAGCTTCGGCCCCGCGCTGCAAGTGGGTGTGGACATCCCGCTGGCCAAGAACCTGTATCTCAACTTCGATGTGAAGAAAGTTTTCATCAAGACCGAGGTGAGCGCAGGCGGTGCCAAGCTGGGCACCTTCAAGGTGGACCCCGTTCTGGTGGGCGTGGGTCTGGGCTGGCGCTTCTAAGGGCGCTGGGGCCTAGTGGCCCCTGTGTTCCTGACAGCAAAAGTTCTCCAAGGGTCAAAGGGCTGGCGCATGCGCCAGCCCTTTTTTTGTGGGTGCGGAAATGGCCTACACACGGCAATCGGCGAGGCAACGCACAATGGGGCAGGGGAGCGTGTGGGGCGGGCCGCAATGTGGGCGCTCCAGGTGCCTCTGCTTTTGACCACCCGGCGGCGCTGCCGCTCCAACGTCCTGACGACCCATGCTCCTGCCTCGCTATTCCGACATCACCCACGGACTGACCCAGCGGCCCGCACGCATCTCCCCCAAGTATTTTTACGACCAGCACGGCTCGCAGCTGTTTGAGGCCATCACGCGCTTGCCGGAGTACTACCCCACACGCACCGAAATGGCGCTCATGCAGACGCATGCAGACAGCATTGCGGGCGCCGTGGGCGCAGGCCGCACCCTGATCGAACTGGGCGCGGGCAACTGCGAGAAAGCCCGCACACTGTGCCGCCTGGTGCAGCCGGCGTGTTTTGTGGGCGTGGACATTTCGGCGGATTTTCTGGAGCAGGCGGTGCAGGGGCTGCGCGATGATTTCCCGGCGCTGGATGCCCGCGCACTGGCGGGCGACATGACCCTGGGGGTGGCACTGCCCGACGACATTCCCCGCACCGGGCGCCTCGTGTTTTACCCGGGCTCGTCCATCGGCAACTTCGATCCACCGCATGCGCTGGAGCTGCTGGCCCACATGCGCGAGCTCATTGACGACGATGGTGGCCTGCTCATCGGCATCGACCTGCCCAAGGACGTGGCGGTGCTGGAGGCGGCCTACGACGATGCGGCAGGGGTGACGGCCGAGTTCAACCGCAATGTGCTGCGGCATGTGAACCGCCTGATCGGCAGCGACTTTGACGTGGCGCAGTGGCAGCACCGCGCGTTTTTCAACACCGAGGCGTCGCGCATCGAAATGCACCTGGAGGCCGCCTCTGACACCGAGGTGTGCTGGCCCGGCGGCGGTCGCAGGTTCGACCAGGGCGAGCGCATCCACACCGAGAACAGCTACAAGTACCCGTTGCCCGTGTTCACCGACATGCTTGCGCGCGCCGGTTTTGCGCAGGCGCAGGCGTGGACGGACGAACGCGGCTGGTTTGCGGTGGTGCACGCGCGTCCTTGATCGGTGGCCGCAATGACCATGACTTCCAACACACTGCAGTCCCGCTACACCGCCGTGCGCGGCCGCTCGGTGGCACTGGCCGCGCCCCTGTCGCCCGAGGACTGCAGCGCGCAGTCCATGCCTGACGCCAGCCCCACCAAATGGCACTTGGCGCACACCACCTGGTTTTTTGAAACCTTCGTGCTCGAAGCGCACGAACCCGGATTTGTGCCGTTTGCACCTGCGTTCCGGGTGCTTTTCAACTCTTACTACAACGGTGTGGGGGCCAAGCACCCGCGCCCGCAGAGGGGGCTGCTTACGCGCCCCGCGCTCCATGAGGTGCTGGCCTACCGGGCCGATGTGGATGCCCGCATGGCGCGCCTGTTGTCGACCGTAGCGCACGATGCCTCGCTGTGTGCCCTGATCGAGTTGGGCTTGCAACACGAGCAGCAGCACCAGGAGTTGATGCTCACCGACATACAGCACCTGCTGTCGTGCAACCCGCTGTTCCCTGTCTATGCGGCGGCTTGCGATGTGGTGCCACAGCCCGTGGCTGCAACTTTGACGTGGCATTCTTTCGACGGAGGGCTCATCGAAATCGGCCATAAAGGCGAAGGCTTTGCGTTTGACAACGAAGGCCCACGCCATCGCACGTACCTGCACCCTTACACACTGGCATCGCGCCTTGTTACCCAGGCTGAATTTGCGGCCTTTGTGGAGGGCGGGGGCTACCAGAACCCCATGCTCTGGCTGGCGGAAGGTTGGGATTGGCGGGCAGCACAGGGTCTGAATCACCCGCTGTACTGGCACCGCGTGGAGGGGGCGTGGCATCACTTCACGCTCTCGGGGCTGCAGCCACTGCAGGGATCGCAGCCTGTGGTGCACATCTCGTACTACGAAGCCGATGCCTACGCGCGCTGGGCGGGAGCCCGTCTGCCCACCGAGGCCGAATGGGAGCACGCGGCCGCGCAGGATGCCGACCCCATGGTGCAGCTCTTTGGCGTCGCCTGGCAATGGACACAGTCGAGCTATGCCCCGTATCCCGGCTTTCGGGTTGCAGAGGGTGCCGTGGGCGAATACAACGGCAAGTTCATGGTGAATCAGTACGTGCTGCGGGGCTCGTCAAGCGCCACGCCACCTGGGCATGAGCGGCTGACCTACCGCAACTTCTTCCCGGCCACGGCGCGCTGGCAGTTCACGGGCATCCGGCTGGCACGCGACGTGGGTTGAAGACTGGCAGCGCCCGGCGCTGGCTGCCATCGCCCCGCCGTGCACGGACAGGCCCCGCAATTTTTTGTGCGCTACTGTCACATTTGCTATCAAATGTGTAGCTTGCATCGCATCTTCCACTACCGCTAGGGCGCGAAAAGTCTCAAAAATGTGGTGACGAGTGCCTGGCCATGCGCTTTGGGGGCGCATGGCCACCCGCACATCACACCTTGTCGAGCGCCTGGGCCAGGTCGGCCTGCAGGTC
>NZ_JADHVT010000009.1 GCF_016783915.1 Acidovorax sp.
CCCTTGAAGTAGGCGCCGAAGGCCCGGTCGAACTTGTCGTAGTGCTTCTCGTCCTTGACCAGCGTGAGGCGCGAGAGGTTGTAGAAGTCGTCCAGGCTCCACGCGTCATCCGACTTGGGGCCCACCACACCGGCCTGCAGGGCTTCGAGCAGGGTGAGGTATTCCTTGACCGACACGGGCAACTTTGCCGAGCGCAGGGTGTAGAAGAAGTCGATGAGCATGATTTGGGCCTCTGGCGCTAGTGCTTATTGCGCGTGACGCTCTAAAAGATATAGCAACTGTGCCTTGGCCTCGGGCCATTCGCCGGCACGCATGCTGTACATCACCGTGTCGCGGATGGTGCCGTCGCGGCGCAGCGCGTGGCCGCGCAGCACGCCATCCTTCTTGGCGCCCAGGCGCTCGATGGCGCGTTGCGATGCAAAGTTGTAGTTGTCGGTGCGCCAGCCCACCACATGGCAGCCCAGCGTGTTGAACGCGTGGCCCATCATCAGCAGCTTGGCGGTGGTGTTGACGTGGGTGCGCTGCACACTTTGGCGGTACCAGGTCCAGCCAATTTCCACGCGCTTCACTGCGGGCACGATGTCGTGATAGCTGGTAGAGCCCAGCACCTTGCCAGTGGCATCTTCGACCACGGCAAAGGCAAAGCGGTTGCCGTCTTCGCGCATCTTGAGCGCTGCTTCGATGTACGAACGGGTGTCCTGTGGCTCTGGCACCGAGGTGATGCGCAGCTTCCAAAGCTCGCCATCGGCGGCAGCGGCCCGCAGGCCGTCTTCATGTGCCAGAGCCAGCGGCTCCAGGCGGACGCCGCGATCGCGCAGGGTGACAGGTTCTACAAAAGCCATGGGTCTCTACCCTTCAGTCATCAATCCTTGGACGGCTGGCTGCGGCGGCTGTTCTGCCAGCGCCGGGCTGCATGCAGGCCCAGGCCACCACCGAAACCCACCAGGGCGATGCCAATCAGGCTGCCGGTGCCGTAGCCGGGCGCGAAGACGTCGAACCCCAGCAGCTTGCCCAGCCAGAAACCCAGCAGCGCGCCACCCACAAAGCCCACAGCATCTGCGACGCCGTTGACCAGCAGTTGACGGGTGTCGTTGTTGCCGTCGCTCACTCAGCGGTTCCTCTGGTTCATGAACACCAGCTTTTCGAACAGGCTCACGTCCTGTTCGTTCTTGAGCAGCGCACCCACCAGAGGCGGCACCGCCACCTTGTTGTCGGCGCTTTGCAAGGCGGTGAGCGGAATGTCTTCGGCCACCAGCAGCTTGAGCCAGTCGATCAGTTCGCTGGTCGATGGCTTCTTCTTGAGGCCGGGCAGGTTGCGCACGTCATAGAACGTCTTCATCGCCACGCTGAGCAGCTCGCTCTTGAGCGTGGGGAAGTGCACGTTGATGATCTGCCGCATGGTGTCGGCTTCGGGGAACTTAATGAAATGGAAGAAGCAGCGGCGCAGAAACGCGTCGGGCAGCTCCTTTTCGTTGTTCGACGTGATGAACACCAGGGGGCGGTGCTTGGCCTTGATGAGTTCGCGTGTTTCGTAGCAGTAGAACTCCATGCGGTCGATCTCGCGCAGCAGATCGTTCGGGAATTCGATGTCGGCCTTGTCGATCTCGTCGATCAGCAGCGCCACGGGGCGGTCGGCCGTGAAGGCCTGCCACAGCACGCCCTGAATGATGTAATTGCGGATGTTCTTCACGCGCTCGGCGCTGTCACCGTCGTTGAGCTGACTGTCCCGCAGGCGACTTACCGCGTCATATTCATACAGGCCCTGCTGGGCCTTGGTGGTGGACTTGATGTGCCACTGCAACAGCGGCATGTCCAGCGCCTGGGCCACTTCCTCGGCCAGCATCGTCTTGCCCGTGCCGGGCTCGCCCTTGATCAGCAGCGGCCGCTGCAGCGTGATGGCGGCATTGACGGCGAGCATCAGGTCTTGGGTGGCGACGTAGTTCTGGGAGCCTTGGAATTTCATGGGGGAAAACACCGGATCGTTGATGAATGGGCTTGACAGGGCGCTGGCTATAATCGGCGGCTGATCAGAGCCCAGAGCTGAACTTCCACGAGATTGTGCGCGCAAAATGAACAAAACGTTGACCACGCTATTTGCCCTGGCTGTCGCTTCCGTGACCGCCTTGTCCCACGCCCAGGAAGCCAAGGGCGACGTGGAAGCCGGCAAGCAAAAGATTGCCATGTGCATTGGTTGCCACGGCATCGTTGGCTACCAAGCCAGCTTCCCTGAGATCCATAAGGTGCCCATGATCTCTGGCCAAAGCGCCAAGTACATTGCGGCAGCGCTGGTCGCCTACCAGAAGGGTGAGCGCAAGCACCCCACCATGCGCGGCATCGCCGAGTCGTTGTCCGAGAAGGACATCGCTGACGTGTCAGCCTACTACGAACAGCATGGCAAGACCGGTGCCGAGCTACCCGCCAAGCCCTCGCGTGAACCCAGCGTGCAAGTGGCCGAGCTGCTGAAGAAGGGCGCCTGCGTTTCTTGCCACGGCGACAACTTCGCCAAGCCCATCGATCCCTCTTACCCCAAGATCGCAGGCCAGCACGCTGACTACCTGTTTGTGGCGCTCAAGTCCTACAAGGTCGAGAAGAACGCCAACGTGGGTCGTGGCAACGCCATCATGGGCGGTGTGGCCAAGCAGTTCACCAACGCTGAACTGAAGGCGCTGTCTAACTACATCAGCAGCATCGACGGCGATCTGCACACGGTGCCCCAGTCGCGTTTCCGCTAAGCGGCAGTCCACCGGTGATAAAAAGCCCGCTTCGGCGGGCTTTTTGCTGGGCCATCGAATCGTCAGCGGCTGGCAGCCATGGCGCCCACTGCCAGGCACACACAGGCCGTGATCGTCAGGCGCCAACGCAGTGGCAGGTACCACGCGGGCAACGATGTGCGTGCAGCCAGCCGATGGTCTTGCACCAGGTGGGCTGCAAAGCCTGCTATCAGCAACACGGCTCCTGCTGCAGGGGGCAATAGTGTGGCAGGCCAGGCCATCAGCGATGGCACTACGCTCCACACAAAGCAGTGCGTGCGCTCTGTGGCGCTCAGCCCGCTTTGTGCCATGGCGAAGCCCCAGTGCAGCGCTCCCACAAAACTCAGAATCACCGCGCCATAGGCCAGTAGCGCCGCGCTCCACCACGGCGTGCCGGGTGCCCACAGGCCCACAGCCGCCAGCGCCACAAACGGCAGCAGGCCCCCATAGCCCAGCCAAGCCACGGGCGATGGGATCGGCGCAGGGGGCGGTGAAGACAAGGGTGGTGCGGTTGGATGATGGTGCATGGGACCTCCAAGTGGGGTGCCTCCATTGTCTGGAAAGCGAGACTCCCGAGTGGGCTGCATGGTTGTGTGCGCCGTGCGCTGCGTGCAACGCGCGCTGCGCCTACACAGGGTCGCCGTAGTGCCACGGTAAAATCACAGATGGGTGTCGGCGCCATCGTGGCTCGGCAGGTTCATGCGCTGGTCGGGCCGCCGCGCGGTTTTTTTGCGACCCATGAACTCCTCTCCCACCCTGATCCAGGGGATTGGTGCAGTCCTGTTCGGCCTGGCCATCCTCCATACCTTCTCCACCAAGTACTTCGAACGTCTGGCGCACACGCAGCCCAAGCATGCGGGCATCTGGCATTTGCTGGGCGAGGTCGAGGTGGTCTTCGGCTTCTGGGCGCTGGTGCTCATGCTGTTCATGTTCACCATCAGCGGCAAGCAGGAGGCCACCGCCTACCTGGACTCGCGCAATTTCACCGAGCCGCTGTTCGTGTTCGCGATCATGGTGATTGCGGCTACTCGGCCGATTCTTCAGATGGCTGGCTCGGCGGTGCGGGTGTTGGCACGGTGTATGCCTTTTCAGCGCGGTGTGGCGATGTACTTTGTGGTGTTGTCGGCCGTTCCGCTGCTGGGCTCCTTCATCACCGAGCCTGCTGCGATGACGCTGGCGGCGCTGATGCTGCGTGACATCCTGTTTTCGCAGCCTTTGTCGAACAAGCTCAAGTATTCGACCATTGGTGTGCTGTTCGTCAACATCTCGATCGGCGGCACCCTCACGCCGTTCGCCGCGCCGCCGGTGCTCATGGTGGCGGCGCAGTGGAACTGGGACCTGTGGTTCATGGTGTCCAACTTTGGCTGGAAGGCGGCCGTCGCGGTGGTGGTCAACGCCGGTATCGCCACACTGCTGTTTCGCCACCAGGTGGGGCACATGGGACGCAAGATCACGACGGACGAGGTGCCCGTGCCTGTGTCTGTGATGCTGGTGCATCTGGTTTTCCTGGGGCTCGTCGTGCTGTTTGCGCACCACCCAGCAGTCTTCATGGGCCTGTTCCTGTTTTTCATGGGGTTCACCACGGCCTACCAGCGCCACCAGAACCCGCTGATCCTGCGCGAGGCCTTGCTCGTGGCTTTCTTCCTGGCCGGTCTGGTGGTGCTGGGTGGCGTGCAGCAGTGGTGGTTGCAGCCGGTGCTCATGAAGATGGATGCCAACGCCGTGTTCTTTGGTGCTGCGGCGCTCACGGCCTTCACGGACAACGCAGCGCTAACTTACCTGGGTTCTTTGGTCGAAGGCCTCAGCCATGAGTTCAAGGTGGCCTTGGTGGCAGGTGCGGTGACCGGCGGTGGCCTGACCGTGATCGCGAATGCGCCCAACCCGGCAGGCGCGGCGATCCTGAAAGAGAAGTTTGCTGACAACGCCATCCACCCGCTCGGACTGCTGCTCGGGGCTTTGCCGCCCACGCTGGTGGCGGTGATGGCGTTTCGGGTGTTGTAGTTGATGGGCGGTCAGCGATCTGCCAGCACCGCCTGGCTGGTCATGGCCTCGCAGATGGCGCGGATCTGCGGGCGCATGAGCCGGGCCACCTCGTCGCGCCGGTGCGACTCCAGCCGCCCCGAGATCGCGGCCACGCTGATGGCGGCGATCGGGTTGTCTGGCGGAAAAGCGATACCGATGGCTGCTGTACCTGGTGTGACCACGCTGTCCAGAAACGCATAGCCCTTCTCGCGTCCCACCTTGATCGCCTCGCGCAGGTAGGGGGCTGTGACGAATCCGTACTTCTCGTATTTGGGCGCGTTGGCATCGATGATGGATTCGGCCTCGTCGGGGGGTAGTGCGCACAGGATCGCCAGCCCGCCCGCACCCACGCCCAGCGGGCGGCGAATGCCCACGTCCAGCGCCAGCGATTTGATGGGGTAGTCGCCCAGTGCGCGGTGGGTGCATACGGCCTCCAGGCCGCTGCGCTCGCTCAGGTAGATGGTGTCCTGGGTGACTTCGGCCAGCTTTTGCAGCGCGCTGTCGCACAGCTCCGACAGCCGGTAGCGGGGGCGCGCGAGCAATCCCAGCTCGTACAGCAGCGGGCCCAGGTAGTACTTGCGTGTGTGGGCATCCCGGTCCACCAGGCCTTCGGCCTCCAGCCGGTGAAGCATGCGAAAGCAAGTGGACTGCGGCAGGCCGCTGGTGGCGGCGATCTCGCCGATGCGCATGCCACCTTTGCCACGAGACGCCACGATACGGAGCATCTGCACGACACGTTCGATGCTTTGAGTCCCTGTTTTCGAATTTCCACTATGTGGCGGTTTATTTGTCTCTGATGGGACTGTTATGGTGTTTTTATTCATGTTGTCTTTGTAGTTTGTATCCACATAGTGGGCAATCTAGGGTTTACCCAGGCGATTGAGCTGTCGTTTGATTTTTTAATAAGTAATCAAACGATTTTTCAACTTCCACATAGTGGATAACTGGGTGAAGCCACATGTCTTACACGATGACTGAAAAGATCCTCGCCCGGGTTGCAGGGGTGCCTGCAGTCCGGGCGGGCGACGAGATCCTGGCCAGGCCGGATTTCGTGATTGCCTATGACTTTCCGGGCTACACGGATGTGTTCTTCAAGGAGGCCAAGGAGGAGTTCGGTGTGGACAAGGTGCCCAGCCCCGAGCGCTTTGTGCTGTTCATTGACCACATGGTCCCGGCCGCCGCCCCCACGGAGGAAGAGCTGCACAAGGTCACCCGCGCCTGGGGCAAGGAGCAGGGCGTGCCCGTGCACGAGCGCGAGGGCATTGGCCACCAGGTGTCGGCCGAGCTGGGCTACGCCACGCCGGGTGCGTTTGCGGTGCATTTCGACGGGCATGTGAGCCAGCTGGGTGCGTTCGGCACGTTGGCCATTGGAGCGCGCAAGAGTGTGCTGGAGACCTTTGTCTCCGAGCGCATGGCGCTTGTGGTGCCGGGCACGGTCAAGATCGAAGTCACCGGTACGGTGCAGCCCGGTGTGATGGCGCGTGACATCTTCCACCACCTGGTGCGGGTGATGGGGCCTTCTTCCTGCCGCTTCAAGGTGGTCGAGCTGTGCGGCCCTGTGATTGACGCCATGAGCATCGAGGGCCGCCAGACGATCTGCGGCCAGGCCATGTTCCTGGGCGCGACCACGATGCTGATTGCCCCCGATGCCAAAACGCTGGAACACGCCAAGGGCCGCTCCAAGATCGCCCTGGACCCGGTCTACCCCGATGCCGATGCGCACTACGACCGTGTGGTGACCGTGGATGTGAGCGACCTGGCGCCCATCGTAGTGGCGCCACCCAGCCCCGCCAATACCCGGGACCTGACCGAATACGCAGGCCTGGAAGTGCACATGGGCTACCTGGGCAGCTGCGCGAGCGGCCGCCTGGAGGACTTGCGCATTGCCGCCCAGGTGCTCAAGGGCCGCAAGATCAAGCCGGGCTTCCAGCTGCATGTGGTGCCCACCTCCCAGGCCATCATGTCGCAGGCCGCCAGTGAAGGCCTGATCTCCACCCTGGTGGATGCAGGCGCGTTCATCAGCTCATCGAGCTGTGACTATTGCTACGGCCGCATTGCCACCATGACCGATGGCCAGCGCGCTGTGTCCACCGGCACGCTCAACACGCCCGGCCGCATGGGCAGTGCCGACTCCGAAATCTTCATCTGCAACGCTGCCGTGGTGGCGGCATCGGCCCTGGAAGGCTGCATCACCGACCCCCGGCCCTATCTCGCCAACACCGAAGGGAGCGCAGCATGACATTGCCAACCTTGCATGGCCGCGCGGCCTGGGTCTTCACCGAAGACGACTATGACATCGACCTGATTGTTGGCATCAAGAACATCAAGATCACCGACATCAATGAACTGGCGGCGGTCACCATGACCAGTTACGACCCTGGCTTTGCCCAATCCGTCGCCAAAGGTGATGTGCTGGTGGGCGGCCAGAACTTTGGCTATGGCCACCCGCATTACCCGGCCATGCGCGCCATGCGCCACCTCGGGGTGGCTGGCGTGATCGCCGAGTCTTTCTCGCCCGGCTTCTTTCGGGGGGAGATCAGCATGGGCTTCCCGCTGATCACCTGCCCGGGCATCCGTGCCGCCACGCAGCGCCGGGACACGCTGCGCGTGGACTGGGAGCGTGGTGTGGTTGTCAACGAGCGCACGGGCCAGGCGCTGCCGTTCGAGCCCTGGTCGTCCACCGAGCGCGCCACCATCGAGGCGGGCGGGTTCACGCCGTATCTCAAAGCCCGGCTGGCGCGCGAGCGTGCAGCCGCTGCGGCGACATGACGGGCAGGAGCGCACCATGTTGCAGATGATTGTGAGCGGCGTCGCCCTGGGCGCCATCTACGGGCTCATCGCCCTGGGCATCGTGATGGTGTTCAAGGCGACGGGCATCCTCAACTTCGCGCATGGCGAAGCGGCCATGCTCTCGGCCTTTGTGGCCTACACACTGTTCAAGCTGGGCCTGCCGCTGTGGGCGGTGGTGCCGCTCACGCTGCTCTTTGGCGCGGCGCTGGGCATGGCGATTGAACGGTTCATCATCCGCCGCTTCATCGGCAAGGCACTGCTGTCGTCTGCGATCTGCACACTGGGCCTGTTCCTGGTGTTTGGCGACCTGGCCATCTGGGTATGGGGCAAGGACACGCAGGAGCTGCCCAGCATCTTCCCGGCTGCTCCCATCGACATCGGCGGTGTGATCGTCTCGGGCATCGACCTGGGCATCGTGGCCGTATGCGCCACGCTGGCAGGTTTGCTGTTTGCGTTCTTTCGCTTCACGCGGCTGGGCATCGCCATGCAGGCCACGATGGAAAACCCCACGGCTGCGCGCCTCATGGGCATTCCGATCAAGCGCATCTATGCGCTGGCCTGGGCGCTGTCGCACGTGATCGCCGCCACGGCGGGCTTGCTGATTGCGCCGCTGACCTTCGTGCACTTTTCGATGATGCAGCACGCCCTGCACTTCGCGTTCGCCGCCGCGGTATTGGGCGGCATTGGCAGCATGCCGGGCGCGCTGCTGGGCGGCGTGATCATCGGCGTGTCGTCGAACCTCACGGGCGCCTATGTGTCCTCGGCCTGGAAGGACGCGGTGCCCTTCATCGTGATGCTGGTCATCCTGATCCTGCGCCCCCACGGTCTGCTGGCCCGCGCCCAGATCAAGAAGGTCTAAGGAGCCGCCATGACCAAAGTCTTTGACGCATACCCCTGGCTCGGCCCGCTGCTGTTCGTGCTGGCCTTCGTGCTGGCGCCGCTTGTGCCCGGTGGCTACGTGCTGTACATCTTCACGCTTGTCATCATCTATACGCTGGCCTCGTTTGGCACCAACATCC
The DNA here is from genome assembly GCF_016783915.1 of Acidovorax sp. Taxonomy (GTDB): domain Bacteria; phylum Pseudomonadota; class Gammaproteobacteria; order Burkholderiales; family Burkholderiaceae_C; genus Acidovorax. The sequence goes on from NZ_JADHVT010000009.1 coordinate 8,582, forward strand.
TCACGGGCTACACCAACCTGATCTCCATGGCGGGTGCCGTGTTCTTCGGCATCGGTGCTTATGGCTCGGCCATCCTGACCACGCACTTTGGTGTGCCGCTGGTGCTCTCGATGTTCATTGCAGCCAGCATCGCCACCGTGGTGGGCTTGCTGCTGGCGCTCCCCGTCCTGCGGTTGGAAGAGGTGTTCCTGGCGATCGCCACGCTGGGTTTCGTGATGATCTCGGTGGAGATCGCCAAGTCCAGCGGCGACATGTCGGGCGGCGAGAACGGCATGGGCGCGCCCGGCCCCACGCTGTTCAGCTGGGCGCTGGACGAGCGTGCGTACCACGTGTTCACCGCGGTGGTGCTGGCGGGTGCGCTGTGGGTGGCGCGCAACCTGGCGCGCAGCCGGTTTGGGCGTGGCTTTCTGGCCATCAAGGGCAGCGAGACAGCTGCTCGCGCTCTGGGCCTGAACACCACGGCGCTCAAGCTGGTGGCGTTTGGCGTCTGCGCCTTCTACACCGGCCTGTCGGGTGCGTTGTATGCACCGCTGGTGCGCTTCATCGACCCATCGCTGTTCAGCATCATGGTGTCGATCAGCTTCGTCTCGATGGTCATCGTGGGCGGTCTGGGCTCCATCCTTGGCTCGGTGCTGGGCGCGGTGTTCGTCATCGGTGCGCCGCAGTTGCTCACCTACCTGGGGTTTGATCAGTTCCAGCGCGCGCTGTACGGCGTGGCCATGATCCTGGCGCTGATGTTCCTGCCCGACGGGCTGGCCAGCCTCTTCAAGCGCAAGCGCCTGCCCGGCGCAGATGCAGCGCAAAGCGGGGTGGCGCGATGAGAGTTTTGGACGACAAGACATTGCCGTTGCAGGCAACTGTGTCGGCAGTACCCGGTCGGGCAACCCCATTGCTCAGCATCCAGGGCGTGCGCATGGCGTTCGGCGGCATTGTGGCCGTGCAGGACGTGAGCTTCGACGTGATGCCCGGTACGGTGCACGCATTGATCGGGCCCAACGGCGCTGGCAAGACGACGATGCTCAATTGCATCAGCCGCTTCTACACGCCCCAGCAAGGCTCCATGCGGTATCGCACGGCCGCAGGTGACGTGGAATTGCTGGGCTGCAAGGCGCACCAGGTGGCGCGCCTGGGCATTGCCCGCACCTTCCAGAACCTGGAGCTGTTTGCCGAACTGACCGTGTTTGACAACGTGCTGATTGCACGGTCGATGGCCATGCGCGCCACGCTGGTGGAAGCCCTGCTGGGCCTGCCACGTCAGCGCCGTGAGGAGCGCGAGGAACGTGAGCGTGTGGAGGCCGTGCTGGAGAAGCTCAACCTGCAAGCCCATGCCCATGCGGTGGTGCGCGACTTGCCTTATGGCACGCAGAAGCTGGTGGAGCTGGCCCGTGCCATGGCGCTGGAGCCACGCCTGATGCTGCTGGACGAGCCTGCAGCGGGCATGAACAACCGTGAGATCGATGCCCTGGGCGAAACACTCAAGCGGCTGCAGGCCAGCACGCAAGCGACCCTGCTGCTCATCGAGCACAGCATGCCGCTGGTGATGTCCATCTCGGACACGATCACCGTGATGCACAACGGCGCCTTCCTGGCGCAGGGCTCCCCCAGGGAGATCGAAAACCATCCCGCCGTGGTTGAGGCGTATCTCGGAGGAGGCAAGAGTGGCAAACGGCGTTGAACCATCCAGTGCGCCCGCACTGCTGAGCGTGGACAACCTGAGCGCGGGCTACGGCAAGATCCGCGCGCTGCACGGGGTGAGCCTGCGCGTACCGCAGGCCCGCATCGTGTGTGTGCTGGGCGCCAACGGCGCGGGCAAGACCACGCTGATGCGTGCACTCTCGGGGCTGCTGCCCGTCAGTGACGGGCAAGCCATTTTTGACGGCCAGTCCATCGCCAACGTGCCCGCCGAAGCGCTGGTGCGCCGAGGGATTGCCCATGTGCCGCAAGGCCGCATGGTGTTTGCGCAACTCACCGTGCGCGACAACCTGGTGCTGGGTGGATACACCCGCCCAGCAGCCGAGGTGCGCGACGACATCGACCGGGTGCTGGGTTATTTTCCCCGGCTCAAGGAACGCATCACGTCCCGCGCCGGCACGCTGTCGGGCGGCGAGCAGCAGATGCTGGCCATTGCCCGGGGCCTGCTGGCCAAGCCGCGCCTGCTGATGCTGGATGAGCCCTCCATGGGCGTGGCACCCATCCTGAAAGACGCGATCTTCGAGACGCTGCGCGACATCCGCGACCGCGAAAACCTCACGCTGCTGATCGTGGAGCAAGACGCCGACATTGCGCTCGACATTTCCGACGAGGGCTACGTCATCGAGACCGGCCGTGTCGTGATGCAAGGCCCTGCTTCGGAGCTGGCAGGCAACGAAGACATCCGCCGTGCCTACCTGGGCGGCTGACCGCAGGCTCGGCTTTGCAAGTTCCTTCCCCCATGTTCCCTTCCCACCGATAAACACAGGAGACAAACCATGACCCACCTCACCCCCCGCCGCACCCTGCTGGCCGCAGCAGCTGCCAGTCTGATGACCGCCACCCTGGGCGCGCATGCCTTCGAAAACAAGGAAGAGGGCGTGCTGACCCAGGAGATCGTGCTGGGCTCATCACAGCCGTTGTCTGGCATACTGGCCTACATGGGCAAGGCCGTGGACGAAGGCATGCGCACCTACTTCGACATGGTCAACGAACAGGGCGGCGTCAATGGCCGCAAGATCAAGCTCATCACCTATGACGACGAACTCAAGCCCGCCAAGTCGGTGGCCAACGCCAAGCTCCTGATCGAGCGCGACAAGGTGTTTGCCATGGTGGGCAACATCGGCCACGCCACCAACATCAGCGCCTACGAATACAGCTCTACCAAGAAGGTGCCCACCATTGGCGCGCTGAGCATCTCCGACCTGACCTCCAACCCGCCACGCGACCTGCTGTACGTGCTGCCGTCGCCCCAATCCACCGAGACGGCGGCCTACATCGACCATGCGGTCGAAGTGCTCAAGGCCAAGAAGATCGCAATGCTCTACCAGAACGACGGCTGGGGCAAACCGGCCTACGACATTGCCGTGCAGCGCATGGAAAAGCATGGCATGAAGCTGGTGGAGGCGCAGACCTTTGAGCGCTTCGCGACCGACCTGACCTCGCAGGTCTTCAAGCTCAAGCAGGCTGAGCCGGACGTGGTCATCGTCTACGCGCTGGGCCAGGAGGCGGTGCAGTTCTTCCGCGGTGCCGAAAAGCTGGGCTGGAAGCCCACGGTGTTTGGTGCGGGGGGGCTCAACGACCCCAAGTTCATCGAGCTGCTGGGCAAGACGCAGTCCAAGCTGTATGTGGCCTCGTACTACGACGCGGTGGATGGCAACAACCCAGCCATCCAGTCGTTCTTCCAGCGCTACACCAAGCTGTATCCCAAGTCGGCTCCCACCTCGATGGCGCTCATGGGCTATTCGTCGGCCGCCGTGACGGTCGAGGCCTTGAAGCGCACCGGCACCGAACCGAGCCGCGCCAAGGTGGTGGCCGAGCTGGATGGCATGAAGGACTTTGACCAGAAGATCGGCCCCAAGATCACCTTCCAGCCCATCAGTGCCGGTGGCTATGCGCGGCGCGGCCAGACGGGGGTGGCGCTGATGGAGCTCAAGGACCAGAAGTTCGTGTCCATGGGCAGCTACATCGACCCCGTGAAACGTTGAGGACACCCGCCATGACAACAAGCTTGCGACAACAGCTGCGTGCGCGCATCCAGTCGGGCCCTACCTTCTGGATGGCCGGTGCGCAGGACGCCCTCTCGGCCCTGCTGGTGGACCAGTCGGACTTTGACGGCATCTTCACCACGGGGTTTGGCATCTCGGCATCGCTGCTGGGCCAGCCAGACATGGAGGTCTACACACTCAGCGAAAACGTGGGGGTGGTGCACCACATCGTCAACGTGGTGAAAAAGCCTGTGTTTGCCGATGCCGACACCGGCTACGGCAATGTCATCAACGTGGCCCGCACCGTGCGCGAGTTCGAGAAGGCGGGCGTGGCCGCGATCTCGATCGAAGACCAGATCAGTCCCAAGCGCTGCCCGGCGGCGGCGGCGGTGACGCCTGTGGTGTCCATCCCCGATGCCGTGGCGCGCATCAAGGCGGCGGTGGATGCCCGCCAGGACCCGGACTTCCTCATCGTCGCACGCACCGATGTGGCCGACCCCGAGGAGGCCATCGAGCGAGCCGTGCGCTTTGCAGAGGCGGGGGCGGACCTGATCCAGCCTATCTCGCGCACTTTCAAGGGCTATGAAGACCTGGTGCGCTTGCGCAATGCCTCGGGCCGCCGCCTGTCGCTGCAGCTCATGCAAGGGCTGTGGATGTCGCGTCTCACGCGGTCGCAGATCGAAGAGGTGGCGGCTTTTGCGACTTATCCGGTGGTCACGCTGATGAGCACGGTGCACGCCTTGCAGAAGAACCTGGCCACGCTGTCGGCCCGCCGCACGGGCGATGTGGACGGCTTGCCCTGCGGACAGACCAGCATGGCCGACTTCAAGGAAGTGATCGGCTGGAAGGCGATGGAAGAGCGCCAGGCGCACTACGAGGCGGGTTGATCGCCACACGCCCGAAAGGGCCGTGGTGTTGATGCAGGCCAGTGCCCTCGACGGGTGCTGGCCTTTTTTGTTGCCTGGACTGACTTTCGGGCGCTGGGCTGCACCTTCAGTCGCGCGCCGCGCGCCGCTGCACGCAGGCGATGTAGGCGTCGCCATCAGGCGGGCGGCCTGCGCGCTGGCTCTCCCATAGCATCTCGCCCAGGCAGTCCATGGCGGCGTGGTGGGCATCGTGCAAGGAGTCGAGCCGCGCCGTCAGCAGCTCCACCGCCTGGCGGATGCCACGGGGCTGGTCGATGCTGCACTGCTCGCTGATGGACAGGTGCATCGACAGGTGCAGGAAGGGGTTGGTCTGCCCCGGTGTTTCGTCGTAGTTGCGGGCCACGGCCGCATCGGCGTCGGACAGGTCGGCGTGGTACTCGGGGTGCTCGGCGATCCACAGGCTGGCCAGCGTCTCGATGGCTTCCATGGGGGCGCCGCTCTGGGTCTTGGCGTGCACACCACACAGAAAGCGGCGCACATCGGCTTGGGAGGGGCTGAACATGGGGCGTGAGGGTAGCACGCAGGGCAAGGGCCTGGCGTCAGAGGGGAGGCGGGGGAGGGTGATGCGGATTGCGCCCGGCCGCTACATCGCGCCGGGGCGGCGTCCTACGCGGGCTGTGCGCCGGCGCACCTACATTGGGCTGGCGCAAAGGTCGGGAGCCGGGTCCACTTTGTCGCAGTCCTCCAAACCCGGCATCGGGAGAAGTGTCATGAATGCAATGCGAATCGTTGGTGTGCTGTTGTTGGTAGTGGGTCTAGCCGGGTTCCTGACCGGGGGCTTCAGCTTTACCAAGGACACCACCCAGGCCAAGATCGGCCCGCTGGAGTTGACCGTGAAAGAAAAAGAGTCCGTGAATATCCCCCAATGGCTGAGCCTGGGCGCGATGGTTCTCGGCGGCGTGGTGCTGGTGCTCGGCTTTCGCAAGAACTGATTTCATCCACCGTGGCGAGTGATTGGTGTTGCGACTCCGGTTCTCGCCCTATCCACGTAAAACGGAAATCGGAGCCTTAGCACCGGCCGCTCGTTGCGGTGGGTGATCCTTGGTGCCGATAACCGTTATCTGTCACCCCCTCGGCGCCCCCATCATGCGCGAGATGGTCCGGGCTGCGCTCAGCAGCGCGGGCAGCAGGCTCTCCTGCATCACCGCCGCACTGGTGCGGTTGGCCTGACCGCTGATGTTGAGCGCTGCGACCGTCTGTCCCGTGCGGTTGGTCAGCGGCGCGGCAATCGATATCAAACCTTCTTCCAGTTCCTGGTTCACCAGGCACCAGCCCTGCTGGCGCGCCTGACGGATGTGGGCGATCAGCGCGTCCACATCGGTGGTGGTGTGTTCGGTAAAACGCTGCATCGAGTGGCCCTGCAGCCGGGCCTGCAGTTCGTCGTCCGGTAACCCGGCCAGCAGCATGCGGCCCATGGACGTCCAGCACGCAGGCAGGCGCGAGCCCACGCCCAGCGTGGTGCGCATGATCTTGTGCGTGGGCACACGCAGCACATAGACGATATCCAGGCCGTCGAGCACGGCGGCCGATGACGACTCGCGCACCTCTTCCACCAGGTCCTCCATCACCGGCTCGGCCAGGTTCCAGATGGGCAGGGATGAGAGATAGGCAAATCCCAAATCCAGAATGCGCGGGCTCAGGCGAAACAGCTTGCCGTCCGTCTCCACATAGCCCAGCGTCTGCAGCGTGAGCAGGATGCGGCGCGCACCGGCGCGCGTGAGGCCTGTCTGCGCGGCGACTTCACTCAAGGTTTGCTGCGGTGTGGCCGCGCTGAATGAGCGGATCACCTCCAGCCCGCGCGCGAACGACTGCACATAGCTGTCGCTCGGTTTGGGGTCTTTGGCTTCTGGGGTTTGGGAATTCATACGTATGCCAACTATAATTCTTTAAGCGAACATTTGTTCTATATGCGAACAAATTTCAAAGAGACAACAGAGAAACCAAGAAAGCGTTGCAATGATCAACAAACTGGCGGACTCGGTGGCCCAGGCCCTTGCGGGGGTGAAGGATGGTGCCACGGTGTTGATTGGCGGGTTCGGCACGGCCGGCATTCCGGGCGAGCTGATCGATGGCCTCATCGCCCAGGGTGCGCGGGACCTCACGGTGGTCAACAACAACGCAGGCAATGCGGATCAGGGCTTGGCCGCGTTGCTTAAGGCCGGGCAGGTGCGCAAGATCATCTGCAGCTTTCCGCGCCAGGTGGACAGCTATGTGTTCGATGACCTGTATCGCAGTGGCAAGCTGGAGCTGGAACTGGTGCCCCAGGGCAATCTGGCCGAGCGCCTGCGCGCTGCGGGCGCGGGCATCGGCGCCTTTTTCTGCCCCACGGCCTATGGCACCGAACTGGCTGCGGGCAAGGAAACACGCGAGATCAATGGCAAACACTACGTGCTCGAATACCCCATCCATGGCGATGTGGCCCTGGTCAAGGCCGAGAAGGGCGACCGCTGGGGCAACCTCACCTACCGCATGTCGGCGCGCAACTTTGGCCCCGTGATGGCCACGGCTGCCAAGACCACGATTGCCACCGTGCACGAGGTGGTGGAGCTGGGCGCGCTGGACCCGGAAGCCATCGTCACCCCGGGCATTTATGTGACGCACGTGGTGAAGATCGACCGCACGGCCACGCAGGCGGGCGGATTCAAGAAATCCGCGTGATATCGCCACCAAGCGCAGAAAGAACAAGCATGAGCAGCTATCAAAAGCGTAGTAAAGACGAGCTGGCGAAACGCGTGGCGCAAGACATCCACGATGGTGCCTACGTCAACCTGGGCATCGGCCAGCCGACCCTGGTGGCCAACCACATCCCGGCAGGCCGCGAGGTCATCCTGCAAAGCGAAAACGGCATCCTGGGCATGGGCCCTGCGCCCGCTGCGGGGCTGGAGGACTACGACCTGATCAACGCGGGCAAGCAGCCCGTCACGCTGCTGCCCGGCGGCGCGTACTTCCACCACGCCGACAGCTTCGCGATGATGCGCGGCGGACACCTCGACATCTGCGTGCTGGGCGCCTTCCAGGTCAGCGCCACGGGCGACCTGTCCAACTGGAGCACCGGCGAGCCCGGCGCCATCCCGGCCGTGGGCGGCGCAATGGACCTGGCCATCGGCGCCAAGCAGACCTGGGTGATGATGGATCTGCTGACCAAGCAGGGCACCAGCAAGATCGTGACGCAGTGCACCTACCCGCTCACCGGTGTCGCGTGCGTGAAGCGCATCTACACCGATCTGTGCACACTGGCCTGTACACCCGACGGGCTGCAGCTCATCGACACCGTGCCCGGCCTGTCGCACGCTGAGCTGGAGCAACTGGTGGGCCTGCCCATCCGCCCTGCCGCCTGAACGAATCCACCCCCCAAGCAACGAGGAGACAAAACCATGAGCACACAACGCCAAGCCTTCATCTGCGACGCCATCCGCACCCCCTTTGGCCGCTACGGCGGCGCGCTCTCCAGCGTGCGCACCGACGACCTGGGTGCGATCCCCATCAAGGCGCTGATGGAGCGCAACCCCGGCGTGGACTGGGCGGCAGTGACCGACGTGCTCTACGGCTGCGCCAACCAGGCCGGTGAAGACAACCGTAACGTGGCCCACATGAGCAGCCTGCTCGCAGGCCTGCCCATCGACGTGCCCGGCGCCACCATCAACCGCCTGTGCGGCTCGGGGCTCGATGCCGTGGGCACGGCCGCGCGCGCCATCAAGTCGGGCGAGGCGGGGCTGATGATTGCTGGCGGTGTGGAGAGCATGAGCCGCGCGCCCTTTGTCATGCCCAAGGCAGAGTCGGCCTTCAGCCGCAACAACGCGGTGTACGACACGACGATTGGCTGGCGCTTCGTCAACAAGCTGATGAAGGAAAAGTACGGCGTGGACTCCATGCCCGAAACCGCCGAGAACGTGGCGACGGACTTTGGCATTGAGCGCGAAGCCCAAGACCGCATGGCCCTGCGCAGCCAGCTCAACGCCGTGGCGGCCATTCAGGCGGGCCACTTGGCGCGCGAGATCGTGCCCGTGCACATCCCCCAAAAGAAGGGCGACGCCATCATCGTGAGCCAGGACGAACACCCCCGCGAGACCAGCCTGGAAGCGCTGGCCAAGCTCAAGGGCGTGGTGCGGCCCGATGGCACGGTGACGGCGGGCAACGCCAGCGGCGTGAACGACGGCGCCTGTGCGCTGCTGCTGGCCGATGAAGCCAATGCTGCCAAATATGGCCTCAAGCCCCGCGCCCGCGTGGTGGGCATGGCCGTAGCCGGTGTGGCGCCGCGCATCATGGGCTTTGGCCCCACGCCCGCCACGCTCAAGGTGCTGGCACAGACGGGCCTGACGATTGACCACATGGACGTGATCGAACTCAACGAAGCCTTTGCCGCGCAAGGCCTGGCCGTGCTGCGCGCGCTGGGCCTCAAGGACGACGATGCCCGCGTGAACGCCTGGGGCGGCGCCATCGCGCTGGGCCACCCGCTAGGCGCCAGCGGCGCGCGCCTGGTCACCACTGCCGTCAACCGCCTGCACGAACACGCCGGGAAGTACGCGCTGTGCACCATGTGCATCGGCGTGGGTCAGGGCATTGCCGTGATCCTGGAGCGCGTGTGACCGTGATTGAGCGCAACCCGACACCGGTCACTGTCATCACGGGTGCCAGCAACGGCATCGGCCGCGCGATTGCCGAAGCCGTGCTGTCCCAGGGCCACGCCGTGGTCAACCTGGACTACGTGCTGCCCACCTGGAGCCACCCGCAACTCACCTCGTACCAGGGCGACCTGACCGACGAAGCCTCGACCCGCGAACGCGCGGCCGAGATCGCGGCCAAGCACAACGTCACCGCACTGGTGAACAACGCTGGCGCCACGCGCCCTGGGACCATCGACACGGCGACCACAGCCCAACTGGATGACGTGGTAGGGCTGCACCTGCGCGCGCCCATGCTGCTGGTGCAGGCCTTTTTGCCCACGTTGCGCGCCAGCGGGCAGGGCCGCATCGTCAACATGTCGTCGCGCGCCGCACTGGGCAAGGGCGAGCGCATCGTCTACTCCGCCACCAAGGCTGGAATGATCGGCATGACACGCACGCTGGCCATGGAGCTGGGGCGTGACGGCATCACCGTCAACGCGATTGGTCCCGGGCCCATCGCCACCGAGCTGTTCCGCCAGAGCAACCCCGACGGTGCGCCGCAAACGCAGCGCATCCTGAACAGCATCGCCGTGGGCCGCATGGGCACGCCCGATGACGTGGCACGCGCGGCGCTGTTCTTCCTCTCGCCCGACAACGGTTTCGTGACCGGACAGGTGTTGTACGTGTGCGGAGGCACCACGCTGGGAGTGGCGCCTGTCTAGCAACCTGAACTGATTTTCCTTGCCGCCCCGCAAGGGGCACCCCCCGTTCTCGTCCGGAGGCCTCGGCGCCCGGTTGAGGCCACGGCGCGGCCAGACGCGGGCCCACGCGGCGCTGGTGGCACCGACCCATTCATTCATCCACCTTCTTGAAGGAGACAAACCATGACCCGTTCCATCCACGCCACCCGCCGCTTCGCGCTGTCGGCCGCTGCAGTCACCGCCCTCGCTGGTATCGGCCTGCTGGGCAGCAGTACTGCGCTCGCCCAGGCTTATCCGAGCAAGCCCGTCACCATCGTCGTGCCCTTTGCAGCAGGTGGCACCACCGACATCCTGGCCCGCATCATCGGCCAGGCGCTGACCACGGAGCTGGGCCAGTCCGTCATCGTGGACAACCGCGCGGGCGCGGGCGGCAACATCGGCGGCGCCATGGCGGCCAAGGCCCCGGCAGATGGCTACACACTCTTCATGGGCACGGTGGGCACCCACGCCATCAACGCCAGCCTGTACAAGAAGATGCCGTTCGACCCCATCAAGGACTTTGCCCCGCTCACGCGCGTGGCCAATGTGCCCAACCTGCTGGTGGCCAACCCGGCACAGCCCTACAAGAGCGTGAAGGAGCTGATCGCCTACGCCAAGGCCAACCCGGGCAAGGTCAACTTCGGTTCGTCGGGCAACGGCAGCTCCATCCACCTGTCGGGCGAGCTGTTCAAGAGCCTGGCCAAGGTGGACATGGTGCATGTGCCCTACAAGGGCAGCGCCCCGGCCGTCACCGACCTGCTGGGCAACCAGATCGGCATCATGTTCGACAACATGCCCTCGGCCATTCAACACGTGCGCAGTGGCAAGCTGGTGCCGATTGCCGTGACCACGGCCAAGCGCTCGCCCGAGCTGCCCAATGTGCCGACCATCGCCGAAGCCGGCGTGCCCGGCTATGAAGCCACCTCGTGGTTTGGCATGTTTGCGCCCGCCGGTACGCCTGCGCCGGTGCTGGCCAAGCTCAACACCGCACTGGTGAAGGTGCTGAACCAGGCCGAGGTGAAGAAGAAGATCAACGAGCAAGGCGCCGAGACGTACAGCGAAACGCCCGAGCAGTTTGCTGCCTTCATCCAGGCCGAGTCGGTGAAGTGGGGCAAGGTCGTGAAGGAGTCTGGGGCGAGCCTGGACTAAGCGCTACCAAGATTTTTTGTAGCTACCAGATTGATAGCTGCTACCGCTCATGCATCGGGCGGTAGCAGCTATTTTCGTTTCACATTCGGGTCGGCGGGATCACTGCACCCGGTACACACGCCCCGTCTGCGCGCCTTCCACGCTGCGCTGGTAGGCCAGCGCCACGCGTGCGGCGGGCACCGGCTCGAACCCCGGGAAGAACGGCCCGTAGCTGCCCATCGACTCGGTCAGTACCGTGGGGCTGATGGCGTTGATGCGCAGGCCGCGCGGCAGCTCGATGGCGGCGGCAGCCACAAAACCTTCGATGGCCGCGTTCACGGCCGTGGCGCTGGCGCCGTTGCGGATGGGCTCAATCGACAGGATGCCCGCCGTCAGCGTGATGGAGCCGCCATCGTTCAGATACTTCTGGCCGACCAGCGCCAGCTGTACCTGGCCCAGCAGCTTGTCCTGCAAGCCCAGGCTGAACTGCTCGGCCGTCATTTCCGCCAGTGGGCCAAAGTGCAGGTTGCCTGCGGTGCTCACGATGGCATCGACTTTGCCCACGGCTTCGAACAGTTGGGCAACCGCGCCTGGCTGCGAGAAGTCCGCACGGTGCGTGCCGCTGCTGCGGCCCACGGTGATCACTTCGTGGCGTGGGCCCAGGTTGGCCAGCACGGCCTGGCCGATGGTGCCGCTCGCGCCGATGAGAAGAATCTTGGACATGGTGTTTTCCTTGGGTGTCAAAAAGGGTTGATGAGGAACTGACAGCCCGATTCTTTTGCTAATCAATCGGAACATAAAGTACCTGCAAGTTATGCTTGTGCTAACCGTTGATTAGGAATTGAGGGAGTTGCCATGGACAAGCTGCGCAATATGGAAGTCATGGTGGCCGTGGTGGAGGCCGGCAGCTTTGCCGCTGCCGCGCGCCAGCTGCAGATCTCCGCCGTGATGGTGGGCAAGCACATCCAGCAGCTGGAGACGCACCTGGGCGCGCGCCTGTTCCAGCGCAGCACGCGCCAGAACAGCCTGACCGAGGTGGGCGCCGCGTTCTACGACGACAGCAAACGTGTGCTGGAGCAGGTGCGTTGGGCCGAGTCCGCCGTGGAGCGCAGCCGCGCCGTGCCGCAGGGCCTGCTGCGGGTGAGCGCGCCCTTCACGCTGGGCAACCACGTGATCGCGCCGCTGGTGGCCGACTTTCTGCAGCGCCACGACCAGGTGCGTGTGGACCTGCAACTGACCGACAGCGTGGTGGACCTGGCAGGCGAGGGCTTTGACGTGGCCGTGCGCATTGGCCAGGTGGTGAACGAGGGCCTGGTGGCGCGCCCGCTGCGCCCCTACCGCATGGTGATTGCCGCAGCACCCGCGTACCTGCAGCGCCACGGCACGCCTGAACGCGCGGCCGACCTGGCGCGCCACCAGTGCCTCAGCCACTCGGTGTGGCAGCGCCGGGTGGAATGGACATTGCGCGACGGCAACGAGGATTTCTTCTGGCCCGAGAACGCGCGCTTTGTGTGCAACCAGGGCGACGGCCTGCGCCAGGCGGCGTTGCGCGGCCTGGGCCTGATCATGCAACCCGAGGTGCTACTGGCCGACGACCTGGCCAGTGGCGTGCTGGTGCCGGTGATGCAGTACTGCCTGCCCGTGCCGCGCCCGATGCACCTGGTGTATGCGCCCGACCGGCGGCAACTGCCCAAGCTGGCGCGGTTTGTGGAGCATGTGGTGGGCGCGCTGGGCGCAGCCTGAGCGGTGCGGGTCAGGCTTGTGCGCCGGGGGCGTGCAGCTGGAGGCCTGGGGCCTTGGGCGTGACGCCCAGGGCCGCTCACTCCACGGCGTCGCGGGGCGCCACGGGCCCGATCTTGAACACGCCGCTCACCCGCGCGCAGGGCACGCCATCAGCTGTGACCAGCCCTTGCGCAAACACCAGCGAGCGTGTGATGCGCAGCGGCTCGGCCTCGCCCTCCACCCAGGCGCCCAGCGGCGCGGGGGCCAGGTAGTCGATCTGCAGGCTGATCGTGGGCAAGAAGCGGTCCGACACCTGGTCGCTTTTGCGGTGCACCGACAGCGGCACCAGCATGTCGCAAAAGGTGGCCATCATGCCGCCATGCAGGTTGCCCATGGGGTTGGTGTGGCGTGGCTCCACGCGAAAGCCGAACTTCACCACGTTGCCCTGGTGCAGCACATACAGCGGGCCGTTGTGCTGGATGTAAGGGCCCCCGGCCACCAGCGGCGTAAAACCTGCGGGGATGGGGGCGGTGGTGGCGTTCTCGGGGGCGTGCGTCATCAGCGGGCTTCCTTTTCAATGTCGTTGGCAAAACTGGCGTCCTGCAGGCTGCTGCGGGTGGCGTCACCCTGCAGCCAGCCGCCGTACACCGTGCGAAAGTCGGCCTCGATCTGCGCGAGCGGCATGTCGTCAAACGCGCCGCGCTGGTGCACGTATTCCATGTGGCGTGCGCCCGATTGGTCGAACGGGTGGTAGATGGAATCGTTCTCGCCGTCGAACTCCAGCGGCAGCAGGCCAAAGCGCTCGCACAGCTCGATGTTGAAGGCGGGTGTGGCCTTGCGCCAGGCGCCATCGAGCCAGATGTCGGTGTAGCCATGCCAGATGAAGAGGTCGGTCTTCATGGTCTCGCGCATGCGCTCGGTGCTCAGGTGGTTGCGCACATCGGCAAATCCCATGCGCGCCGGGATGCCCGCCGCACGGCATGCGGCCGTCAGCAGCGCGGCCTTGGGCACGCACCAGCCGTAGCCGTTGGCCAGCACGGTGCTGGCCGTCATGCCCTGGGGCGACAGGTCGATGCGGTAGGGGTCGTAGCGGAAACCATCGCGCACGGCCAGGTACAGGGCCACGGCGCGTTCGCGGTCGGTGGCGCCACGCGCGTGTTCGGTGGCGAAGGCCTTCACAGCAGGGGCGTCGCTGTCGATGAGGGCCGTGGCGCGCAGGTGGGCGGGCGTGGGGGCGCTGGTCATGGTGGGTTGTCTCCTGCAGTCTGACGGGAACCAGTGTGCGGGCCCCGGGCTCTGGATGCTGTCACAGGTGCGCCAGCCTTGCTGTGCCAGGGCTGGATGCCTTGGTCACACCCGCCATGCGGGCAGCTCCCAGTTGCGCCACACCGCCAGCCCGCGCAGCCCGGCGGTGAGCAGCATGCAGACCACCAGCGGCGCCCAGTCGGGAGCCTGCATCTGGCGCAGGGCCACGTCGGCCCAGCCGCCCGCAAACGCGCACAGCGCATAGGGCCGGTGGTCGCTGAAGGCCTGGGGCACCTCGTTGCACAGCACGTCGCGCAGCACACCGCCAAACACGCCGGTGGTCACGCCCATCATCACGCTGATGATGGGCGGCATGCCAATGGCGGTGGCAATGTCCACGCCCACAGCGGCAAACAGGCCCAGGCCGATGGCGTCGGGCAGCAGCATGGCGCGCTCGGTGGGCTCAAAGTGCCGCTGGCGCATGAACAGCATGGCGCCGATGCACAGCGCCAGAATGCCCCACACAAACTCGGTGTGGCGAATCCAGAAAAAGGGCCGCTGGTCCAGCAGCAAATCGCGCAGTGTGCCCCCGCCAAACGCGGCCACGAAGGCCACCACACACACGCCCACGGCATCCAGCCGCTTGCGCGCGGCGGCCATCACGCCCGACAGTGCGAAAGCCACGGTGGCGGCCACTTCCAGCACAAAGCGCAGGGTGTGCACCCAGGGGGCGTTGATGATCAGCGAATCCATGGCGACGATTGTGCCGTGGCCGCTGGCGATTCCATGGGGGGTTAGTCGCTATCTATTTGATAGCTACTGAGGCATAAATCAGTAGCGCTTGGACGTATTTTGAGCAAAAAATGTGCAGATGGGCGTTGTGTATGCCCGGTAGGCCCCGTCAGGTCCCGGTGCAGCACTTGCCTGCGTCCACTCAGCGCAGCAGGCCCTCGCCCAATGCGCAGGCCACCAGCGCCAGCACACATCCGCCCAGGCCCAGCCACCCCAACCGCAGTGCCCAGCGCTGGCTGGCCTGCGGCCACAGGTTCATGGCCAGCACCAGCAACCAGCCCAGCACCATCCATGCGGCCAGCACCAGGGCCACACCGGCGACCCAGCCAGCAGCCAGGCTGGCGGTGGTGGTCTGCAACAGCAAGGTGCCCAGCGCCACCGCCTTGGCGCGCCATCGCGCCGCCCCCGTGGGTGTGTCATCGCCCCACGCACGGGTGGGCACTGTGCGGGCCCAGCAGGCCAGTGCCACCAGCGAGGCCAAGGCGGCGGCAATGCCCAGCAGTTCGTTCATGCGGTCTCCGAGGGCTGTGGGTGGCGCGGGGTGTGACGGGCGCGGCTGCGATGGCCCAGGCTCCGGGCCCCCAGCCGGTGGTGCAGCGACCACACGCTGCTGCAGGCTGCTGCCGCGCACAGCATGGCGGCCACCCAGCCTTGCTGCAGCCCGGCCTTTGCTGCCAGGCCGGCACAAGCCAGCCCTGCCAGCAGCCACAGCAGGGCGCTGGTGCGGGGCGCCCAGGTGCGCACCGTGGCCGCAGGCAACCCGACAAAAAAGGACAGCAGCAGGCCCAGCATGCCGGCCGATCGAGCGGGCTCAACAGCCACGATGTGCGCCAGACGGAATGACTCCACCGCCAGCGCCGCGCAAAGCCAGAAGGGCAGGTGCGCCAGCTGTGCCAGGGGCCAGGGGCGGCCCGTGTGGGACACCACATGCCGTGGTGCCGCCGGGGCGATCGCAATGGAAGGGCGACTCCCCCGGCGCCGATGAGCCTGCTGCACCCGCTGCGGGCCCATGAACGCAGCCACGCCCGCGCATACCAGACCCGTGGCCGCAAGGCCCAGGGCCATGGCAGGTGCCAGGGCGCTACCGAGTGCCAGGCCGGTGAGCGCTGCCACAGCCAACAGCGCCCCGGTGCTGCCCAGCGCCACCCGCCACAGCGCCAGCGTGCGCAGCGCCCACGCGGCCAGGACCGACATCAGCAGCCACACGGCAATGAGCACCCACACCGTCCACACGGGCCGCTGCGCCAGCGGGGCCAAGCCCGCAGGTCCCCACAGGTGTACGAACACCGCCACGAGGAGCGCTGCGGGCACGGTGGCATGCAGGGCCAGAAAGAAACGTTGCATGGTGGGTGGGTGTGGTGTGGAAGGTGGGGGCTGATGCCCGTCAGCCCGCCGCGATGGCGTTGCCTGCGGACGCCGGATGTGCCGCGTCGGCCTCGCGCCTGCGCTGCTGGCGCGCATCCAGCCAGATCAGCGTGCCCGAGATCGACAAAAACGCCGGGGTCATGCCCAGAAAAAAATACAGCCACTTGAGCGCCAGCCCGCCAAAGTCGCCGAAATGCAGCGGCTCCATCAGGCTGTTGACCAGTGACCAGAAGCCCGCCGTGCGTGGGTCGTGCACCTTCTTGGGAACGCCCGTGACGGCATGGATTTCCACCCGCGCGGTGCTGGCCAGGTGGCCGCGCAGGTTGCCGGTGAAACCCGCCTCAGCGGTGCCTGTGCCCCAGCGGCGCAGGGACACATAGCGCGCCTCCAGCCCCGGCACGGCCTGCTGCGCGGTGGCATACATCGCATCCAGCGACTGCATGGGCGCAGGCTCGCTGCCCTCGGCCTTGCGCACGGGCTGAGAGGGCGCCATTGCGGCAGGGGTGGTGATGAACTTGTAGCCCTGCTCGAACAGCGGCGCCAGGCCCATCCACGCGCCGGTGGTGGCGATCAGGATGTGAAAGCCCAGCCCCCAGATGCCGGCGGACTTGTGCAGGTCCGACATCACCACGCGAAAGCTGCGGCCCCAGCGCTGGGTGAACAGCTCGGCCAGGATCTTGCGGTGGATGACGATGCCGGTGGCAATCAGTATCAGCATCGCCGCGCCGAGGAACCCCACGATCCAGCGCGGCCCGAAGAACAGGAACACATGCAGCATGCGCAGGTACTGGCCGAGCTGGCTGTCCACCGGGCCCACCACCGTGCCGGTGTCGGAGCGCAAGGCCACCTTGGTGCGCGTGTGGGCCGGGGCTCCGCGCTCGCGCACAAACGCGAAGTAGCTGGGGTTGACCGCATCGGGCAGCGCGATGGTCTCCACCGTCGCGCCCGGGTAGCGGGTCTGCAGCTGCGTGAGCACCGCGTCGAGCGAGGCCGGCTTTTCGGAGCGTGGCAGCTTGGCCAGTGAAGGGTTGGCCCAGAGGTCGATCTCGTTCTTGAACACCACCACCGAGCCCGAGAAACACACGATGAACAGCAGCAGCCCCGTGACGATGCCGGCCCAGGAATGCAGGGTGAAGAGGCGGTTGAGCGTGCGCTGGCTGGTCATGGCGTGTGGGCGGCAGGGTGGGGGCGCTGCGTCAGAAGAAGTACGTCACACCCAGGCTGAAGCTGCGGGGCAATGCGGGCGAGACCACGTTGGCGTTGATCGCGCCGTCGTAGTACGCCTTGTTGAACACGTTCTTCACGCCCGCTGTCACGCGGTAGTTCTCGCCCATGTAGCTGACGGACGCATCGGCCACAAAGTACGACGGCAGCGTGAAGGGGTACGAGCCGATCTGCTCGCTCACGTAACGTCCGCCCAGTCCCAGCGTCACCCGCTGGTACTGCGGCAGTTTGTAGGTGGCCCAGGCGGTGAGTGTGTGGCGCGGCGTGAGGTTGAGCGGCAGGCCCACAATCGCCGCGTTGTTATCGCGCGTGACCTTGCTTTGTGTGTAGGTGTAGGCGCTGGTGATCTTCCAGCCGTTCTTCAGGTCGGCGCCCAGCTCCAGCTCCAGCCCGCGCGCGCGCTGCTCGCCGGTCTGCACGCTGAAGCCGGTGTTCACCGGGTCGGCGGTGGTCACGTTCTGGCGCACCAGGTCGAACACGGCGAGCGCGCCGGTGATCTGGCCACCGGGGGCCTCGTACTTCACGCCCGCCTCCCACTGCTTGCCGGTTTCGGGCACGAAGTTCGATCCACCAAACGTCAGGCCCGACTGGGGCAGGAAGGACTCGCCATAGCTGCCATACGCGGCCCAGCCCGGCTTGAACTCGTACACCAGGCCGGCCGACAACGTGGTGGCGTTGTCCTTCTGGCGCGTCTGCGTGTTGGCCACGCGGTTGTTGGTGTCGTTGGTGGACCAGTCGCGGCGCAGGCCCACCAGGGCCGTCCAGCCCTGCCCGAACTTGATCTGGTCCTGCGCATACAGGCCCGCCACGGTGAGCTTGGAAGGCGCATCGCTGGTCAGCGCCTCGGGGCAGGTGGCCTGCATGCCGTACACGGGGGCAAACAGGTCCAGCGCGCCGATGCGGCAGGTGCGGCTGGCCAGCAGGCTGGTGCCGCTGCGCACATCCAGGCCCGTCACCAGCTGGTGCTTTACGCCCAGCGCCTCGAAACGTGACAGCAGCGAGGTGTCGGTGGCCAGCAGGTCGTAGTCCATGTACTGGCGCGAGGCCTGGCGGTTCTGCAGCCGCTGGTTGGCCTGCAGCGCCTGGTTGGAGACGAAGTTGCCCGTGCCCTTCTCGGTCTCGTAGCGCACGTTCTGGCGGAAGGTCATGGCATCCGACAGGCGATGCTCCAACGCATAGCCCACGGTGGTGCTTTCCACGTCATACACACCGAAGCTCGGATCGCCCGTGAACATCGTGCGTGACAACGTGCCATTGCGGTTGGGCAGCACCGTGCCATAGGGCGTGATGCCCTGCTGGCGCATCCACTCGCTGCGGCTGTAGGTGGCAAACAGCACCAGGTCGGTCTGCGCGCCCAGGTCGATGGAGAGCGACGTCGCAAACCACCGGTCCTTGCGATAAACGAACTGTGTGGGATCGTCGGCGTTCGAGACCTGCGCATTGATGCGCAGTGCCGTCTTGCCCGATTCGGACAGCGGCCGGTTGATGTCGGCCTGCAGCGTGCGCTGGCCGAAGCTGCCCATTTCCACGCCCACCTCGTTGATCGCCTCCTTCTTGGGCCGCTTGCTCACCGCGTTGACGACGCCGCCCGGCTGCACCTGGCCGTAGAGCACCGAGGCCGAGCCCTTGAGCACCTCGAAGCGCTCGTAGCCATAAGGCTGCAGCTTGGCCCACATGCCCGGGCTTTGCACGAGGCCATCGACCAGGATGGACTCGGTGGAGCGAAAGCCCCGGATATTCAGGTCGTCAAACCCCCGGCGCCCAAAGTTGACCGGGCTGACCCCCGCCACGGTCTGCAGCGCCTGCTGCACGTTGGTGATCTGCCGCGATTCCATCTGCTCGCGCGTGACCACGCTGACGGACTGCGGCGTCTCCAGCCGCCGCATGGGCGCCTTGCTGGCGGTTTGGGCCTCCACGGGTGCAAAGCCCATGTCTTTTTCGGTGCTGGCGTTGATGCGGACTTCCTGCAACTGAGGGGCGGTGGCTGCGGCCGGGTCGGAGTCAGGAGTGGCGACCTGCTGGGCCGCGGCGACTTGTGCCACACACAAAGCGAGGGGCGTCAGGGCGAACAAACGGGCCTTTCGGGCCGTTGATGAGCAAGTGTGGGCGGACAGCGAACAATGCGCCGCGCGCGAAGGCAGAGAAGACATGGGGGTCCCGATCAAGGTGAGCAGACAGCAGACGCTGGGGTGCTGGCTCACGTGATTTCTCGGGACGCTGGCTGGCGGAATTCGTTATTTTAATGCGAATAGTTATCGTTTGTTTCTTGGGTTTGATCGGAGTGTGTCCGTCGCCCGTAGCGCCGCAGGCGGGGGAGTGGGGGAGTGTGGGAGGTGCGGCGAAGGATCATGGTTGTAGCCCAGCCCGCAGCCGCCTTGCGCACACTGGCCAGCACTGGCTGGCGGTGCTGACCAAAAGGGATGGGAGGATAGGAGGGGGAGGATCTGGCCGTGACCGGGCAGCAAATCGATTCGCTGTTTTCCGGTTGCCGCTCGCGCTTCAGCGTGAAGAGTTGATGTGGTGCATTTACTATCAAAATAAGAGCAATTGGCGCTTTATTTGAAAGCGATATCGCCTATTTTTGATCGAGCTCCTGAGCACTGGCGGCCCCATCGCTTCTCACCGTATCGTCTCCCCCGCCATACCCCGGGTACTCCGCCCCCGCCGCATTCATCGCCGCACTCTCCTGTCGCTCTTTGGCCATCTGCTCGGCGAACTGGTTGCGCCCTTCGCGGGCCACGGCGATGAACTTGGCGCGGTCCTTGTGGTGCGGGTACATGCGGTCGGCCAGTGCGATGTTGTGGGTGCGAAAGCGTTGGGTGATGGCCGTGGCTTCTGCGGTTGGGCGGCCCATCAGCTCCAGCACGGTGTGCGCGCTTTTGAGGCTGGCTTCAAACAGCTCGCGCTGCACCAGCGTCACGCCCAGGTCGCGCAGCTTGTTCCAGTGGCTGATGTCGCGGGCGCGGGCCACGATCTGCAGTTGCGGGAAGTGTTCGCGCGCGAGCTTGGCGATCTTGAGGGATTGATCCGCATCGTCCACGGCAATGACGAGGATGCGTGCGCGTTCGGCCCCGGCGATGCGCAGCAGATCAAGCCGCGTGGCATCGCCGTAAAACACGCGGTAGCCAAAGGTGCGGGCTACTTCCAGCATGTCCACGCTGTGGTCCAGCACGGTGGTGGGGATGCCCTGGGCCAGCAGCACGCGCGAGACGATCTGCCCGTAGCGGCCGAAGCCCGCGATGATGATGGGAGCCTCTTGGGGCTCGGAGATTTCCTCGGCCTGGGGCCCGGTATTGAGCTTGGCGTAGCGGCGCAGCAGCACGCGGTCCAGCAGCACCAGCAGCAGCGGGCTGATCAGCATGGACAACGCCACCGCGCCAATCAGCAGCGAGGCGGTTTCGGCCGGGAACACGCTGGCGCCCGCAGCCGCCTGGAACACCACAAATGCAAACTCGCCGCCCTGGGCCAGCAGCAGGGTGAAGACGGGGCGCTCCTGGTAGGGGATGCCGACGATCTTGGCCAGCGTGTAGATCACCACGGCCTTGGCCGCGAGAAAGCCGACCAGAATGGCCGCCATGAGCCAGGGTGAGCGCAGGATGACGCCAAAGTCGATGCTCATGCCCACGGCAATGAAGAACAGGCCGAGCAGCAGGCCCTTGAAGGGCTCGATGTCGGCCTCCAGCTCGCGCCGGTATTCGCTGTCGGCCAGCAGCACGCCGGCGAGGAAGGCGCCCAGCGCCATCGACAGGCCCACCAGCACCATCAGGTAGGCAATGCCCACCACCAGCAGCAGCGCGGCGGCGGTGAAGATTTCGGGGGTGTTGCTCTTGGCGATCCAGCGCAGCACGGGGCGCAGCAGCAGGCGCCCGCCCAGGATGATGGCGGCGATCACGCCGACGATCTTGAGCACCTCCAAAACCATCTCGCCCGGTGTGTGGCCCGCGCCTTCGCCAGCGGCCGCGCCCAGCACGGGCAGCAAGGCCAGGATGGGGATGGCCGCCACGTCCTGGAACAGCAGGATCGAAAAGCCTGCCTGGCCGCTGCTGTTGCGCATCAGGTTGCGCTCGGCCAGCACCTGCAGCGCAATCGCCGTGGACGACAGCGCCAGGCCCAGTGCGCCCACCAGGCTCACGCGCCAGGGCAGGCCCGCCAGTGCACCCAGCGCAAACAGCAAAGCGGCGCAGCCCAGTACCTGGGCCGTGCCGGTGCCAAAGATGGGGCGACGCAGTGCCCACAGGCGGCTGGGTTGCAGCTCCAGCCCCACGAGGAACAGCATGAGCACCACGCCGAACTCGGCAAAGTGCAGGATGTCTTGCACGTTGCTGACCAGCCCCAGGCCCCAGGGCCCGATGGCGATGCCCGCCGCCAGATAGCCAATGATGGCGCCCAGGCCCAGCGCCTTGGCAATGGGCACGGCCAGCACGGCGGCAGTGAGGTACAGAAAACCGTAGGTGAGCCAGGTGGGGGCGTGTTCCATGGATGGGAGTGCGCTTGGGGGTCGTCGTGGGGTGGGCAGGAACACCGTGCGCCCAAGGGTGGGGCCGGTGTGGCCGATTCTGGCACTGCGGCAAGGCTCTGGGGCGGTCACCGGGTGAAGGGTGTTGATTGCTCTTGATTTGATAGCTGTCAAGGCATGATCGTGTAGCGCATGCGGCTGTTTTTATGCAGATCATGGTGCATGCGGCCCTGCGTTGCTAAGATGCGGGCCCTTCTTCGCACACAGGCACGGTGACCCATGGATTTGCAGACTTGGCTGGCTTTTTTTGCGGCGTCTTGCCTGATTGCGGTGTCGCCGGGCTCAGGGGCCGTGTTGTCGATGAGCCATGGCCTGTCCTTCGGGGTGCGCAAGACGGGCGCCACCATCCTGGGCCTGCAGCTGGGGCTGTTGCTGATCTTGCTGATTGCCGGTGCGGGCGTGGGCTCGCTGCTGCTGGCGTCCGAGGTGGCGTTCAGCATCGTCAAGGTGCTGGGTGCGTGCTACCTGATCTATGTGGGCTTCTGTCAGTGGCGCGCGGGCGACAAATCGCCGGTGAAAGGGGACGAGGAGACCCCGGCGGGCACCTGGCAAAAACGCTGCCTGACCGGCTTTCTGACCAACGCCACCAACCCCAAGGGCATCATCTTCATGGTGGCCGTGCTGCCCCAGTTCATGACCGACACGCGCCCGCTGTGGACGCAGCTGCTGGTGATGGCCGCCACCACGGTGACGGTGGACGTGGTGGTCATGCACGGCTACGCTGCGGGGGCGAGCGCCCTGCGCCGCCTGATGCGCAGTGCGCGGGCCGTGCGGGCGCAAAACCGTGTGTTCGGCGGCTTGCTGATGGCGGTGGGAGCCGGGCTGTTCTTTGTCAAGCGCGGCGGCCAGCACGCCTGAAACGCCTGAAGCGCGCTTGGCGCCACTGGGCTGTCTGGATGGTGCTTCGATTTTGATAGCTGCTGGCGCATATGAAATATGCGCTTGGAGCTGATTTGGCTTGTATTTTCATGGACCTGCAGATTCCAAGGAGCTTGTCATGCCAGTAGTTGTTGTCGCCAACCCGAAGGGCGGCGTGGGCAAGTCCACGCTGTCTACCAACATCGCGGGCTACTTTGCCAGCCAGGGGCATCCCGTGATCCTGGGCGACACCGACCGGCAGGAGTCCGCCAAGCTGTGGCTCGGCCTGCGCCCGCCCGCTGCCCGCCCCATAGGCAGCTGGGACACCAGCTCGGACGTGATCAGCCGCCCGCCCAAGGGCACTACGCATGCGGTGCTCGATACCCCTGCCGGGCTGCACGGCTGGCGCCTGAAAGATGTGCTCAAGCTGGCTGACAAGATCATCGTGCCGCTGCAGCCCAGCGTGTTCGACATCTTTGCCACGCGCAGTTTTCTGGACCAGCTGGCCGAGCACCGCCGGGCGGAGGGCGTGCAGATCGGTATCGTCGGCATGCGCGTGGATGCGCGCACCAAGGCGGCCGAGCAGCTGCACCACTTTGTGGACAGCCTGGGGTTTCCGGTGCTGGGCTATCTGCGCGACACGCAGAACTACATCCACCTGGCAGCACACGGCCTCACGCTGTTTGACGTGGCCCCTGGCCGCGTGGCGCGCGACCTGGAGCAGTGGCAAGGGATCTGCACGTGGCTCAATTCTTGAAGGACAGCGTGAAGCACAACGCAAAACCAAGCCCCCGGGAAAACACCTGTCACCCGGCAGACAAGGCGCGCCTGGGTGCGGGGCTACATTGCGACGATGAAAATCTTCCGCTCTTACTCCGAAGTCAGCGCCTGCGTGGGCCAGGAGGTCGCCGTGACCGACTGGATCACCATCACGCAGGAACAGGTCAACCTGTTTGCCCAGGCCACGGGCGACCACCAGTGGATCCATGTGGACCCCGAGCGTGCCAAGGCTGGGCCGTTTGGTGCGCCCATCGCGCACGGGTTTCTCACGCTGTCGCTGATCCCGCAGTTTTTCGAGACGGGGCTGACCATCGAGGGTGCGCGCATGGGCGTGAACTATGGGCTCAACAAGGTGCGCTTTACGGCTCCGGTGCCAGTGGGCAGCCGCTTGCGCGCGCGCCTCACGCTGCAGGCTGCCGAGCCCGTGGCGCCCGATGGCATGCAGATGACCTGGCTGGTGACGGTGGAGCGCGAGGGCAGCGACAAGCCGGTGTGCGTGGCCGAATCGCTGGCGCGCAATTTCGGCGCCCCGGCCTGAGCCTGGTCGCCATCGGGCAGGAGGTCTGAACCATGGACCGCTTGCAAGCCATGAAAATTTTCGAGCGCGTGGTGGAAGAGGGCGGCTTTGCCGCCGCCGCCCGCGCCATGGACATGTCACCCCCCGTGGTCACCCGCATGGTGGCCGAGCTGGAGCAGCACCTGGGCACGCGCCTGCTGCAGCGCACGACCCGCAAGCTGGCGTTGACCGATGCGGGTGAGTCGTACCTGCAGCGTGTGCGCGCCATCCTGCACGAGATCGACGATGCCGAGGCCGCCGCCGCAGCCAGCACGCGCGACCTGCGCGGCACCATCCGCATCGTGGCGGCGCCGGTGCTGGCCACCAACTTCCTGGCGCCCATGGTGGCGATGTGGCATGCCCACTACCCCAAGCTCATGCTGGACATCAGCATGGACGCCTATGCATCCAGCCGCGTGGATGAGTTCGATGTGACCATCATGGTGGCGGGCGAGGACTTTGACGCCAACATCGTCGCGCGCCCGCTGGTGCAGGGCGAGGCGATTGTGGTGGCGTCCCCCGACTACCTGGAACGCCGGGGCATTCCGCGTGAGCCGCAGGACCTGGTGCACCACGACTACCTGCGTGATTCGAGCGCGCCCGTGCGCCTGCAGTCAGGGCCTGGCCGCAAGCTGCGCCTGCAGTCGCTGCGGGCAGACGTGCCGGACGAAGAAGTGGACGCACCGGCGGTGTTGCAGTCCGTCAGCACCGAGCTGCTGATGCGTGCGGCCGTGGATGGGGCGGGAGTGGCTGTCACTTCGCGCCTGCTGGCCGAGGAGCACCTGGCCCGTGGCGAGCTGGTCCACATTCTGCCGGGCTGGATCTTTTCGCGTTACACGATTTATGCGGCATTGCCTTCAGGCCGCATGCTGCCCGCCCGCACGAGGGTGTTTCTGGATTTCCTGACCGAACACGTGCCCCGCGCAGTGGCGGAAAAGTCCGGACACCTCAGTTGAGCTGCGCAAACCCGCTGATGATCGTGCCTTCGGGCTCGACCACTACCTGCCCGTCGGGCATCGCAAAGCTGTTCTGGCGCCAGGCCTCGAAGACGGTCACCGCCACGGCGTTGGACAGATTGAGGCTGCGCTGACCCGGCACCATGGGCAGGCGCAGGCGCTGGGCGGGTGGAAAGCTCTCGCGCAGCTCAGGGGGGAGCCCCCGCGTTTCAGCGCCAAACACCATCCAGTCGCCGGGCAGGAAGCAAGTGGAATGCACGGGCTGCGAGCCGTGGGTGGTCATCGCAAACATGCGGGTGGGGTCCGGTTGGGTATCCCGCAGAAACGCGGTCCAGCCCGCATGGACCTGCACGCTGGCGTACTCGTGGTAATCCAGCCCTGCACGCCGCATCTGGCGGTCTTCCATCGAGAACCCCAGGGGCTCGATCAGGTGCAGCGTGCACCCCGTGTTGGCCGCCAGGCGAATCACATTGCCCGTGTTGGGCGGGATCTCGGGTTCGACGAGGACGATATGGAACATGCTCGCCATTGTCATCGTTGGACCTGTGAGTTGAGCAACCGCTCGTAATAAAAAGTATCCCTTTGGTACTTCCTAGCTACCTGTTGGTGTACCTGTTTGGGCTTTTCAGTCCAACCCCGTGCGCGCCAGCACGGCGGCCGTGACATGCGCAACGCCGGCCTCGCGCAGCGCCTGTGTGGCCGCGTGCAGTGTGGCGCCTGTGGTCATCACATCGTCGATCAGCACCACCCGCTGGCCGCGCAGGGCGGTAGCGCGGGCGGGTTCGAGGGCAAAGGCGCCGCGCAGGTTGCGCAGCCGCTCAGCCCTCGGCAGGCCGCTTTGTGCCTCGGTGGCGTGCAGGCGCAGCAGGGTCTGGTGGTCGGCCTTGGCGCCAGCCAGTTGCCTGGCCAGCAAGGCCGACTGGTTGAAGCCCCGCTCGCGCAAGCGCTCGGTGGATAGGGGCACTGCCAGCACGCGGTCGGCTGTCTCCAACGCCGGCTCCATCCACGGCGTGCTGCGCATGAGCGTGGCCAATGCTCTGGCCCATCCGGGGTCTCCGCGAAACTTGAACTGCGCCAGCGCATTGGCCCAGGGGTAGGCATAGTCCACGGCGGCAATGCAGGCATCGAAGCTGGGTGGGTTCTGCAGGCAGGTGCCGCAGACAGCGACCCCTGCGGGCACTCGCAGGGCGCAGCGCTGACAACGCGTGGCGGGCTGGGCGAACCGCGCCGCGCAGGCGTTGCAGATGCGCTGCGACGGCCAGGCGTGGCACACGGCGCACTGGCTGGGCACTTTGTCCGCCCAGGCGTGGAGATGGCGTGAAATCCCTGGCAAACCCAAAAAAACCATGAATCAATATACTCGCGCGTCCTTCTGCCCCGCCCATGTCCTCCGAGCGTCCCCCCACCATTGATCCTGTTGCTGCTGCCCGCTGGCATGCTGCGGCCCCGGCCACGTCCCCTTGGCTGCATGAAGAAGTGGCGCGCCGCATGGAGGACCGACTGCAGTGGATTCGCCAAGCCCCAGCCTTCTGGTGCCATTGGGACCCCGTACGTGGCGGCCTGCAGGCGCATGCCCTGGTGAGTGCTCGCTACCCACATGCGCGTTGTCAGGTGTACGAGACCAGCGCCCATTGCGAACCCGTTGCGCGGCAGGCACTGGCCAAACCGTGGTGGAGCCCAGCCCGCTGGGGCGCTGGGGCCCTGCAGGTTGGCCCACCGGCCGATGCTGGCGTGAACATGTTGTGGTCCAACATGGCGCTGCACATGGCGGCTGATCCGCAAGCCCTGATCGGCCGTTGGCACCGGGCTCTGGCGGTGGATGGCTATCTGATGTTCTCGTGTCTCGGACCGGACACGCTGCGCGAACTGCATGGCGTGTATGCCGCCATGGGCTGGCCACCTGCAGGTCATGCCTTTACCGACATGCATGACTGGGGTGACATGCTGGTACACGCAGGGTTTGCAGAGCCGGTGATGGACATGGAGCGCATCACGCTCACGTTTGCCACACCCGAGCGGCTGGTTCAAGAGCTGCGCGAGCTGGGCGTCAATTTGCACCCTGATCGCTTTCCCTCATTGCGCGGACGGCGCTGGCGCGACAAGCTCTACCAAGTGCTGTCCGAGCGTCTGGCCGATCCGGGTCAAGATGGTCAGTTGGCACTGACTTTTGAAATCATCTATGGCCATGCCTTCAAGCCAGCACCCCGGGTGCGCGTCAGTTCCAGCAGTGCGGTGTCGCTGCAGGAAATGCGCGCCATGTTGCGTAAGGGCGGCACGGAGAGCTAACCTGTAACGGCGTGTCAATGACTTGGAACAAGGCACGCTACAATTCTTGGTTATTGAGATTTCGGGCATCTTCCCGCGCAATTTGGCTGGCTGTGCCTGTTGTGCCCAAGGCGCAACGCGTGCTGCAGTCGGCAGTCTTGTGAGCACTCACGGTGACGGGCTTGGTTTTTCGTTTTGCCACGGTGTCGGGTCAGCGCATCGACTGGCGTCTGGTTCGCAATTGTTCGGTCACGCCGACGCAATTGGGCTGGATGTATTTGTCGCTGTGTGTGGTGTCCCTGGGAATCGCGACATTCTTCTGGATGCTCGGCGCCCACCTGGTGATGCCCTTCGCATGGCTTGAAATCGTGGCAGTAGGGATTGCATTCGCCATGTACGGTCGCCATGCGGCGGATGGCGAGAGGATTTCATTGCAGGGCTCACGCCTTGTGGTGGAGCTGGAGACAGCAGGCAGGCTGGAGCGCGCGGAGTTTGACCGGAGCCGGGTTCGCGTAGAGCCCAAGACGGGAGACCATTCGCTGATCACGCTGTCTGCGCAGGGCCGTTCGGTGGAAGTGGGGCGCTATGTGCGGCCCGAGCTTCGACCGGCCCTGGCATCGGAGATCCGCATGGCCTTGCGCGCTGCCTGACCCCACGCAGGCGCGCGAAAGGGATTGGTTAAATTGAGGCTTAGAAGTAAGTGAGAACTATGAAGAGCATTTCCAACAAGCTGGCTTCTCTGCTGCTGATTGCCGGTGCATGGGTGGGCTCCGCAGCCCATGCCGTTCAGGACCTGCCTGGCGGCCCTGCAGTCAACCAGCTCAACCTGGCGCCGCCCGTCACCAAGATCGCAGAAGAGCAACATTTTCTGCACTGGATGATGTTGATCATCTGCACGGTGATCTTTGTTGCAGTGTTCTCTGTGATGTTCTATTCGATCTGGAAGCATCGCCGCTCCAAGGGCGCGAAGGCTGCCAACTTCCACGAGTCGGTGACGGTGGAAGTGGTCTGGACCATTGTTCCGTTCATCATCGTGATCCTCATGGCCCTGCCTGCCACCAAGGTGCTGGTGGCCCAGAAGGACACCACCAACGCCGACCTCACGATCAAGACCACGGGTTACCAGTGGAAGTGGGGCTATGACTACATCACGGGCGAAGGCGAAGGCCTGGCGTTCATCTCCACGCTGGACAGCAGTCATCGCGTGATGTCCGACAGCGGCAACGTCAAGGACGCTCCCGCCAACTACCTGCTCAAGGTGGACAACCCCATGGTGGTGCCGGTCAACAAGAAGATCCGCATCATCACCACGGCCAACGACGTGATCCACGCCTTCATGGTGCCTGCCTTCGGTATCAAGCAGGATGCGATCCCCGGCTTCGTGCGTGACACCTGGTTCCGTGCTGAAAAAATCGGTGACTATTATGGCCAGTGCGCTGAGCTGTGCGGCAAGGAACACGCCTACATGCCCATTCATGTGAAGGTTGTCTCCGCTGAGGACTACACCGCCTGGGTGGCCGACCAAAAGAAGAAGGCTGCCGCCAAGCTGGACGACCCCACCAAGGTGTGGGCGCTGGACGACATCCTCAAGCGCGGCGAGAAGGTGTACGCTGCCAACTGCGCAGCCTGCCATCAGGCCAACGGCAAGGGCGCTGGCCCGATCAAGGCACTTGACGGCGCTGCCGTAGTGCTCGATGCCGACCATGCCAAGCAGATTCAGGTGCTGCTCAAGGGCCAGAACAATGGCGCCATGCCTGCATGGGCGCAGCTGAGCGACACCGACATCGCCGCCGTGGTCACTTATACCAAGAACAACTGGTCCAACAAGACCGGCCAGCTGGTGCAGCCAGCTGAAGTTGTGGCCCAGCGTGGCAAGTAATCATCGCCCCATCGTATTGAGGAATTCACCATGAGCGCAGTACTCGACAACCACGGGCACGCTGGCGACCACGCACACGACGGCCACGACCACCATGGCCCCACCGGCTGGCGCCGCTGGGTGTTTGCCACCAACCACAAAGACATCGGTACGCTGTACCTGTTGTTCTCGTTCACCATGCTGATGGTCGGCGGCATCCTGGCCCTGCTGATCCGTGCCGAGCTGTTCCAGCCCGGCCTGCAATTGGTGAACCCCGAGCTGTTCAACCAGCTCACTACCATGCACGGCCTGATCATGGTGTTCGGCGCGATCATGCCGGCCTTCGTGGGTTTTGCGAACTGGATGATCCCTCTGCAAATTGGCGCATCCGACATGGCCTTTGCACGCATGAACAACTTCAGCTTCTGGTTGATGATTCCTGCGGCACTCATGCTGGTCAGTTCGTTCTTCATGCCTGGCGGTGCTCCCGCTGCAGGCTGGACGCTGTATGCACCGCTGACGCTGCAGATGGGCCCTTCCATGGATGCGGGCATCTTCGCGATGCACATCCTGGGTGCCTCGTCCATCATGGGCTCGATCAACATCATCGTGACCATCCTCAACATGCGCGCTCCCGGCATGACTTTGATGAAGATGCCGATGTTCGCCTGGACCTGGCTGATCACTGCCTACCTGCTCATCGCCGTGATGCCTGTGCTGGCTGGCGCGATCACCATGACGCTGACGGACCGCCACTTCGGTACCAGCTTCTTCAACCCCGCCGGCGGCGGTGACCCAGTGATGTACCAGCACATTTTCTGGTTCTTCGGCCACCCTGAGGTGTACATCATGATCTTGCCGGCCTTCGGCATCATCAGCCAGATCGTGCCCGCGTTCAGCCGCAAGAAGCTGTTTGGCTATGCCTCCATGGTGTATGCCACCTCGTCCATCGCCATCCTGTCGTTCATTGTGTGGGCCCACCACATGTTCACGACCGGCATGCCCGTGACCGGCCAGCTGTTCTTCATGTATGCCACCATGCTGATCTCCGTGCCTACGGCCGTGAAGATCTTCAACTGGATTGCCACCATGTGGCGCGGCTCCATGACGTTTGAAACCCCCATGCTGTTTGCCGTGGGTTTCATCTTCGTGTTCACCATGGGTGGTTTCACCGGCCTGATCCTGGCCATGGCCCCCATCGATATCCAGCTGCAAGACACCTACTACGTGGTGGCCCACTTCCACTACGTGTTGGTGGCCGGTTCGCTGTTCTCCATGTTTGCAGGCGTGTACTACTGGCTGCCCAAGTGGACGGGGGTGATGTATTCCGAAACGCGTGGTCAGATTCACTTCTGGTCGTCGCTGATCTTCTTCAACATCACCTTCTTCCCGATGCACTTCCTGGGCCTGGCAGGTATGCCACGTCGCTATGCCGACTACCCCATGCAGTTCGCCGACTTCAACGCCATCGCGTCGGTGGGTGCGTTTGGTTTCGGTCTGGCGCAGGTGTATTTCTTTGTGGCAGTCATCATCCCTGCCATGCGTGGCAAGGGTGCAAAGGCCACGGCCAAGCCATGGGATGGCGCCGAAGGCCTGGAGTGGGAAGTCCCATCCCCTGCGCCTTTCCACACGTTTGAGAATCCTCCCAAGCTGGACGCTACCGCAACCCGCGTGATTGGCTGAACACCATGTCCATGACCACCGAGCAAAAAAAGAGCAACCTGCGGCTGGCGCTGATCCTGGCGTCCGTGGCGGTGGTGTTCTTTGTCGGGTTCATGGTCAAGGTGGTGTTGCTGTCCAGCTGAAGCCACCGGCCAACACCATGAGCCTGCACCGCGAAAACGCCAAGATGGTCGGCAAGCTGGTCGTGATTGCGGCTGGCATGTTTGCCTTTGGCTACGTGCTGATCCCGATCTACAAGCACATCTGCGAAATGACGGGCATCAACATCCTGTCGTTGTCCGAGCGGCAGGTGCCAGGCAACGGCGTGGCAGGCAAGGACGTGCGGGTGCCCGCCAACACGCAGGTGGACAAGTCGCGCACCATCACGGTGGAGTTTGACGCGAACTCGCGCGGTCCGTGGGACTTCAAGCCAGCGCAGCGTTCCGTGCAGGTGCATCCGGGGGAATTGACGACGGTGATGTACGAGTTTCAGAACGTACAAAACCGCCGCATGGCCGCCCAGGCCATCCCTAGTTACGCACCCCGCCAGGCCGCAGCGCACTTCAACAAGCTGGAATGTTTTTGCTTCAACCAGTACACGCTGGAGCCTGGTGAAAAGAAAGCCTGGCCCGTGGCGTTCGTGATCGATCCGAAATTGTCCAAAGACGTCACCACCATCACGCTGTCGTACACCTTTTTCGAGGTGGGCGGCAAGACACCGGCAGCGCCCGAATCGACGGCGGCGGTCGTGTTGCCCGCGCCCGGCTCTGCAGGTTTGCAAGGGTCCGGGTCATGAGTGCGCCACTGGAGCCGTCGGCATACGTCAAGCCCCTGCACCGCAAGGTATCGTTGCTGCGCACGGTGCGTGCAGTGGCATGGTCGCTGATTGGCTTGCGCAAAGGCAGCGAGTACCAGCAAGATGTCGAAAAGCTCAATCCGATTCACATCATCGTGGTGGGATTGTTCGCGGTTTTCTTGCTCGTCATTGGTCTGATCGGGCTGGTGAACTGGATTGTGTGAGTGTGTGTTGGCTGGTTCGTGCGAACAAATACTGAAAACAAAGATTTTGAGAATCAGGAGCTGAAATGAGTGCATCAACCCACGGCGGAACCCCGTACTACTATGTGCCCGCCGAGTCCCGCCACCCGGTGATGGCCGCGGCCGGTCTGTTCTTTGTGATCCTGGGCGCAGGCCAATGGATCAATGGCCATGACTGGGGCAAATATTCCCTGGCCGTGGGGCTGGTCTGGTGGCTGTTCACGCTGTACCAATGGTTTGGCGACGCAGTGCGTGAGAGCGAAGGAGGCCTGTATGGTCACAAGATCGATCTGTCGTACCGCTGGAGCATGAGCTGGTTCATCTTCTCTGAGGTGATGTTCTTTGGCGCGTTCTTCACAGCCCTGTGGTGGGCGCGCTCGCACTCGGTGCCTGCGCTGGGCAGCCTGGACAATGCGCTGCTGTGGCCCGATTTCAAGGCAGTGTGGCCCAGCATGGCGGCTGGTGTCACCGCTTCGCCTGCGGGCATCATCGAGCCCTTCCAGACCGTGGGCCCCTTCTGGTTGCCCACCATCAACACCGCTCTTCTGCTGACCTCGGGCGTGACGCTGACCATCGCCCATCACGCTCTGCGTGAAAACCACCGTGGCAAGACCATTGGCTTCATGTGGGCCACGGTGCTGCTGGGCTTCGTGTTCCTGCTGGTGCAGGGCTACGAGTATTACCACCTGTACACCGACCTGAACCTCAAGCTCAGCTCGGGTGTGTTCGGTTCCACGTTCTTCATGCTCACCGGGTTCCACGGCTTCCACGTGTTCCTGGGCATGTTGATGCTGCTGGTGATCACGCTGCGCCTGCAAAAGGGTCACTTCACGGCTGACAAGCACTTTGGCTTCGAAGGTGCCGCCTGGTACTGGCACTTTGTGGACGTGGTGTGGCTGGGTCTGTACGTGCTGGTCTACTGGATGTAAGTCAGGCCCGGACGCCATCAAAAAAAGCGCCTCGCGGCGCTTTTTTTGTTCCACCCTCTGTGCGTGCTGGCCAGTGGTGGCCTGTGATGGGCCCAAGCCTCCCAGGCTGCGGACCAAGCCCTCAGTTCAACGGGTGGCGGGCAGGCCGGTGGGCTGGATATATCCCAGCTGCCAGGCCACCAGAATGCACAGAAACAGCACGATGGACAGCCCGACACGCACCGCCAGCGCCTTGGCCATGTGGTTGCCCTTGCTCTTGTCGTCGCGCCCATTGCGCATCATGAAGAACAGGGCCGATGCCAGGCTGGCCAAAATGGCGACGAACGCCAGCACTACGAGGTATTTCATGGAGCGCATTATCCTGTGACCCCCCTTCGCCGTTCTGTGGACCTGCGTTTTTGGCTGATTACCCTGGCTGCTGTGGTGGGCATGCTGGTCACGGCCTCATTGGGGCGCTGGCAACTGTCGCGTGCTGCCCAGAAGGAGTCGCTACAGGCGATGCTGGATGCCCGTGCCACTCTGCCAGCCATCGATGGGCGAACGCTGACAGAGCCTGCCAGCGCAACGCCTGAGGCGCAACAGGCCTTGGTACACCGCGCTGTGGCGCTGCAGGGGCGCTGGTTGCCCGAACACACGGTGTATCTGGACAACCGGCAGATGCAGGGGCGTCCTGGCTTCTTTGTGCTGACTCCGCTGCAGCTCTCTGGGGCGGGCGCTGGGGTGGTGCTGGTGCAGCGTGGATGGGTGGCACGCAATTTTCAGGACCGCTCGCAGTTGCCGTTGGTGAACACGACGGCTGACGCCGAAGTGCGCATACAAGGCCGGGTGGCCCTCGCGCCTTCCCGGCTGTACGAGTTCCAGGGGGGCGATAGCCTACAGGGGTCTTCTCGCATCCGGCAAAATCTTGACTTGGCAGCGTTCCGCACCGAAACCGGTCTGGCGTTCGCCCCCCTTACGGTGTTGCAGACAGGCACAGTGGGCGACGCGGGCGATGGCCTGCAGCGCGACTGGCCTGTGGTCGGCGCAGGCGTCGAAAAACACTATGGTTACGCATTTCAATGGTTCGGGCTCTGTGGCCTGATAGCACTTCTTTATGTCTGGTTCCAAATCGTCCGACGGTTCATTCGCCCGCGCAGCCAGCCTGCCGCCTGATTCCCAGGCAGGTGCCCGTGCGGAGCACCCGCTGGGGCTGACCGTGCACACCCTGCCCGAGGCGGGGGACGCGGTCGTCAACGCGCAACGTGCGCGCCATGGGCGCTGGAAGATGCTCGGCGTGCTGCTGATCTGCGCTGCGCCGGTGGTCGCCTCGTACTTCACTTACTACGTGATCCGTCCCGAGGGACGGCGCAATTACGGCGAGCTGATCAACCCCCAGCGTACGTTGCCAGCGCTCACCGCCTCCACGCTCGGTGGCGGGGCCGCCCGGTTGGAGTCCCTCAAGGGCCAGTGGTTGCTGGTGAGCGTGGCAGGGGGCGACTGCGGCCCGGCCTGCCAGAAGCATTTGTATCTGCAGCGCCAGTTGCGCGAGAGCTTGGGGAAGGAAAAAGACCGTATGGACTGGATCTGGCTGATCAACGACAACGCCCAGCCACCAGCCGCCCTGGCGCCTGCCCTGCAACAAGCGACCGTGTTGCGGGTGGACCCTGATGCGCTCAAGGCCTGGCTGGAGCCCGCCCCAGGCCAGCAGCTGGCGGATCATCTTTACGTGGTGGACCCGATGGGCAACTGGATGATGCGCTTTCCGGCCGCCATGGACACCAGCGGCGCCGCCAGGGCCAAACGTGACGTGGAACGACTGCTGCGCGCTTCGTCGTCGTGGGATGAGCCGGGGCGTCCGGGCAAGCCATGACCGATATGCAACCGCTGTACGACCTCGCACCGGTATTGGAGCTGATGCTGCTGGGCCTGGTGATTGCGCTAGGGCCGCTCACCTGGGTGTGGGTGCGTAACCGCCGCAGTTCGCCCATGCGGCGCCTGCAGGCGCTCACCGTGCTGACGCTGTTCCTCACGTTTGATCTGGTGCTTTTCGGCGCCTTCACGCGCCTGACCGACTCGGGGCTGGGCTGCCCCGATTGGCCCGGCTGCTACGGCAGTGCCAGTCCAGTGGGTGCCCGTGCGGAAATCGCGGCCGCCCAGGAGGCCATGCCCACCGGCCCGGTGACCCATGGGAAGGCCTGGATCGAGATGATCCACCGCTATCTCGCCACGGGCGTGGGGGTCTTGATCATTGTGCTGACCATAGCCTCCTGGGTGCAACAACGCCGTGCCCGGCGCGATGGCGGACAAGAGCCACCGCTCAGCCCCTGGTGGCCCACGGTGACCTTGTTGTGGGTGTGTCTGCAGGGTGCGTTTGGTGCACTCACGGTGACCATGAAGCTCTTTCCCGCCATCGTCACCCTGCACCTGATCGGTGGCCTGGTGCTGCTGGCCCTGTTGTGTGTGCAGGCAGTACGCCATACCCACAGTGCCCAGGGGCGCATACCGGTGGGCGTTTCACCCGCGCTGCGCTGGGGGCTGGTGGGGACCGGGCTGCTGCTGGCCCTTCAGGTCGTACTGGGCGGCTGGGTCAGCACCAATTACGCGGTGTTGGCGTGCACCACCTTCCCCATGTGCCAGGGCAGTTGGTGGCCCACCATGGACTTCGCGCAAGGGTTTCAAATCTGGCGCAGGCTGGGCATGTTGCAAGATGGCAGTCACATCAGCTTTGCTGCGCTCACTGCCATTCACTATGTGCACCGCCTGATGGCCTACGTGGTGCTGTTGGCGCTGGGCCTGGTGGCCTGGCGTTTTCACCGCAGTGGCGTATTGCCCGCGCAGGCGCGTTGGCTCGCCGGGCTGGCTTTGCTGCAACTGGTGACGGGCTTGTCCAACGTGGTGCTGGACTGGCCTCTGGTTGCAGCGGTATTGCACACCGGTGGGGCTGCAGCCCTGGTGGTGGTGTTGACCTGGGCCTTGGTGTCCAGCCGCGTGGCACCCGCGCCCCGAGAGTTTTCCGCGCCCACGGGCGCATCGAGAGTATCTGCATGAGTGTTGCCCCCTCCGCTGTTGCTGCGCCGCCTTCGCGGTTTCAGCAGTTTTATGCGCTGACCAAGCCCCGCGTGGTTCAGCTCATCGTCTTTTGTGCGCTGATCGGCATGGTGCTGGCCGTGCCCGGTCTGCCCAACGCTGCGCAACTGGGCCACATGGCCCTGGCCAGCCTGGGCGTGTGGCTGGTGGCGGGGGCTGCCGCCGCGTTCAACTGCATCGTCGAGCAAGGCATCGACGCCAAGATGAAGCGTACCGCCTGGCGCCCCACGGCCAAGGGTGAGCTGTCCAACGCGCAAACCCTGCTGTTCTCGGCCGTGCTGTGTGCCGCAGGCTCCGCGCTGCTGTATGTGTGGATCAACCCGCTGACCATGTGGCTGACGTTTGCGACCTTTGTGGGTTACGCGGTGGTCTACACCGTGATCCTCAAGCCCCTGACACCCCAGAATATCGTGATTGGCGGCGCCTCCGGGGCCATGCCACCGGTACTGGGCTGGGCAGCCATGACCAACGACGTGGGGCCCGAGGCGCTCATCCTCTTCCTCATCATCTTTTTGTGGACCCCACCGCACTTCTGGGCGCTGGCCCTGTACCGGGTGGAGGACTACCGCAAGTCCGGCTTGCCTATGCTGCCCGTCACGCATGGCAATGAGTTCACGCGGTTGCAGGTCTTTCTATACACACTGATCCTGCTGGCCGGGTGCATGATGCCGTTCATTTACGGCATGAGTTCCTGGATCTATCTGGCTGCGGCCATTCTGTTGAGCCTGGGTTTTTGTGGGTACGCGTTCGCCTTGTGGCGCAACTATTCGGACGCCCTGGCCCGCAAGACCTTCCGCTTTTCCCTCATCCACCTGAGCGTGCTGTTTGCTGCACTGCTGGTGGACCACTATGTGCTGTGATCTCCATGCAGAAACGAAACGCTCTTAAATTGATAGCTGCTAGTGCAATATCTTTATGCGCTACAGGCCTCCTGGGCGCATGTTCCGAGAAAAAGGCCGAGTTTCGGGGGGTGGATGTGACCGGCGCCGAATATGCCCGCGACATTCCGCTGACCGACCACAACGGCCAGCCGCGCCACATCAAGGACTTTGCAGGCAAGGTGGTGGTGGTGTTCTTCGGCTACACCCAATGCCCCGACGTATGCCCCACGTCGATGCAGGAGCTGGCCGAGGTCAAGCAGATGCTGGGCAAGGACGGCGACCGACTGCAGGGCATTTTTGTGACGGTAGACCCGGAGCGAGATACGCCCGAGGTGCTAAAGGCCTACATGGGCAACTTCGATCCGAGTTTTTTGGCGCTGTACGGCACGCCGGAGCAGCTGGCTGCCGTCGCCAAGGACTTCAAGATCTACTACAAGAAGGTCGATGGCAAGACGCCCACGAGCTACACCATGGACCACTCGGCAGGCAGCTATGTGTACGACCCCGCAGGGCGCCTGCGGGTGTACAACCGCTACGGCAGTGGTGCTCAGGCCCTGGCCGCCGATGTGAAGGTGTTGTTGGCAGAGGCCGGGGGCTAGCCCAGCCCACTGGCGACCCGGGGCCTGTAACAGGCCGCCGCTATGCGGGGCGCCGTGCAGCCCCCGCATAATCCAGCGCCCTTGGGGCTTATTCGGCCTTGATGCCGCGCATCGCAATCACGCCGCCCAGCAGGTTGGTGTCGGCCTTGATCCGGTTGGCCAAACCTTCGGGCGATGAGCCCACTGTCTGCCATCCTTGCTGGAACAGCTTGCTGCGCACCTCCTCGCTGCGCGCTATCTCGCTGATCAGTGCGGCCAGCTTGGCCTGGACAGGCTTGGGCATGGTGGCGGGTGCTGCGAAGGCGTTCCAGATCTCCAGGTTGAAGTTGCTGATGCCTGCCTCGGCCAGGCTCGGCACCTCGGGTGCCAGCGGGCTGCGCCCGGAGGAGGTCACGCCGATCGCGCGCAGCTTGCCCGCACGCACCTGGGCTTGTGCCAACGCCGGGGGCAGCAGCGCCATCTGCAGCTGGCCGCCCAGCATCGCGTTGGCCACCTGCGGATAGCCAGGGTAGGGCACATGCACGGGGTTGATGTTGCTGCGCGCCTTGAGTAGCTCGGTGCCAATGTGGCCCACTGTGCCCACGCCAGGCGTGCCATAGCTCCATTTGTCGCCACCATTGCGTGCAGCCACGAAGAAGTCGCGGGCGCTGCTGTTGGCGGCCACGCCGGGCTGGTTGACGGGTGCGGTCAGGATCAGCGGCGAGGTGCCGATCAGGCTGAGTGGTGCCAGATCCTTGATCGGGTCATACGGCACGGCCGGGTTCAGCAGTTTGGCAATTGTCATGTTGCCGTTGATCATCAGCCCGATGGTGTGATCGTCACGGGCCTTGGCCACTGCGTCGGCACCGATGTTGCCGCCCGCACCTACCTTGTTGTCCACAATGACGGGCTGGCCCAAAGCCTTGGATAGGGGTTCCGAGAACGTGCGTGCCGTCAGGTCGGGGGAAGAGCCGGCCGGGAAGCCCACGATGATCTTCAGGGGCTTGGTGGGCCAAGCCAGCGGCGCCGGCGCTGTGGCGGGCTTGCCGGCGTTCTGCGCCAGCGCCCAGGGGGATGCAGCAGCCAGCGCAATCAGCAGCGAAGCACGGCGGGAAACACGGCCAGGAAAGGCGGAACGTGATGGCATAGGGAGCAATCTCCTTGAGAAATATTCGGGGCCCAAACGACACGGGGCCCCAGAACTGGGGCCCCGCGAGGCAACTTCTGCAGCCGGGGATATTAACCCCGCCGTCTAATGCGCTCAGGCGTATTCGGCCAGCGCCTTCTTCATCTTCTTCATGGCAGCCACCTCAATCTGGCGAATGCGCTCAGCGCTCACGCCGTAGACAGCCGCCAGGTCGTGCAACGTCATTCCGCCACTACCGTCGTCGTTGACCTTGAGCCAGCGCTCTTCCACGATGCGGCGGCTCCGGTCGTCCAAGCTGGCGAGCGCGTTGGCAATGCCGTCGGTGGCCAAGGTGTCTCGCTGGCGCGACTCGATCATGGCTGTGGGTTCGTGCGACGCATCTGCCAGGTAGGCGATGGGTCCAAATGCCTGCTCTCCATCGTCGGACGGAGCTGGGTCCAGCAGCACATCGCCGCCCGCCATGCGGGTTTCCATTTCGATGACTTCTTCGCGCTTCACGTTGAGCTGCGCGGCCACGGCGTCGATCTCATGGTCAGACAGGGTGTCGCGGTGCGTGGCGGCATCAGCGGCCGAGGCGTCTGCCTTGAAGCCCTGCTTCATGGAGCGCAGGTTGAAGAACAGCTTGCGCTGCGCTTTGGTGGTCGCTACCTTGACCATGCGCCAGTTCTTCAGGATGTATTCGTGGATCTCGGCCTTGATCCAGTGCATGGCGTAGCTCACCAGGCGCACGCCCTGATCGGGGTCGAAGCGCTTGACGGCCTTCATCAGGCCCACATTGCCTTCCTGGATCAGGTCGCCATGGGGCAGTCCGTAGCCCAGGTACTGGCGTGCAATCGAAACCACGAGGCGCAGGTGCGACATCACCAGCCGGCCGGCGGCGTCCAGATCGTTGTTTTCCTTGAGCTGGCGTGCGTAGGTCTGCTCTTCTTCGTGCGTGAGCAGAGGCAGGCGGTTGACGGCCGAAATGTAGGCGTCCAGATTGCCCAGGGGGGGCACTAGCGCCCAAGGGTTGGCGGGCGCCAGAGACATCGTCGCGGTTCCAGATTGAATGTTCATTCCGGGAATCCTTTCCTCTAAGCCATGATATTAGCACTCTCTCTGACTGAGTGCTAAGCCCGGAGTTCCCGTCAGGTTGCCCATGGACACTGTTTGACAATATTTGTTGTCGATTCCACTCGAGTTTTGTATTTTTCTCATTGAGTTTTGTATTTTTTGGGTGCGAAAAAATCGCGTAACTATTTGATTTTTAAAGGGAAAATTGTTCTTGATGACGTTTCATCAATCTTCCGTGCCTGTTTTTCGGCGGATTTCAGGAATCTGGCCCCACCCCTTTGAGCAGCGGGTCGTGCGTTGGTTGGGTCGCAATGCGGCTTAGCCAGCAGTTAAAAGCACATTGTTTGCAAGTGTGTGCTAACTATTTCTGCCTGATCAGTAGGAAGAAGTTGGTGAGATATTCGCCCCTATCAATGTGGGCCTAAGAACTGGGAGCAGCGGCGCCCCTCCAATCGGTCGCGTAGGTGAGGTCATCCCCGCAAAGGCATCTGCATGATGCCCTAGTGAGGCTGCAGGACGTTCCCTGGTCGAATAGGTCCCTATCCTGGAGTCGTTGCTCCCACCCACCTAGCAGTCACCATGGTACTGAGTAGCACCTGGTGCATCCGTCCCGGGTACAGCGCGCCCCTCAAACGCCTTTCTGCCTCTTTGCGTGCCCGGTTTATTTGCGGGTACGTACCACAGGCGTGTGCATGGCGTGGATCCTTGGAACCTGTCCATGTTCCGCCCCCCCCGGGGGGTGCAGGCTCAAGAAGACGCTCAGCGCTAAAAGCCCCGGCAGTGGATGGCTCTAGATGACGATCTGGAACGTTGGCCCGACTCCTGTCGGCAAAACCAGGTCGCATGCGATGGAACTACAGGCTTGTCCAACCCCGATGCCCAACCAGACCTGAGGGAGAAGTTGAGCTGCTGCTATGTAGCGGTGTCGCGCAACCCTCCGTAGGTCTTTGAAGCAGGCAGCTGGAGGGGACCGGGGCCAGGTGTCCATCGGCACACTGCTGCCTGTGGCTTCGCCTCAGCCAAAGGCAGTTTTGTAGCAATTGCCACCACCGATATCGGATTGACGAACTGACGCTATGAGGCGCACAGCGGCCTTTGCCCGACGCTGGTCCGATAGAAATGGCATTGCCTGCGATACCTTGGGGCTGTTACCAGCAGATGCACTGGGCTATACCGGAGCGGCGCGGCCAGTTCTGGCTCAACGGAGAACAGATCAGCGTCCAACTCATAGTCGGCTGTGCTGAAGATCGGCGCCTCTGGGGCCTTGTTGATCGCTACGATCACTTTGGAGTCCTTCATGCCTGCCAAGTGCTGGATCGCACCCGAGTTACCGGCCATCACAAATAGCCAGGACACCACGATCTTGCCCGTCTCACACCAGTGAGACGGCGTTGCACCCGGATTTACAGCCGAACTGCAAACTATTGTCAAACGCGGGGTTTGGCCGCGTCACCGCCCATCTCACCCGGTCAAGCAGCACCTGCGTCGCTATAGTTCATGGCAACCTGCGAAATGGCAGGAACCTGTTTGCCCTGATACCGTATCAACCCGAGGAGATGCGTCATGAGCAGCGTTTTGAAGCGAAACAATGTCAAAGTTCTGGGCGATGAAGGCCCTGTGCTCATGTACGCGCACGGCTTTGGGTGCAATCAAGATATGTGGGGCTTGATGACACCTGCGTTCAGAGCTACGCACCGCCAAGTGCTGTTCGACTATGTGGGCAGCGGCGGCTCGGACCGCGCGGCGTTTGACCGGCTGCGGTATGCCGATCTTCGGGGCTACGCGCTGGATGTCCTGGAAGTGTGCGATGCCCTTGGCCTCAGCGAGGGGGTGACCTTTGTAGGCCATTCCGTCAGCTGCAGCATCGGCATGCTCGCATCCATCGAGCGGCCTTCGCTGTTTGACCGGCTGATTTTGCTGGGCCCGTCTCCATGCTTTCTGAATGACCCGCCCGGCTACGCGGGGGGCTTCGAGCGTGACGACCTGGAAGGTCTGCTGGCGCTGGTGGATCAGAACTACATGGGATGGGCCAACTACCTGGCGCCGGTGGTTGCGGGGAATGCAGGAGCCGGCGACGTCACCAGCACGCTGACAAACAGTTTTTGTTCGACGGACCCGGTAGTTGCAAAGGTGTTCGCCAGGGCCACATTCTTCGCGGACAACCGGGCTGACCTTGCCAAAGTCTCGCGGCCATCACTGCTATTGCAACACCGCAGCGATACTTTGGCACCCCTTTCCGTCGGGGAGTATCTGCATGCACATCTGCCGGACAGCACACTGCAAGTGCTCGACGTTGCCGGCCATTGCGCGCATATGAGCAACCCAGCCCTCGTGATCAATGCCATGCGTGACTACCTTGATCACGCTTGCGTCGTCGCCTGAAGCAATCGCAGGCCGCTTCCATGAGTCTTCTGGACCAATTGCCCTGCGCGGTGGTCGTCACGAACGAAGCGGGTCGCCTTCTGGACGTCAACGCGGCACTTCTCGCGCTTGCAGGAGGGGCACGAAAGGATCGCATCGGGGCGTTGTTCGATGAACTGCTGCCGCCAGCCAGCAGAATCTTCTTGCAGACCCATATCTGGCCCACCTTGCTTCGGGACGGGCAGGTCAGCGAAATCCATCTTCAAGTCAGCGGTTGCGACACAAACCGCGTGCCTGTGCTGCTCAATAGTCGCCGGGGGGAATACCAGGGTGCTCCCGCCTATTTTTGGAGCCTTGTTTCCACGCACGAGCGCCACCGCTTCGAGGCTGAACTCATTGAACAGCGCAACCTGGCAGAGTCGGCGGGCCTGGCGCTCGGCGAAAGCCAGCGCTTTATTCGCGCCATCACTGACGCGATCCCAAGCATGGTGGCTTACTGGGGCAAGGATCTTCGCTGCCGCTTCGCCAACCATGCCTACGCGCAATGGTTCGGCAGGCACCCGCACGAGTTGATCGGCATGTCACGCGAAGAGCTGCTGGGCGAACGCATCGTTGAATGGAACGAGGAATACGCCCATGCGGCGCTCGCGGGACACGAACAGAATTTCGAACGTGCAGTGACCAATGTAGATGGAAGTCGCCGCCACGTCCTGGCGCACTACGTCCCCGATATCGCAGGCAGCGAGGTACTTGGCTTCTTCGTCAATGTCAGTGACGTTACGGCACTCAAGACAACGCAGTTGGCACTGGAAGAAGCCCAGAGGCTCGGCCAAACGGGCAGCTGGAGCTGGCAAGTCGAGGGAGATGTGGTCACTTGGTCCCCACAGATGTACTCGATTCTCGGCTGCGACCCGCAGGCTCCAGCCCCCAGTTTTGAAGAGCAATCTCGCATATACCAGCAGGAAGACTACGCCAAGCTCGCTGAGCGGGTACTCAATGCGCTGCGCACTGGCGAGGACTACATCCTGGATCTGCGCTACTGGCGACCCGATGGCCGCCCAGGCTGGGTGGAGGCGCGCGGCGAAGCTGTGCGCGAGGCGTCAGGGAGCATCGGTGGCCTGCGCGGTACGATTCAGGAAACCACGCAGCGGCGAGAGCAAGAGCTGGCACTAGTGGTTGCGCAGGGTCGGCTGCAGGCGATGTACGAGACCACGCCTGCCATGCTGCACTCGATTGATGCCCAAGGCCGACTTCTGCACGTGAGCGATGCGTGGCTTGCTTGC
This sequence comes from Acidovorax sp., assembly GCF_016783915.1. Classification (GTDB taxonomy): domain Bacteria; phylum Pseudomonadota; class Gammaproteobacteria; order Burkholderiales; family Burkholderiaceae_C; genus Acidovorax. Next base: position 51,792 of record NZ_JADHVT010000009.1, read on the forward strand.
CTTGGATACCGTCGGGACAACGTCATTGGCAGACTGTCTTCAGACTTCCTCACCGAAGAATCCCGTAGACGCGCCAAAGAGGAAGTACTTCCGGGCTTTTTCGCGACGGGCCGATGTGACGCAGTGCCCTACCAAATGATCACGAGCAGCGGAGAAATCATCGACGTGCTGCTCTCAGCAATTCTGGAGCGAGACGCACAAGGCCAGCCAGCGCGCAGTCTGGCCGTCTTCGAGGATGTGACGCTTCGCAGGCGCGCAGAACGCGAGCTCCAGAGGGAGCATGAGCGTTTGCGCAATCTGATAGAGGGTACCAATGCAGGCACCTGGGAATGGAACGTCCGAACCGGCGAGGTGATCGTCAACCCTCGCTGGGCGGAGATCATCGGCTGGACCATCGAAGAACTGGGGGTCATAACGAATCAGTACCGCGCGGATATCGCCCACCCGGACGAACTGCCCCAGACTCAGCAGCTGCTGCGAGAGCATTTCGCAGGGCGCAGCGATGCCTACGTGTCCGAACTGCGCTTGCGCCATCGGGACGGCTCCTGGATTTGGGTCGAAGACCGAGGGCGTCTCATCACACGCACAGCCGACGGCAGGCCCGAGTGGGTGTTCGGTATCCACATCGACATTTCAGAGAGAAAACGCCGTGACGATGCCATGCTGCGGCTCAGCGCCGAACTGGCGCAGCAGCATGAACTGATGAGGGTCACACTCCAGTCGATTGGAGACGCCGTCATCACCACGAATGCCGATGGGCTGGTCAGCTGGCTCAATCCGGTGGCCGAGCGAATGACTGGGTGGCTGTCTTCGGAGTCGATCGGACGCCCCTTGCCGCAGGTATTTCACATCATCAATGAAGAAACGCGCGAGCTCGCACCAGACCCGGTTGCAGCGTGCCTGGCCGAAGGCAGGACGGTAGGCCTGGCACCCAAAACCATGCTCATAGCGCGAGACGGCACTGAATACGGAATCCAGGACTCTGCGGCGCCGATACGCGGCCCACAGGGCGAAATGCTAGGCGTCGTTCTCGTCTTCCATGATGTCAGTGAGCAGCGTAGGCTCAGTGGCGAGATGACATATCGGGCCACGCACGATTCGCTGACAGGTCTTGTGAACCGCGCGGAATTCGAGTCGCGATTGCTCAGAACGCTGCGCCATGCTGAGGAAAACGACAGCAGCCATGCGCTGTTTTACATTGATCTGGACCAGTTCAAAGTGGTGAATGACGCGTGCGGTCACGCCATCGGTGATCAGTTGTTGCAGCAGGTCAGCAAGCTGCTGGCGGAATCGATCCGAGCGCGCGACACCCTTGCACGCCTGGGGGGTGACGAATTTGCCATCATTCTTGAAAACTGCACCATGGAGCAGGCTAGTCGGGTTGCCCAGAAGATCTGCGATCGCATGAATGATTTTCGGTTCGTTCATGGGGAGAGACGTTTCCGCATCGGTACCAGCATTGGCCTCGTTCCGCTGGACAAGCGGTGGGCCAATGCATCCGTTGTACAACAGGCCGCCGATGCATCGTGCTATGCAGCCAAAGAGGCGGGTAGAAATCGCGTCCACGCCTGGTTTGAGACTGACGTCACCATGCGCGAAAGAAATCATGAAATGCAGTGGACAACCCGGATTCAGCACGCGCTGGACAACGATTGCTTTGTGCTGTTTGCGCAGCGCATCCATTGCCTAAAAAAACAACCACCGGGCATTCACGCCGAGGTTTTGCTGCGCCTGAGAAACGATGATGGATCGTTGGTGCAGCCCGGAGTGTTCCTTCCTGCAGCCGAACGCTTTCATCTGGCGTCGCGCATTGACCGCTGGGTTCTACAAAACGCGGTCCGGTGGCTGCAAGGCTTGGAGGAGCCCGAGGCCATCGACAGCCTCAGCGTCAACCTCTCGGGCCAGTCCGTGGGCGACAGGGCCTTTCATGCATGGGCACTCGAATTATTTTCTGCATCAGGTGCAACGGCATGTTCCAGGCTTTGCCTCGAAATCACCGAAACGGCAGCTGTCACTAACCTTGCGGACGCGGCAATCTTCATCGGCCATGTTCGTTCAGCTGGAGTGAAAGTCGCGCTTGACGACTTCGGTGCTGGCGCATCGTCGTTCGGGTATCTCAAAGCCCTGCCCGTTGACTACCTCAAGATCGACGGGCAGTTCATTCGAACTCTCCTCAGCAATCCCCTGGACGAAGCGGCGGTTCGCTGCTTCGCCGATGTCGCGAGACTGATGGGATTGGAAACAGTGGCTGAATTTGTTGAAAGCCCAGAAGTGCTGGAGCGCCTGAAGGAGATGGGGGTGGACTACGCGCAGGGATACCTAGAGCACCGTCCCGAGCCCATCAACCGCTTGACAGAGATGGCGACCAGGGCCGGGGCGACTGCCTTGTAAGGCATCCATCGCCCAACCGCCACAAGCCCGTGGACAGCGACCAGCGCTTAGCCGCCAATGCGGGGATGACGATTGATGCAAAACGCCCCCAGGCACCCCATATATCCCGCACAGAGCGCGGGCGGATTCTTCTTTAACCTAGTCGCCCCTGTCAGATCTTGCTCTGAGAGACTCGTGCTGACTCGAAGATCAATGCTGCTCTCTTCATGAGAAGACTTCTGCCGACGACGGGATAAGCGACTGCTTTCAGCCTGTAGCCGCCGCTTGGCCAAAACGCTGTTCTTTGCGTCAAGCGTTTAAGTGCGGCCCTGAGTAGAAAGATCCTGAGCTGATGGCGCGCCAAGCAGCCCGGCTGGAAAAAATACAAGACTCAGTGAGAAACGCCCGGGAAAGTGCAACACTGAAGGAATAAAAAGTACAAAGGTAGGCCCCCCGTGTTGTTCCAAGTCGTTGATTTCTCGAGTTCGGCAGTACAACACCCAGCGCATATCGACATGTGTGTCGATTCCACCCGGGTTTTGAATTTATTGGGTACGGCAATGTCGCGTAACTATTTGATTCACTTCCATATTCCGGCAATCGGCAATGACAGCGTCCGGTTCAAGAAGGTATCTGCACCGCAACCACCACAGACCCCCAAGAGGTAGAAGAAAGCCAAGAACTTATCCACCACGTGAGCATCCAGCTCACGAACCAGGGTGGGTCAGATCGAGATGGAAATGGTGGGTTGCGGTTGCATGCAAATCAACAACCCGCGCTAGCAGCGCCAGCGCCTTGATCGGTCTGCATGGTGCACAACAGGTGCGTTTAGAAATTCAACAGCTTCTGTCCCGCAAAATCCTAGGCGCCATGGGTCGTCATTTGTTCAACCCCTGTCATCCCATGAACTCAAGTGGGCACCCCCGGTCATCGCCCTACACGGTGATTGGCGCAATAGGGACCTATTTTGCTTTGGTAGGACCTACCAAATCCAAACCGCCAATGCCGCCACTGAGAATAGAAACAGCCTGGTCGAACTCGAGGTTCTCCACATGTCCTTGGAGGCGCTGAAAGGTCAGTGCGTCGAACAAGGGCCGCAGCAAAGGCGCCAGCTTCTCGAACAAGTCCAGCCCGCTCAGGTTGGCATCCTGCAGCGCACGCATGAGTTCGACAACGCGCTGTGGGTCTAGCGGCGGCGCGCCAGCTTTCATCAGTAGCGGCTCCGCCGGCACCCGCAGCCAGTCGGCCGAGGCAGCCCGCACTTGCTCGGTTGCCTCGGCGAGCCGGGCGAGCAGGGGCGCTACCGCTTCGGTCTGATCCTGACGGCAGGCTACCTCCACCTGCCCCGCCAGAGCGGCGATCTCCTTGGCCCCCAGCGTGGCCGCGCTGCCCTTGAGCTTGTGCATCAGTGCCGCCATTGCCTGGCGCTGCTCGGGCGCCGTTGCCGGTGCGTCCAGGCATTCCTCGCACAGCGCGAGCATGCGTTGCAGCATGCTGCGCAACAGCTTCACGTCGCCCGCCAGGCGCCGGCTTGAATCCTCGGCATCGATGCCCTTGATCTGCGGCCAGCCCTGGGAGTCGCTCGCCACCTGGGCGACTACGGGGCCGACGGGCGCGCGGCCGATCAGCCGTCGCACGCCCTGCACCAGCAGCTCCGGGTCAATAGGCTTGGACAGGATGTCCTGCATCCCAGCTTCGCGTGCGCGGCGGTGTTCGCTGTCGGTATTGCCCGCGGTCAGCGCCACGACGGGTAGCCCGGCACGCTCGGGCAAGGCGCGGATGCGGCGCGTCGCCTCCAGCCCGTCCATGACGGGCATCTGCACGTCCATCAGTACGATATCGAAGTCAGCGCGCTCCTCCACCCAGCGCAACGCCTCGGCGCCGTCGCGTGCGGGCTGCACCAGAGCGCCTTCGAGCTCCAGCAAACGCCCAGCGACCTGCAGGTTGATGTCGCTGTCGTCCACCAGCAGCACGCGCACTCCCTGAAGGCGCGGGCCGTCGATACCAACTTGCGCTGCACTCGCGAACTCAGCGGCGTCGCCCAACTCGAAAGGCAACTCCACCCAGAAACAGCTGCCCTGGCCCGGCGTGCTGTGCACGCCTATCTGTCCGCCCATCAACTCGACCAGGTGCTTGGTGATCGACAGGCCCAGCCCCGTGCCGCCAAAGCGTCGCGTGGTGGACGCATCGGCTTGCGAGAAGGGAGCGAAAAGCCTGGGTAGCACATCCGCGGCGATGCCCACGCCGGTGTCTCGCACCTCAAAGCGTAAGCGGCACTGGCCGACCGGCGCCACCAGCGCCTGGACGCTCAGTGCGACCTGACCGTGTGCGGTGAATTTGATCGCATTGCCCAACAGGTTGACCAGGATCTGGCGCAGCCGTGTGGGGTCGCCCAGCAAGGCATCCGGCAGCGTGGCATCAGGGGTCACTGCCAGGGCCAGGCCCTTGTTGCGGGCATGCTCCTCGAAGACCGCCTGCAGGGACGAGCTCACGTCGCGCAGGCTGAAGGTCGTGCGCTCCAGTCCCATCTCGCCAGCCTCGATCTTGGACAGGTCCAGCACATCGTTGACGATGCCCAGCAGCGCCTTGCCCGACAGCAGGATGTTCTGAACATAGGGCGCCTGCTCGGTGCTCAGCAGCGTGCGCTGTAGCAGGTGTGCCAGCCCAATCACCGCGTTCAGCGGCGTGCGGATCTCGTGACTCATGTTGGCCAGGAAGGCACTCTTGGCTTCGCTGGCGGCCTCAGCCGCAGCCGTTGCCGCGCGCAGCAGGTCGTCTGTTCGGCGTTGCTCGCTGATGTCCTGAAAGGCCCCGACCAGTTGCACCGGCTTGCTGTGGGCGTCCAATTCCACCTCGCCCATTGACCGTACCCAAACCGTTCGTCCGGTATAGGTGATCAGGCGCAACTCCAGGTCCCAGCCTTGGCCGCTGGCGATCGCCCGGTTCACGGCATCGGTGATCACCGGGCGGCTCTCAGGCGCGTAGAAGTTGATGGCTGTGTCCAGCGTCGGCTCGAAGTCGGCCGGCACTTCGTGGATGGCGCGCGTCTGCTCGCTCCAGTGCAACTGGCCAGCCCGAAGGTCAACACGCCAGCCGCCCACCAGAGCCATGCCGCCGACGCTCCGCAGCAGGCTTTCATTGGCCTGCAGCGCGGCTTCGGCTCGCAGCCTTTCGGTCACGTCGAAGTTGACGCCGATCATGCGCAGCGGTCGACCGTCGGCGTCCCGCACGACACGGGCCATGGCCTTCAGATATCTCTCCTCACCGTCGAGACGAATCACGCGGAACTGGAGCTCGAAGTCGGCACGCCCGTCGATGGCGTCCTGCAGTGCCTTCTCGCTGCTGGCCCTGTCTTCGGGGTGAACGCTGTCGCTCCACAGCGTGTAGGGCTCGCGCCCGCCCGAGCGATGGCGCCCGTACAACGCATACATCTGGTCATCCCAGACCAGGGTACGGGCGACAACGTCGTAGTCCCACACGCCGATGCCTGCGGCGCCGGCTGCCAGCTCGAAGCGCTCGTTGCTGCGCTGGACTTCCTGCGCGAGGTGCTTCTGCGCCGTGATGTCGGTGCGGATCGACACGTACTTCCGAATCGAGCCGTCTGCGTCCTTCACGGGCACCATCACCGCGTAGGTCCAGTACACGCTGCCATTCTTTGCGACGCCACCGATCTCACCTTGCCAGGCCCGGCCGGCGCGCAACGCAGGCCAGATCTCGCTGTTGAAGTCGCCCGATCCGAGCTGGGGCTGGTGCACGGCGTAGGTCTGCCCGAGCAGCTCCTCACGCGAGAACCCGGTGAGCTGGCAGACGTTGTCGTTGACCGTGATGAAGCGACCGTCCGGGCCCATTTCGGAGAAGATGGCGTAATTCTGGATCGCCACCAGCAAGGCCTCGTTCTCGCGCAGTGCGGCTGCCAGTTGCAGGCGGCCCTCGTTCAGCTCGGTGACGTCATGAACGATGACGTAGAAGCCCTTTACCTCGTCACCCTGGTGGTCGGGCAGGTAATGGGCCAGCGAGTGGCGCAGACCCTGCCCGTTTGGACGCGGAATAGAGCGCTCGAAGGTCTGCTTCTCACCGCGCAGCGCGGCCTCGACGAACGGGCGGTTGGCCTCGAACAGCGCCGGGCCCAGCAGGTCGCGCATATTGCGCCCGGGTAGGGTGCCTGGATCGACACCGAACCAAGTGTGGTAGGCCTGATTGGCGACGCGGTTGTCGAGGTTTCGGTCCCAGTAGCCGATCATCGAGGGCACAGCGTCGAGCACGGTGCGAAGGTCTCGGCGGGTGGCTTCCAGCGCCGCCTGGCGGTCCTGCAGGGACTGGATCATGGCGTCGAAGCTTTGAGAAAGCGAGCCGAACTCATCCCGCGCCAGGTAGGCGCTGCGGGCCTGCAGATCGCCGGCCTCAATGCGGCGCGCTGTGTCTTGCAGCGTGCGCATCGGCCGCAGGACGCGCCGCATCACCACGGCCACCAAACCTGACAGCAGCGCGGCCAGCGAAGCATTCGCGACCAACGTCGCGATGCGCAGCCGGCGCTGTTGTTGGCTACGCATTTCGATCAGTCGGCCCGCCAGGTCGAAGGCCCCGTCGCTGATGCGGCGCGTTTCAGCCACCAGGTGGTCGGACAGCATCTGTCGCCGCCCGCCATCGGAATCGGCGGCGCCCGCTCCGGCCGACGATTCAAGTGCAGCAAAGAGGGGCGGCAGGCCTTCGCTCACGCCCACCAAATCGTCGATGTCGTCCTTAAGGCCCAATACGGGGCACGTCGAGTACGTGCAGGGTCTGGGTCAGCTCGGTGTGCACGGCATGCCACTGCCGCCGCGCCCGTGCATGTCCGTGCAGCAGATAGTCCTGCGTCAGAACCAGCAGACCGGCAGCGTCGCGCGAGACCCTGCCGACTTCCAGCTGCACGGTATCGATGCGTTCGTGCTGCCGTTCCAGCAACTCGGCGGCGACTTGATGCATGACCACCAGCACGAAGGCCAGTGTCATGCCCCACAACATCAGACGGCGGACTTGCAAGCTCGGCTCACTTGATAAGGTTCACCGCGCGTGGGGCGAGCTTCTTCAGCGGTTCGGTGCGCACCAGGTCCAGGTAGTCGGGTACCTCGCCCGCCGGCACCAGCCGTCTGCGCAGCGCCCAGCGGGCCTCGGCCTCCAGCGTGGTGATCAGTGACTGCGACAGCTGCAACCTGAACTCGAAGCCGTCCCAGGTCTTTGACAGGTCCTCCACAGAAACCTTGAGCGCCTTGGCCACGATGGCACGGGCGCGCTCGGGTTCGCGCTGCAGCAGGACCGTGGCGCGCTGCACGGCCCGCAGCAGCTTGATGGCATCATCGTCGCTGACACCCTGGCTGGCTGGGCGGCTGACAATGTTGAAGGTAACGCTGAAGAACGCAGGGCCGGGCATCACCCTGGCCTGCGGCCCCAGCCGATGCAGCGCCTCCGTGACATGGGTGCTGAACAGCGCCGCTGCATCCACCTCGCCACGCGCGAGGGGGCCGACAGGGTCCTTGGGCTCCAGGGGCTGCTCCGTCACGTTGTCGAGCTTCACCCCGTGGAAGAGCATGAAGGTGTCGGCAAAGTAGTGGCTGCTGGTGCCTGGGAGGACTCCCAGCCGCTTGCCCTGCAGGTCGGTGGGTTGAGTGATGCTGCGGTCGGTGCGCACCACGATCTGGTTCTCGCGCCCTGACACGGTGGTGGTGGCCAGGATGCCGAAGTCGCGCCGGGTGAAGCCGGCCAGCATGATGGGCGTGTCGGCCACGGTGGCGAAGTGCGCCTCGCCGGCCAGCAGCGCTTCCAGGCAGATCCGCCCGACCGGGTAGTGCTTGATGTTCAGGGCCAGGCCCTCGGCCGCGAAGTATCCCTCGGCCTCAGCAATGAGCACCGGGGCCGAGTAGGGGATGTTGGCCACTGCCAGCGTCAGCGTCGCAGCCCGGCTGGCACCGGCGAACAGCGTCAGTCCCACCCAGCACACCGCAAACCAGAACCTGTGCGGTCCTCTTCCCTGACTCAGTCGATTTGAAGTTCGCAAAGCCTCTGCTCCTTGTGAACGTTTATGGTCGGGCTCCTGCGCCCGGCCCGCGCCGCAGTGGCCTTAAAACTGCACCTGTTCGGACCTGCCTGTAGAGGCACGCCGCCGTCTGCCGAGTCTGCCGCGCCTGACGTATCACCGTCGGCGGATCACCATCGACCCGCACAGTGTCCGTGAACGCCGACACATCGACTGGCACTACGCACTAGATTACGCCAAAGGCGCAGGCGCTGGAGAATTTCTTGTCGACCTGGCTGCTTCTCGTTCTCGTATAGCGCTTGACCTGCGCCAGTGTGGGAAGCCCGCTCTGGGGCACAACGATGCCGCGCAGGCCGGACTCTACTAAGTGGCCGCAATAGACCGCGGCCAAGCCCGCCTGCATGCATGCATGCATGCAGGCTGGCAGAACAATCCAACGCGGAGGTCTCTGTCCGATATCTTCATGAATGGCGCGCCGGGGAATCGAGAGTCGCGTGCAGGCGTTCGCCTGATTGCGGTGAGACGGACTCCGGCGGCGGTTCGATCGTCCGTGCCCTGGCCCTGCCATGCTGTTTGGCAAGGTACAGCGCACGGTCGGCGCGTCGCATCAGGTCGGCGCTGTCTGGCTCCCCAGCGGCTGCGTTGCCTTGCTGCTCCCACGATTCTTCCGAAGAGGCAACACCAATGCGGACCGAGACAATGCCGTCTGCGACTCCCCCCTCATGGGGCAAGTGAAGCTCGAGTACGGCCTGGAGCAGGCGCTCAGCTACGAGACAGCCACCGTCCCGGGTGGTGTTGGGCAGCAGCACGGCGAACTTTTCGCCGCTGTACCGGGCTACCATCTCCGTTGGGCGCAATAAGGCTCCACGGAGCGCCTGCGCGACGTCATTCAAGCACGTGTCGCCGGCCGGATGGCCGTAACGCTCGTTATAGGCCTTGAAGTGGTCGACATCCACCATGAGGCAGCACAGCGGCTGTGTGTCCCGCAGCGAGCACGCCCATTCCCGCGCCAACGCCGCGTCGAACGCGCGGCGGTTGGGCAGCTCGGTCAGCGCATCGGTGTTGGCCATGCGGCGCAATTCATCAGACAGCTGCTTGAGACGCGAGTGGGCGGTAACACGCGCGCGCAGGATGTGTTCGCTCACAGGCTTGTGGATGAAGTCGGCAGCGCCCACGCTGAAGCCCAGCATTTCATGATCGAGGTCGGTGTGTGATGTCACGAAGATCACTGGCACGTCGCTCAAGTCCGGTGCGGCCTTGAGCGCGACGCAGGTGTCAAAGCCGTTCATGCCGGGCATCTCGGCGTCCAGCAGGATCAGGTCGGGGCGCTCCGCATGCGCCTGCCGCAGCGCGGCCTCGCCGCTGGTGGCAAAGCGTATGCGCCCCAGATCACCCAGTAGCCGACCCATCAGATGAATCAGCGTCGGGTCGTCGTCAACCAGCAGCAGCGAAGGACGCATGGATGTCTGAACTCCATCTTGATCGGTTTTGCCGGGCTCGGCCACTGCATATGCCACGCACCAGGCTCTTCGCCGCTGCCATGCTCTCCACCCGGCGGCCGGTTGTTTACACGATAGCTTATTCACTTCGCCATCCGCAAGGACTGTTTACCCTTTCAGACAGCCGAGCGAACCCATGCCCCGAGATCAGTGGCGCTTGACCCACCGGCTGTTGGCGCCAGCGTCAAACTGACCATCCGCGCCGATCTGGCATTGACCATCGGTTGCCTGCTGCAAATGGCGTGGTGGTGATTGTTCAAAGCCGTCCTGAGCGGTCACGCCGCAGTCGGCACATGTGTACAGATCTGGTCAGACCGGTGCCCGCTGCAACATTCATGAGACACCTCCACGGTTTCCACCAAGAGATATCGACGTCCTGGACCCAGCACTTGAATCCTGCCTTTTCCCCTGTTGCTTGCTGCTTGCCGCCCGTTGCCCGTTGCCCGTTGCCCGTTGCACGATGGGCAGAGCGGTGACGGCATCAACCCGCGCTAGATGCCCTGCCGCACCTGGCTTTCAAAGTCTTCCAGCGTCAGCGGGCGGCCAAACAGGTAGCCCTGGAAGGCCCGGCAGCCATGGGCCAGCAGAAACTGGTGGTGGGCGGTGGTCTCCACCCCCTCGGCGATCACGGACAGGCCCAGGCTGCCAGCCAGTGCAATGATGGAGCGGGCGATGGCGGCATCGCTTGCGTCCAGCAGCACGTCGCGCACAAAGCCCTGGTCGATCTTGATCTGGTCCAGCGGCAGGCGCTTGAGGTAGCTGAGCGACGAGTAGCCCGTGCCAAAGTCATCCAGCGAAAACCCCAGGCCATGGGCCTTGAGGGCGCTCATGGTGGCGATCACGCTGTCCACGTTGTCCAGCAGCAGGCTTTCGGTCAGCTCCAGCTTGATCTGTGCGGGGTTGGCGCCAGTCTGCCGCACCAGTGCCAGCACCTGGGCCACAAAGTCGTCTTGCAGAAACTGGCGTGCGCTCACGTTGATGGCCAGGCTCAGGTGTGCAAACAGCGGGTCTTGCTGCCAGCAGGCCTGCTGGCGCAGGGCGGTTTCCATGACCCAGTGGCCCAGCGGCAGGATGAGGCCCGATTCTTCGGCCAGCGGGATGAACTCCGACGGCGGCACCATGCCCTGGACCGGGTGCTGCCAGCGCACCAGGGCCTCGGCGCCGGTCACGCGCCCCTGGCTGTCCACCTGCGGCTGGTACAGCAACAGGAATTGCGCGCGCCGCAGGCCGTTGTGCAGCTCGGTCTCCAGGAGGGCGCGGCGGTTCACGGCTTGCTGCATGTCGGGGTCAAAAAAGCGCAGCGTGTTGCGCCCGGCGTCCTTGGCACGGTACATGGCCATGTCAGCCTGTTTGAGCACCTCGTCCACCGAGTCGCGCTGGTGGTTGAGCAGCGTCACGCCAATGCTGCCTGTGAAGTGGTGCTCGTGCCCTGCCAGTTCATACGGCTGGCGCAGCTGCGCCAAGATCAGCTCGCCCAGCGTGCGCGCCTGTGCGGCAGCCTCGGGAGCGTCGCTGCTCAGGTTCTGCAGCACCACCACAAACTCGTCACCTCCCAATCGGGCCACGGTGTCCTGCTCGCGCACACAACTGCGCAGGCGCCGGGCGACATCCTTGAGCAGCAGGTCGCCCACCTCGTGGCCCCGGGTGTCGTTCAAGGTCTTGAAGTTGTCCAGGTCCACAAACAGCACGGCCGTGGTCAGGCCCGATCGGGCGCCGTTGACCAGCACCTGCTGCAGCCGGTCCACCAGCAGGCGGCGGTTGGGCAGTTGCGTGAGGGCGTCGTAGAAGGCCAGGTAGCGCGCTTCGTCCTCTGCGGCCTTGCGGCCCGAGATGTCGATGTCGATGCAGAACATCTCGGGCGGGTGCCCCGGCACCTGGATGTAGGCGTGACTGGAAAACACATGCACCGGCGTGCCGTCCTTGCGCTGCAGTTGCAGCTCGCCCGCCGGGATCACCTCGCCGGTGGCGAACATGTGCTGCATGTGTGCCCGCACGCCGTCGCGCATGGGCGGCGGGATGATGAGGTTGAGCAGGTTGCCGCCCAGGGCTTCTTCGGCCGTGTAGCCGTACAGCTGCTCGGACGCCTGGTTCCAGTAGCTAGTGGTGCCGTCCTGCAGGTAGCCTTGC
>NZ_JADHVT010000211.1 GCF_016783915.1 Acidovorax sp.
TGCCGCCGGACAGCAGCGTGCCAATGGTGCAGCCAAGCCCGGTCATTGCCCCCCAGCCCAGCAACACACCGCCCGACAGCCCCCTCACAGCATCGCGCCACGTGGGCCAGCGCGCCGCAAACTGGCGGCTGGCCAGGGCGGCCACCAACGCCCCAACCACCAGGCCCACCAACAACAAGGCATTGGGGGTAAACCAGGTGGGCTGCGGCACGGTCGCTCAGCCCGCAAAGCCATCGAGCAGATCCAGCCGATCGGGAATCCAGCCCTGCCCCTGCGCCCACTGGCGTGCCGCACTGCCCAGCGTGGCCGTCACGCCCAGGGGGCGCATGCGCACGATGTCAAACGTGCCAATCAGCCCAACGGCCAGCCCGCCAAGCCAGTATCGCCAGCGCCCGGTCCACAGGTTGCGCCACACAGCGCGCAGTCCAGGCACGGCAAGCACGGTACCCGACGCGGACGCGGAAGCGATGGCGGACTCCCGCGCAAAGCCACGCCACAGCTAGGCAGCCAACAGGGCCAACCAGCCCAGTTGCACCAGCAAGGCACCGGCATACCCCAGGTGGGCAGGCAACCAGATCACGGGCGCATCCGCCACGCCCAGGCTGTACAAGGGGTTCCAGGTCTTAAAACCCAGGACGAAGCCCAATGCCGATCCAACCAGCGCAAACGGGGACACCATGGACCCCTCTGCCAGCCGGTACCAGTGCGCGCTGATGCACGAGCCCAACACCACCATGCCCGCGCCAAACGACAGCCCCGCCGCCACCAGCACCCCACTCACTGGGCCAATGTGCATGTCGGGCGGCAGCTTGCCAGGCTGAGGCACGGGCAGCCAACTGCCCAGCACCACGGTATAGCCCACCACCCCCACGGCCAGCGCCAGCACGATGGCCAGCAGCCCGCGCGGGTTGCCATCTTCAAACCAGTCGCGCGCATGGCAATAAAAACAGAAGCGCGTGCGCTGCAGCACCAGCCCCAGCACCGAGCCCGTGGCCAGCGCAAACGCCAGCGTGCGCCCGCCGGGCAGCGCCTGCACTGCATGGGCAGCCACCCCCAGCGCCACCCCCAGCGCCACCACCAGCACCAGGGCGCCTGCATGAGAAAAATTGACCTTGAACGCCATGCCCCCCCGGCATAAAAAAGCCCGCACGAAGCGGGCTGTAAAAGAGACCCCCTACCAAAAATCAGAAACTCTCTTTGTTTTGCATTGCACCTTCTTCCCAAAAGGTTCTTTCGGCAAACCCCATCACTTGGCGGCCCAGATGGTGCCCGCCTGGTTGGTGATGGGCACGCCCACCGCGTTGCCATACTCCGTCCACGAGCCGTCGTAGTTCTTCACGCTGTAGCCCAGGATCTTGGACAGTGCAAACCAGGTGTGGCTGGAGCGCTCGCCAATGCGGCAGTAGGTGATGATGGGTTTGCTGCCGTCCACGCCTGCGCTGGCGTAAAGCTTTTTCAGGTCTTCGGCCGACCTGAAGGTGCCGTCCTCCCTCACCGCCTGGCCCCAGGGCACATTGGCCGCACCGGGGATGTGGCCTGCGCGAATACTCAGCTCGGGCACCCCGGCAGGCGCAAAAATCTTGCCCGTGTATTCGTCGGCCGAGCGGATGTCCACCAGCTTCGCGTTGCTCTTGCCCTCGGCCGCCGCCAGGGCGTCAGACAGGCGGGCGCGCAGGTCGGTGCTCACCTTGGTCACCTTGTAGCTGGTGGCGGCAAGCTCGGGCACGCGGTTGTTCAGCGGCTGGTTCTCGGCCTCCCACTTCTTGCGGCCGCCATCGAGCAGCTTCACGTTCTTGACACCATAGATGTCAAACACCCACGCACCCCAGGCAGCAAACCAATTGTTGGTGTCGCCATACAGCACCACCGTGGTGTCCTGCTTGACCCCGGCTTTTGAAAGCAAGGCTTCGAACGCCTCCTTGCCCACGATGTCGCGCCGCACCCGGTCGTTCAGATCCTGGTGCCACGAAAAGTTGACCGCCCCCGGCACATAGCCCCGCTCGTACAGGCGCGGGCTCACGCTCACTTCCACAATGCGTACCTGAGGGTTGTCCAAGTTCTGCGCCAGCCATTCGGTGGTGACCAGGGGGCCTGCGGGAATGGGGGTGGCGGCAATTACCGCGCTGCAGACCAGCATGGCACCGCCCATCGCCAAGGAACGGAGCCATATGCGCACTCAGTGCGCAAAAGTGGTGGTTTGTGGTGCGCTGAACATCGTCTTCCTTTCCGTGTTGCTGAAATGCCGGGGCTTACGGCGCCCGATGTACAGAATTTAGAAGAGACAGGCCCCCGGCCCAACCAAGCAAAACGGCTATGAATATGCGGAACGAGCGCTTGCAGGAATCCGCCAAGCGAGAGCGGGCAATCCGCGCGGTAGACGCAGTGCTGGCAGTTGAAGCGGAGGGGGATTTAGCTCAGCCAACGAGGGCTGGAGCGGGTGAAGGGAATCGAACCCTCGTATGAAGCTTGGGAAGCTGCCGTTCTACCATTGAACTACACCCGCCTTGTGTAACCCGTTGATGGAAAACGGGATTTCAGTCTGGCGATTGGAACCGCTACACAGCTTACGCCATTTAGGAGTTCCAATGTGAGCACTATTGTAGCCACGCCAACGCGCTTCCCGACCGCCCCCCCGGCAATGGTTCTGATTGGGAGTTTTGGCATCGTCAGCAAACGCCCAGCCGAAAGCAGCACAATAAAGGGTTAACCACTCCCAGCGAAAGAAGGAAAAGCTCCATGCAACTGAGCGACGACCGCACACAGGCCACCCTGGCAATCAACAAGACCCTGACGGCACCCGAGATCGAAAATCTGATCCGAGAACTGGCCACGTTGCGCTCTCAGATGACGCCCGAAGTCACAACAGCTCCCAAAGATGACAACGGCGACGGAGTTCCCGTGATGCGGCAGGACAACCCCACTCTCGCCATCGAATACCCATTGGAAGAGGCCTACGTCACCGTGTACCTGCGAAGCTTGGGGCTGGGCTGGACAGCGTGGCGCCTTCACCCCGACGTACAACGGGGACTGGCCGGCTTTTTCAACTCGCGGCTGCCACAAGCAGCGCCGTCGCCCGCCAAACCCATTCCATTTCGGTGATCAGCCTCCAAACCGACACGTTACTGAGAACAACAGGCGCTCAACACCAGAGTCGGTGACAACGATCCCATAGCCACCGCAGGGGTCAGCGCAGCCCCTCGCCGCCGCCCAGGTTGAACCGTGCAATGGCCTCCACCATCTGCTGCGCCTGAGTGCGCAGGCTGCTGGCAGCAGCGGCCATTTCCTCCACCAGCGCCGCGTTCTGCTGCGTGGTCTGGTCGAGCTGTGTGACAGCCTCACCCACCTGGCCAACTCCGGCGGTCTGCTCGTTACTGGCCGCGCTGATTTCAGAGACCATGTCGGCCACGCGCTGGATAGAACTGACGACTTCCTGCATCGTGGTGCCCGCCTGATCAGCCAGCACCGAGCCCTGTTGCACCATGGCGCTGCTGGCACCAATCAGCTCTTTGATGGCCTTGGCTTCAGCAGCCGTGCGCTGGGCCAGATTGCGCACCTCGGCGGCCACCACCGCGAAGCCGCGACCTTGTTCACCCGCGCGTGCCGCCTCGACCGCCGCGTTGAGTGCCAGGATGTTGGTCTGAAAAGCAATGCCGTCGATCACGCCAATGATGTCGGCAATCCTCTGGCTGCTGTTGTTGATGTCCTGCATTGTGCGGACCACTTTGGACACCACCTCACCACCCTGCTGGGCAACCCGGCTGGCTCCCACGGCCAATTGGTTGGCTTGGCCTGCGCTGTCGGCGTTGTGGCGTATGGTGGCGCCCAGTTGCTCCATGCTGGCCGCCGTCTGCTCCAACGCGCTGGCCTGACTTTCGGTACGGCCCGATAGGTCCTGGTTGCCCTGTGCAATCTCCGTACTGGCAGCAGATACGCTGTCGGCACTGATACGCACCGTGCCCAGACTTTCCACCAACCGGACGCGAAAACCTTCCATGGCCTGGGCCAGAGAGCCGATTTCATCACGCGACCGAACGGACACAGCGTGCGTGAGATCCCCCTGCGCCAGATAGCCAAGGGCCGTACTTAGCTGCTGCACGGGGACACCCACCAGCCTGCGCGTAGCCACCAACAGCACCACAGTGAGCAACGCGAGTGCCACCGCCACACCCAGCCAAAGCCAGGTGAGCACGCCGCGCGCTTCACTCATCATTTCTGTCAAAGTTGCCTCGGCAACGATGGCCCAGCTCCAAGGTTTATAGTGCTCAACCGCCACGTAGCGGGTGGCGGTATCGCTCTCGCCGTTGCCACGGGGCGACCAATCGGACTCCAGATCGCCAGAGGGCTGGACCGCAGCCAACGACGCCAGCCAAGCCTTGGCGTTGGCGTCCTTGTCATCCAACTTCAGGGACTTGCCAGCGCCGGGCAACCCGAAAACACTGCCCCGTGCGGGGCCCGATGAGAGATTGACGGCATACACAGCACCCGAGGTAAACAGTTTTTGTCCTGCCATCACGGTGTCGAGCTTGCCCAGAATGGCACCCATGTCGGAGCCAATGAACAGGATGCCAATGGTGCGAGTCCCATCACGGATGGGCTCATAAACGGTCATGTACTCACGGCCAAACAGACTGGCACGGCCAATATAGGTTTTGCCCTCATTCATGAGGGCATAGGCAGGGTGCTTACGGTCCAGCAAGGTCTTGTAAGCGCGCTCGCCGTCCTGCTTTTTGAGCGACGTGGTCACACGAATGAAATCGTCGCCAGTGCGCGCGAAAATCGTGGCCACGGCACCCGTGCTGTCCTTAGAGAATCGGTCCACCACTTCAAAGTCGCCGTTGACGGAGGCCCCTTGGAACGACAGCACAGCCTCGGGCTTTCCATCGGCCCCAGGCGACTCTGCCACGGTGAATTGACCTGGGAAATTCGCCTTGAACAGGGTGAAGTCGCGCTTGGCCTGCTCCTGTGCCGTTTCATCAAAAGTCTGGACCAAAGTGCGTACCTGGGCGGCGTATTGCATGGCATCACCACGCGCGAGGCGGCCGAAGTCTTTCCAAAGCAGGGTACTGACGATGCCCATCGTGGCCAACAAAACCGCCAACAGACTGAGCAAAGCCGTCAAAGACAGCTTGAAGGCGACGGAATGGCGGGTGCTTGAGGGAATCATCTGGTGCTTTTTGGTAATTTATGCATCAACATGCATACGTAGAATCAAGTTACCCGATCTCGCGCAAAAACAAAACCAACGCCAGCGCAATGGCCTTTCCAGGGATAGGGAAAACCCTTGCAGAAATTCCCCGCAGCAACAACTCGCTGTTGCAAACACAGAAGTCGTCATGCAAGCCTGCGTCGAGGTCCCAGCGCGTTCAACGCAGGCTCAGCGCCTGCCTGCTTTCAAAAACCCTGTGCTCTCCGGTAACTGGATCCACAAACGCCAGAGACCGCGCCAGCAGCTGCAGAGGCCGCGAGTAGTCGCCTTCGGGCGGGTCGTTGACGATGGGATAGAAAGGGTCGTTGCGCAGTGGCAGGCCCAGGGCTGCCATATGCACTCGCAACTGGTGGCGCTTGCCAGTGACGGGCGACAGCAGGTACCGAGCCCAGTCGCCAGCGACCTCTAGCACTTGGATATGGGTGTAGCTATTGGGCTCACCCGACACCTCCTGCATGCGAAAGAACTGCGGACTCTCCTCCAACCGGCTGCGATGGTCACGCGGGAAGCTCAGGTCGGCGCGCCACGGTGCAACGGCCTCGTAGCGCTTGATGATCTGGCGGTCGCGGAACAGCGCCTGATACGCCCCGCGCGTTGCCTGATGCACTGACAGCATCACCAACCCAGCGGTATCACGGTCAATGCGGTGCAGTGGCGAAAGCTCAGGCAACCCCAACCGGCGTTTGAGGCGTACCAGCAAGGTGTTGTGCAGATACCGGCCTGAGGGCGTTACCGGCATGAAGTGCGGCTTATCCGCCACCACCAGGTGCTCGTCCTGGTACACCACCGTTTCACTGAACGGTAAGGCGGGCTCGGCCGGAAGGCTGCGATAGTAGTACAGGCGCAGCCCCCCCTCGAAAGGCCGATCAGGCAGCACGGCATGCCCGCGTTCATCCACCACGACACCCGCCTTCATGCGCTCATGCCACCCTTCACGGGACACGGCCGACAGTCGCTCTGCCAAAAAATCCAGAATGCTGCCGTGCCCGCGCGAGGGCAGCACCAAGCAGCTGGGACTCACCCCATCTCGCACAGGCAGTACTTGGGGATGGCGGGGGTTGTGCATGGCGTGCGAATTCTAGGGGGATCGACGGGCCATCAAG
>NZ_JADHVT010000212.1 GCF_016783915.1 Acidovorax sp.
TCCTTGCAGTCGGGCAGACAATGAGCCCCCAGCTCCTTGCCTATACCCAGGCCGTAGTCGAACAGTGCGCATCCATCGCCGATGCCTATCCGATCAGCGCTGCCAACTTTGCAGGGTCGATGTGATGCTCCGTGTGAGATACACCAGTCGCCACCAGGATGTGCGTCAGTGCCGGCGCGTAGGTCGCCACGTTCTCTGGGGTCATGCCGCTGGCGATGGCCAGAGCCCCGCCCTCCCCCATTGCAAAGATCTTCTGCGGGTCCGGTGCGTGGCCGGTAGCATCGCCGCTGGTGGTGGGGATGAATCCTGCGGCACGGGCGTGAGCAGCTGCTCCGACCGGATTGGGCTCGTGCGGGCGGTACTTGAAGGCAACGCTGGCGAAGAGCTGCAGGCGGGGATGGTCACGGGCAATGGTGGCCATTTCCTGGCCTGCAGCCGTGAGCCCCTGCGAGTCCACACCCATATCGTCGGCCCAGAGCATGTCCGACCCCGCCTCCAGCGCCATCATGGCGGCTTGGACGCACCCCATGGAGAGCAGATTCAGCCCTATCGGGAACCCCGCGTTCTCCCGGATGGCGGTCCGAGCAACGTCCACCAATTCAAGGTCCGCGCCGTCATGCGAGATCAGGAATACACCGTCCGCGCCGCATGTTCGTGCGACTTGGATTTCGGAAAAAGTGGTGGGTGCATCCAGGTGATGGATCACGGGGTAAACAAGGGGCTGCAGGGCGTTCATAGGGGCACGTTGTTGGGGTGTGTTCGACGGATGGACTGCCAGCGTCACGCGGCGGTAAGGGGATGGGCAGGATCGGCAGAGGTGATGGACGCAACGAAGGCGTCCAAGTCCTGCGAAGTGAGAATGCTGAAGAGCACCGCTGTCTTGACTGGCGCACGCATGGCCTTGGACTGGTAGTGCTGGGCGGCGGTGGGCAGAAAAACGCCGTGGGGGACTCCCGGTGCATCACCAAGCCACATGCGGGCCCGGATGTCGCAGCACTGACCTGCGGGCAGCGTCACCCACCAGTGCAAAGGGATGTGCCCTGAACCATCCACCGTGAGGCTTCCAATGTGGATTGCGTGGTCAATCCCGGCATGCAGCAGGATCTGGGAAAGGGCTTGAGAGGCGCCATCGCACTCCAGCGGCATGCCATGCAGTACCTCCAGCGGTATGGCATCCAAGGCCTTGAGCGCGCGGGCGGCAAATTCGGCGGGGGGCATCACGATCCTGGCCTTTGTGGGGTACTTTTCTGCGAGGCCTCTTGCTTATCCAGCTCCCGTTGTAGCTCCTCGTGCTCATCGGCGAGCACGGCTTGGTACCCAGCTTCGTACTCCTCCATTTCACGCCGATGCCCAAAAATGTCCAGCTCGGAGCGAGGAGTATCGTCTTCAAGCGCGCCAGGTGGGACATCCACAAAGCGAAGTTGCGGCGGTGGATTTTCATGCTCGTAGAGTTCTCGCCGCCTTGTATCCAGCCACTGGCGGGCGTCATGTAGCCTGAGCTGGATATCGATTTCCTCAGGCGTCTTCCCCAAAGCCTGCTGCTGTGCGATGAACCGCCCCCTCGGAGAAAACCAGAGGGCAATTCTCTTGAGCCAACTCATCCTCAAGCCCCCGAGGGTTCGACTGGAGGAACCGCCTTGGCCGCAGCCCATGCATCAGCCCAGATGGCCTTCATTTCATCGCCCGCAGGGTCTTCCCAGTCTCTCTGATACCTGGCCTCGAATGCTGCCTTCATCGGCTCCAGTCCACGCCGAGCCTTTACCGCGTCCCATCCGGGCCAACTCATCGCGTCAATGGCACCTATAGCGCTGCGAGGTTGGTCATTGCACCATTTGGAGAACTGCTTCGCTTCTTCGGCGGTCAAAGCAGACATCAATGACTTTGGCTCGCCTGAGTTGCCGAGCATCAGCTTCACCTCTTTGAACTGCATGTCGAACCCTTTAGGAGGTGATGCCGTACTTGGCCGACAGCTCAGCGATGCGCTGTTCGCGTTTCACCTCGGTTGCGTGGGATTCATCAGTGGCCAGATCGGGGCGCGTGGCCACCGATGTGCAATAGCGCTCGCTCATGCGGACCAGGCTCACCAGTTCGCTCAGTTCCTTGCGCATGTTCTCGAAAACCATAGAGCCCCCTATTCCTTTTCAAAATCCGCCTGGGCCAGATCCAACGTAGTCGGATCAATGACCATGGCAGCACTCGCATCGATGTCGGCAGTCGTGATGACGCCGTAGACCAGCCCAAGCCGCGCGATCACCGGCAGTCGGCCTAGCTTGGACATCACGCCGATAGCCCCGGCGCACGTCATACGCTGACTGGTGTCCAACGTCTTGTGGCACACGAACGTCTGCTGGTCGTCTCGCAGAAGGTCGGAAACGATTCCCTCGATCCGTCCAGGCTCCAGCGGTATGCCCTCGCCGTCACAGCGAAAAGGGCAGTTTGAGCAAGGGCGTTTGGTGATGGGCATGAACAGGGGCTCGTGAGTTTTCAGACCATCATCAAGGCTTGATACCCGAAGACGACTTATTCTTGTCCCAGCATGGCATCCAGCGCCAGCAAAGAGTTACCGCTCTACAAAAACCGTTGCGGCACATCCAAGACTCGCTTTTTGAGCCCCAGTCGTCGGTTCTCATGGCCAGTTGGTCACCTTTTTGAAGGATCTCGCCAGGCCAGTTGCCCAGGTCGGTAACCCACTGGTGAGAGGTAGTGATCACCTTGCATGAGTGCGAGTGCTTCCCACCTTGGCAGTCCTTCACTTGCAGCACAGTGCCCAGCGACTTCATGGTTGTATTTGGTGGCGAAGCATTGGCAGTGAGCATCAGAGCCGCAAATACGCCCACAAGCAGAACCCACACTACGACGGCCAAGTTGGTCTTTGAGATTGCCATTTGATGGTGAGTCTTTACAGGGTAGAGCCTTGCTGCTCAAAGTGGATCAGGTTTTCATCGACAGCAATCCCGTGGTGCTCTTGCATCAACCGGCAAAACGTCAACCAGTCCGCATGCGTTGGGGGCTCATGCGTGCAGTGCAAACACTGTGAAGCGCCTAGCAGCTGCTGGGTGGCTGTGGTGTGGGCATCAATGCCAAAGGTCTTTGAAAACCGCCCGACCGTGGACCCATCGAGCGCATGCGCCCAGACGGTTTTACGGTCATAACTCACCTGCACCAGGTCGCCAATGTCTACTTGTTCCATGCCGCCAGTCCCTTGAGAATTCCCGTCATCTCTCTCGCTGATTGGGGCCGATCCCCAGAAGTTGCCGTATTGCCCCGATGTCAGCCACGGTGAGGGCCTTGGGGAGCGCTGCCGACCGAACGTCCATCACGAAATCTGCCCACTCTTGCTGCAACCGCAGCGAGGCCATGTGCTCATCGCGTGTACGGTAGCAACGGCCGCGAGGAACCGGGTCAGCAATGGCATTCATGGTCTGCAGATCCAGAGTCGCTCCATTGCTCAGCAGTGCGCGCTGTCCATCGACGCTTAAAACAGTCACCTCACCCTCTTCCCGTGAGTTGGCCGAAGTCACCCACCAGATAGATGCCCCAGACTCAATGCCAGGGGTGGTTTGTTGTTCAAGCGGAACCATTTAAAGAACTGCTCTTAAACCGAGTTTGCCGATTTCGGGCCCCACAACGCCAAGCTTCTCAAGCTCTTCAAGTATCGTTACCGCCGTTTGGTAGTGGACCTTCATTAAGCGCTCCAGCATAGTTGGGGTTGCTCGGTTATGTGCAGTCACAATTTCCTTAGCCTGCTGCACTTGATCTTCATGGATCATGGACATAACTAAATCCTATATTCAGCGATTGCTTATTTTGATTATATACACGTTATAACGTGTATGTCAAACCCAGTCGCCCCACCTCAGGACCTCGCGATACCGTAGCCCCTAGCCTCTCGCAGCGCAAAAAACGGCAACAGCTTCGCGTCCGTTCGCTGGTACAGCGGGTGAATGGGGGACGCGTCCTTGTTCAGCCCAAAACACAGGACCTTGGAGGGCTCACACACCTCACGCAAGATCTTCTCGATGACTTCAGCGCGTCCCGACTTCTGCCCTGGAACGCCCCAGCCCACCACCACAAAGCGCGCCTTGGCTGCGATGCGGGCAATCCATTCATCGTTTTCTGGAAGATTCACGACCTCGGTTTTGGCCAGGTCAGCGGAATAGGTCCCGCGAATCGACATCACGTTGAGCTGGTAGTAGGCACCGACTCCCCAGTGCAACTGAGCGCGGCGACACATTCCATCCACCGTGGGGTCGCCCACCTCCTCGGCCGCACCCGATGGATTCATGCAGATGCCGCAGGCGTAGTCGTCAATGTCCCCCCAATGTCGAAACAGAGTCATCCGGTGGGTGCGATCAGCATTGAAGAGCGTGCGCTCGACCACGATTGGATCTACATCAGATGCTGGCAATGGAGCAGAAGAGCCAATGGCCGCCGTGGCGTACACCTTGCCACGCCCCGTACGCCGGGGATTGACTGGTGGCTCATCCAGATCAGGGAACAGGTTCAGAGTAGCCATGTCAGAGCCCCCCTTAGAGCCCATAGGCCTCGCGAATCGACCTGTCAAACTCGCGGTACCGGCGCACCGCGTTACTCAGCGCATTGAGTTCCATTTTGTGGGCGCGGGCCGCGTCAGCCTGCGTCAAACCATCCACAAGGACAAGACGCGCAGCTGCGCGAGCGGGCTCACGGGCCCGAATCATCCTGGCAATCGTGTCGAACTGCTCTCCCGTCATCAGGCCCCCATTCACACCCAGGTCTCAACGATTTGGGGCTCATCCCCTGGCGAGCGCGGCATGCAATGCAGGCCAGGCGGAAGCTTCGCACGCAGCCCCTCAAGCGTCTTGTCCTGCAAAAGTTCACTCGTCGGCTTGTCCAGCACCCATTTGCGGGCCACGAATCTACCGGGGAGATCTATCGGGCTGTCGTAAATCGTCCAAAGCTCAAGCATGTTGCTCCTCAAAAACCTGGATTGGCAAGGTGCCCAGTCATCTTCGGCCTCCTCCCCATTTTGATAGTCTCTCCCGCCCGTACTCAACGATGGCCGGGTCTTTTTCCAGGCAGAAAATCTGGTCAGCCTGCTCCAGCAAGTCCAGTGCCGAGAGGACCTTGAGCAAGCTTGCAAGCGTGACGCCATCGTGCCCAGCCTCAATGGAAGAGATGGTGCTGAGCCCCACATTGGATAGACGCGCCAGGTCGGCCTGAGTCAGGCCTCGCGCCTTGCGCGCCACGGTGGCGCGATCTGCCATGCTCTGCAGTGCGTTGTGGACATCCACCGGAACGGGATTGACAGGGGTACCAGCTCTCTTTGCCATGGCAGGTATTTTATCGGCACAAAGCTTGCCATGGCAATTATTTTGCAAGTCTTGAACCCATTGATGAGGAACACATGGATCTACCCGTGATCCACGCGCAAATCATGAAGAGGCGTGCCCTTATCGCGTGACCCCCTCCGTCAGAAGGGAAAGGTCGGCGAATGCGCAGGCCAGCAAAAGCCAGAGAGCAAACACTACTGCGAACCCGATCTGACCATCAGTCAGCCCCAGCAAACGCCTTTTATCTGATGCCTTGACCCGTTCAGCCTTAACTCGCTTCACCATCGTCACACTTCATCAATGCCATTTGTGAAACGGCTCATCGTTTTCTTGCGGAGGTTGTCGAGTACCTTCGCTTTGGTTTCGTTTTCCTGGCGAAAATGCGCGCGAAGCGCCATGCTTAAATCGATTTCGCGAACGGGAATTTTCTTCTCAACAACTGAGCGCAGTACAGTCTTACCCGATTCGTTGAAATTAAAATTATCCACAAACTCAAGCCCCTTCACACCAAGGGGGGAGAAAATACTACGAATAGCAAGATAGCTGAAATAAAGCATCATCGCGGATACTCCCCCAACAAAGGCACAGGCAAACAACAAAGGCTCAAATGCTAAGCCATAGGTATAAAACCCCATAAGCGAAAGAACAGCGAGAGGCAGGCCAATACAAAGAGTTACCACAACAGGATAAATCGGCAAATAAAGGAATATCTCTGCCTCCGACTCAGCCTGAGTCGATAAATCATTTTTGGCTGCATTGTCACCAGTGGTTTTTCCTGCCATATGCATTCCTACTTCATTCATTAAAACAGAAAGTTGACTTAGCCCACTTTCAAGGGCAAACCAAGCTTGCGGATAAGCTCGATCTGCCCATCTTTGACCAGCACATCGACAAGAGAAGCCTGACTACCAGGAATGGGTTGAGATTTGGAGTGCAAGGTCG
>NZ_JADHVT010000056.1 GCF_016783915.1 Acidovorax sp.
GGCGTGCGGCGCGTGCGCTTCCTGGAGGCGATGACGGCCAGCATCTTGTCCAACGGGCGACTGAACCCCGCCTTTGGCATGGCGGGCGGCCAGCCGGGCAGGCCTGGTGCCAACCGGGTGCTGCGTGCCAATGGCCAGGTGGAGGAGCTGGGCCACATTGGCGCGGCGCTGATGGAGCCCGGCGATGTGTTCGAGATCGCAACCCCCGGCGGTGGCGGCTTTGGCGAATGTGTCGCGTCCTGACGTGACGGCCCGCTGACCCCGGTGGGGCAGGTGTTGTGTGCTCTGAGCCTTTGGGGGCGCACGGTGCACGGCGCTGGTCACCTCCCCGACTTCGACCCCCGCACGGTGCGGGAAATGAAACAGGAGAACGCTCATGAACTATTTGCCCGCCACATCCGGGGCGCCTGGTGGCGCCGCCTTCTCCGCCGCACCGGCCGACGCGGAGTTCAGCCGTGCCGTGCCAGACGCTGCCGCTCAGAGCCCTGCACCTGCGCGGCACCGCCGGACTCTGAGCGTGGGACAAAAACTGGCGGCCAGCTTTGGTATTCTGGGCTTTGCGGTGGCGCTGCTGGGGGCCACCACCTGGCTCACAGGGCAGGACACGAGCCGTCAGGCCACGTTGCTGACCACGGAGCAACTGCCCATCGAACGCACCGTGCGCGACTGGAAAACCCAGTCGGTCTATATCGGCCAGATTGCATTGCGGGCCACGTTGTCGTCCGATGTGTTCCCCCTGGTGGCCGAAATGCGCAATCAGATCGCCGCCGAAGACGCCATGCGCAAGCGCATTGATGAAGCGCTGACCAAGGCGGCTTCCAGCGAGAGCGCGAGGCCGCTGTGGGCACAGGCCCAGGCCGAACGCCAGAAATATGCCGCGCTGCGGGACGCACTGGTGCAAAACGCCCTGGAAGCCAAGATCATCAGCCAGAAAGAGCTGCAGGAGCACGCCGCCGCGTTGACCCAATACCTGCGGTCCATCGACCAGTTGCTTGCAGCGTCCGAACAGTCCTCCCTGAAGGCGGGCGACAGCATGATTGCCGACGCGTCCCGTGCGCAATGGGTCAGCGCCGTGGCCGTGCTGGTGGTGGTGGCGCTGTCGGCGCTGTTTGGCTGGCTGCTGCGGCGCTCCATCGTGCTGCCGCTGCGCCAGGCCTCCGAGGCGGCCGCAGTGGTGGCGCGGGGCGACCTCACAGTGCGTATGCAAACCCAGCGTACCGACGAGATCGGCCAGTTGCTCACGGCGCTGGACAAGATGGTCGAGTCGCTGCACTACGTGGTGACCGAGGTGCGCGACTCGGGCGAATCCATCCATGTCGCCAGCTCCGAAGTGGCGGCGGGCAACACGGACTTGAGCGTGCGCACAGAACATGCGGCCAGCAACCTGCAGCAGACCGCGGCCAGCATTGCCCAGCTGGCGCAGATGGTGGCGGCCAATGCCGACAGCACGCGTCAGGCCAATGCCCTGGCGCTCAATGCCACCGAGGTGGCCAGCAAGGGGGGCGAAGTGGTCCACCAGGTGGTCAAGACCATGGAGGAGATCAATGCCAGCAGCAAGAAGATCGCCGACATCGTGGGCATCATCGATGGCATTGCGTTCCAGACCAACATCCTCGCGCTCAATGCGGCTGTGGAGGCAGCGCGTGCGGGTGAGCAGGGGCGCGGCTTTGCCGTGGTGGCCAGCGAGGTGCGGGGCCTGGCCGGGCGCAGCGCCAATGCGGCGCGCGAGATCAAGGCGCTGATCTCCACCAGCGTGGACAAGGTGAGTGACGGCGCCCGGCTGGTGGTGACCGCAGGTTCCACGATGGGCGACATCGTGCAAAGCGTGGAGCGTGTGACCACGCTGATGTCCGAGATCAACGAGGCCAGCAGCGAGCAGAGCACGCAGATCGGCCAGGTGAGCCAGGCGGTGGACCAACTCGACCACATGACACAGCAGAACGCCGCGTTGGTGGAGCAGGGCGCCGCAGCGGCACAGAGCCTCAAGGACCAGGCTAACCGGCTGGCGGGTGCGATGGGACAGTTTCAACTCACGCGCGCCGCCGCGTGACGGACGTTTCGCCGTAGATCGGGCTGATCTCCATAAAAGAGGGCCTGCAGTGCAGGCCCTTCAAGCGCAAGGCGCTATGAATTTTGAAGAAGCTTACATGCCCGCGTAGTTCGGGCCACCGCCGCCTTCCGGCGTGACCCACACAATGTTCTGCGTGGGGTCCTTGATGTCGCAGGTCTTGCAGTGCACGCAGTTCTGCGCATTGATCTGCAGGCGCTGGGCATCACCGCCCTTGGTCGTGTCGGGCACAAACTCGTACACGCCCGCCGGGCAATAGCGCGCCTCGGGGCCGGCGTATTTGGCCAGGTTGATGTTGACCGGCACGCTCGGGTCCTTGAGCGTGAGGTGGGCGGGCTGGTTCTCTTCGTGGTTGGTGTTGCTGATGAACACGCTGGAGAGGCGGTCGAAGGTCAGCTTGCCATCGGGCTTGGGGTAGACGATGGGCTTGCACTCGGCGGCGGGCTTCAGGTACGCGTGGTCGGGCTTGTCGCGGTGCAGCGTCCAGGGGATGTGGCCGCGCAGCACGAACTGCTCGAAACCGTTCATCAGCGTGGCCGTCGTCAGGCCGTACTTGAACCAGTTCTTGAAGTTGCGGTCCTTGTTCAGCTCGGTGTGCAGCCAGCTCTTTTCGAAGGCTTCGGGGTAAGCTGTCAGCTCGTCGTGCTGGCGGCCTGCCACCACGGCGTCGTAGGCGGCTTCGGCGGCCAGCATGCCGGTCTTGATGGCGGCGTGGCTGCCCTTGATGCGACCGACGTTCAGGTAGCCCGCATTGCAGCCCACCAGTGCGCCACCCGGGAACACGGTCTTGGGCAGGGCATTGATGCCGCTGGCGTTGATGGCGCGCGCGCCATACGACAGGCGCTTGGCCGTGATCTCGCCCTTTTCGTTCTCGAAGTAGTAGCGGACGTTGGGGTGCGTCTTCCAGCGCTGGAACTCCTCGAACGGGCTCAGGTAGGGGTTGGCATAACCCAGCCCCGTGACGAAGCCCAGGGCCACCTTGTTGCCCTCCAGGTGGTACAGGAAGGCGCCGCCGTAGGTGTCGTTCTCCATGGGCCAGCCGGCGGTGTGCATCACAAAGCCGGGCTGGTGCTTCTTGGGGTCGATCTCCCACAGTTCCTTCACGCCAATGCCGAAGCTCTGCGGGTCGCGGTCCTTGTCGAGGTGGAACTTGGCAATCAGCTGCTTGCCCAGGTGGCCGCGTGCGCCTTCGGCAAAAACGGTGTACTTGCCCAGCAGTTCCATGCCGAGTTGGAAGTTCTCGGTGGGCTCGCCATCCTTGCCAACGCCCATGTTGCCGGTGGCCACGCCCTTGACGGAGCCGTTGTCGTTGTAGAGCACTTCAGCCGCAGTGAAGCCGGGGAAGATCTCCACGCCCAGGGCTTCGGCCTGTTCGCCCAGCCATTTGGTCAGGTTGCCCAGGCTGATGATGTAGTTGCCGTGGTTGTGGGCAAACGGCGGCAGGAACATGTTGGGCACGCGAAAGCCCGACTTTTCGCTGAGGAAGATATAGGCGTCGTCGGTGACGGGCTGGTTCAGGGGCGCGCCGCGCTTTTTCCAGTCGGGGATCAGCTCGGTGAGGGCCTTGGGGTCCATGATGGCACCCGACAGGATGTGCGCACCGGGTTCAGAGCCTTTTTCGAGCACCACCACCGAGACGTCCTGGCCTTTTTCGGCCGCCAGTTGCTTCAGGCGGATCGCAGTGGCAAGGCCGCCAGGGCCGCCGCCAACGACCACCACGTCGTATTCCATGGATTCGCGGGGGCCGTATTGGGCGAGGATTTCTTCGTTGGTCATGGGCTTCTCGTCGGGCGTTTGATAATGGATTATTTTCTACAGAGCGCCGACCGCGCCCTGTCTGTCTGGCGACTGATTGTATTCACGGAATATAGACAATCGAACGACCGTTCTATTTTGATCAGTAGGGAGACTCTAAATGGCATACAGCATTGACTTGTCCGGCCGCGTGGCCTTCATCACTGGCGCCTCCAGCGGCCTGGGCGCGCAGTTTGCCCGCACGCTGGCCCGAGCGGGCGCAGGCGTCGTGCTGGCCAGCCGCCGGGTGGAAAAACTCAAGGAGCTGCGCGCGCGCATCGAAGGCGAGGGCGGTGACGCCCATGTGATCGAGCTGGACGTGACCGACCACGACTCCATCAAGTCCGCCGTGGCCCATGCCGAGACCGAAATGGGCTCCATCGACATTCTGGTGAACAACTCGGGCGTGAGCACCACGCAGCGCATCCAGGACGTGACGCCCGAGGACTACGACTTCATCTTCGACACCAACGTGAAGGGCGCCTTCTTTGTGGCGCAAGAGGTGGGCAAGCGCATGCTGGCCCGCTCGCGCGGCGCGGCGCCGGGCAGCTTCACGGGCGGGCGCATCATCAACATTGCCTCGATGGCGGGCCTCAAGGTGTTGCCGCAGATCGGCGCCTATTGCATGAGCAAGGCCGCCGTGGTGCAGATGACCCGGGCGATGGCCCTGGAGTGGGGCCGGTACGGCATCAATGTGAATGCCATCTGCCCCGGCTACATCGACACGGAAATCAACCACCACCATTGGCAGACGGAGCAGGGCAAGAAGCTCATGGACATGCTCCCGCGCAAGCGTGTGGGCCAGCCGCAGGACCTGGACGCGCTGCTGGTGATGCTGGCCAGCGACCAGAGCCATTTTGTGAATGGCGCGGTGATCGCTGCCGACGACGGGTTTGGGGTCTGATCCACGGGACGCTGGCGGATATGAAGATAGAAATTCCCGAGGTCAAGAAGCTGGTTTTCGAGATGCGATTCCCGGTGCGCTGGGGCGACATGGATGCGATGGGCCATGTCAACAACACCGTGTATTTCCGCTATCTGGAAACTGCCCGCATCGAGTGGATGGTGTCCGTGGGCTGCAACCCCGACCCGCGCGGGCAGGGGCCGGTCATCGTCAATGCGTTCTGCAACTTCTACAAGCAGCTCGAATACCCGGCCGACGTACTGCTCAAGCTCTACGTGAGTGACCCGGGCCGCACCACGTTCGAGACCTGGGGCACGATGGAGCGCGTGGACCAGCCAGGCGTGATTTGCGCAGCGGGCGGAGCTACGACGATCTGGGTGGACTTTCCGCAGCAGAAGGCGGCGCCGCTGCCCGACTGGATGCGGGCGCTGGTCACTGCCAGCTGACCCTCCGCCCTGGCTCCTGAGCCCTCTGGCGGGGCTGGCGGAATATTATTTGGAGAATTTGGCTGGTAGCGCTAGTGATATATGCTTGGGTTGCTATCAAAAGTATAGTATTTGCGCCCGAGGCAGCCAGCAGATCCAGCCCCTGGGTACCGAGGCGCGGCGTACCGCGTTCATACCGCCGCCCCTACGCAGCGCCTTCTCCTTCACTCCCTCGTTCTTTTTGTTACCTGTTAGGATGGCCCGGGCGATGAGAGAAGAAAGCGAATAAAGCCGGGGAGGGGATTTCTAACACTGCACCGACGTGCCGTTTTGTGCTTTCTGAATGAATTCAACCATCCAAGCAAGCGCAGCAGCCAATAGCATCAACAAGGTGACCAATCTGGTCATCGCGTCGGTTCTCTTCATGTTTGGTCTGTACGCCTTTGACGAATGGGGGCAGGTCAAGGGCCGTGAAGAGGAGCACATGCAGTCCAACCTGGTGCTGCTCACGCGGACGCTGGATACTTTCTTTCTCTCCAAACGCGCGGGCATGCTCAGCCTGGCGGAGACCATTGCGATCTCGCCTGGTGGCATCGACAACCTGGCCCAGGTGCAGCAGTTGTTGGTGGACTACCGCAAACACCGCCCCGAAGTCAGCCAGACCTACGTGAGCGACATGAACGGCCAATTGCTGGCCTCGTCGCACACGCCCAGCCTGCAGGGCCTCACCAGTCTGGCCGGTCAACCCAGCTTTCAGGACTTTGCGCGCGACGCACGGGACCTGCGCGACATCTACCTGGGGCGGCCACAGCGCGATGCGCTGAACAAGGACTGGGTTTTCACCCTGCGCTATGTTCTGCGGGACCCGCAAGGCCAGGCGCGGGCGGTGTTGACCGATGTGTTTCTCATCGATTTTCTGGAGTCGCTCTGGAAAGACGCGCCGCTGGTGCAGCAGCTCACGGTGGGCGTGCTGCGTGACGATGGCTACCTGATGACCCGTTACCCGGTGCCCACCGCAGTCACCAAGGACGAGGTCTATGGCACGCGCCGTGACGGCGCGCTGAGCCAACACCTCACGCAGCACCAGTTCCCGGTACAAGGGCGTGTGGAAGGGCCCAATGCGCTGCTCAACGGCCAGAACTTCATCAACCTGTTCCATCGGCTCGACAAGCTCCCGGTAACGGTGTTTGTGGGCCAGTCCGAGCGCCGGTTCTGGCAGGTATGGGCCCGCAGCATCGACACTCCACTGGCGCTGACTGCCCTGTTGCTGGCGTTCATCAAGTTCGTGTCGTTGCGCCTGGCACGCCGCGAGCGCGAAAGCGAGCAGCAAAGGCTGGTGGTGGAACAAGTGCTACGCGACAGCGAAACCGAGCAGCGGTCGCTCATCGACAACCTGATGACGGGTCTGGTCATCCACGATGCGACGGGTGCTGTGGTGCGCTGCAACGCTGAGGCCAGCAATCTCCTGGGCCTGAGCTTTGATCAGATGACCGGCAAACAGCTGATTGACCCGGCCTGGTCCTTCCTGAATGAGGAAGGCGAGACCATGCCGGTGTCTGACTACCCCGCCTCGCGCGTGGTTGCCACCCGCGAGCCGGTCAAAGGCATTGTGGTGGGCATCGTCCGCTCCAAAGACGCGGATATCTGCTGGGTGCTGTGCCGAGCAGACCCCTGGTTCAAACCGGACGGCGGGATCGATAAAATTGTGGTGACTTTTGTTGATATCACCATGCGGCGCAAGCTGACATCTCAGCTGCAGGATCGCGAACTCAAGTTCAAAGCGCTGTTTGACAACAGCATGGACGCCGTGTTGCTGACCTCGCCCGATGGCACGGTGCTGACGGTGAACCAGGCAGCCTGCAGACTGTTTGGGCTGAGCGAGGCGCAGATCATTGCGCGTGGCCGCACGGGGCTGGCCGACCCTGCCGACCCTCGGTTGCAGGAGCTGTTGACCCGGCGCCAGCAGGCCGGGCAGGCGGTTGGGCTGCTGACCATGGTACGGGGCGATGGCAGCCACTTCACCGCCGAGATCAGCTCCAGCATCTATGGGGACAGCGAGGGCCGCCAATACAGCAGCATGATCGTTCGCGACATGACCGAGCGCCTGCGCAGCCAGGCCGAGCTGGAGGCTGCCAATGCGCAGATGCGCCGTATCAACGAGCAGCTGGCCGAGGTGGCGCACTTTGACATACTCACCCACCTGCCCAATCGCGTGCTGCTGGCCGACCGGCTGCAGCAGGCCATGGCGCACTGTGTGCGCCGTAGCAAGTCGCTGGCGGTGGCCTTTCTGGATCTGGACGGCTTCAAGGACGTCAACGACCGGCATGGACATGCAGCGGGCGACGAGTTTCTGGTGGCGATTGCCAAGCGTCTGCGGTCAGCGCTCCGCGATGGCGACACGCTGGCGCGTATTGGTGGCGACGAGTTTGTGGCCGTCATGACTGACCTGACGGCCGAGCACGACTGCGAGCCCTTGTTGTTGCGGCTGTTGCAGGTGGCGGCTGAGCCGGTGATGGTGAACGGGCAGTCCCTGCAGGTGTCTGCCAGCATCGGCGTCACCATGTACCCACAGGATGGTTCCAGTTCGGAACAGCTTATCCGCCATGCCGACCAGGCCATGTACCTGGCCAAGCAGGCGGGCAAGAATCGGTTCCATCTGTTCGATGTGGCCAGCGATGCGGCCATCCGGATCAAGCGCGAAAGCCTGGAGCAGATTGCCACCGCCATTGCGCGGCGGGAACTGGTGCTGTACTACCAGCCTCAGGTCAACATGCAGACTGGCGAGGTGGTGGGCATGGAGGCGCTGGTCCGCTGGTTGCATCCGCAGCGGGGCCTGCTGGCGCCGGGGCAGTTCTTGCCGGTCATTGAAGACCACGACATGGCGATTGCAATTGGCGAGCGGGTGCTGGACATGGCCCTGTCGCAGATGGCGCAGTGGCTGGCGGCGGGGCTGCACATGCCCGTCAGCGTCAATGTGTTCTCCAAGCAGTTGCAGCAGGAGGACTTTGTGCACAAGCTGCGCCAGGCGCTGGCCGCGCATCCCTCGGTGCCTTCGTCGGCGCTGGAGCTGGAGATTGTGGAGACCAGCGCGTTGCAGGACATGGCCCAGGTGTCTGGCCTGATGCACGCATGCGCCGAGCTGGGCGTGCGTTTTGCGCTGGACGATTTTGGGACCGGTTATTCGTCGCTGACCTACCTGAAAAAACTGCCTGCAGAGCTGCTCAAGATCGACCAAAGCTTTGTGCGCGACATGCTCGAAGACCGCGACGACCTGGCCATTGTGCAGGGTGTGGTCGGCCTGTCCAAGGCTTTCAACCGCAAGGTGATTGCCGAAGGTGTGGAGACCGTGGCACACGGCCGCAAGCTGCTGGCCATGGGCTGTGTGCTGGGCCAGGGCTATGGCATCGCGCGGCCCATGCCTGCGCAGCAGGTACCGGACTGGCTGGACCAGTGGCGGGCGCAGCAGCCCTGGGTGCGCGAGACTGACGCAGACTTGCCGGCCTGAGGCCCGTAGGCCTATCCGTCGCACCGCCTAGGGCGGGTGCTGGTCAGCGGAGTCGCGGTGGCATGGCCTTTGTCGTGAGGGCAGTACAACGCATTGCGCCAGAGGCATGCCCTGCGCCTCTGAGGCTCCCAGCAGCAAAAGGCGCTGCAGCTCTGGCAAGTAGCGGATGGCTGTCTGCGGAGCGCTATAGCCGTTGGTGTTGTTCAGGCGTTCTTGCATGCGCAGCACAAGACGGCTGGGCAGGTGTTCGATGCTGAGGGTGCGCACGCCCGTATAGAACGTGGTGTCGATGGTGCCTTCGGTGCCGAAAAAGCCGCCGCCCACCCGCGCGGCGCGGCGGCGGCCCTCGAAAGCCGTGGTGATGCGTAGTTCTCCATCGCGGCTGGTGCAGCTCCCTTCAAAGGCCGCAGCGCACTCCATGGGCAGGGGGTTCTGTTGCACCACCACGGCCTGCACAGCGGGAGTGCGCAGCAGTGTGGTGGGCACGGGCTCCAGGCGCGCGCAATCAGCGGTGGGTACCACCTGCCAGGCACTAGCACCCGGAGTGTCCGGAATAGGCAGGCGCGACCCAACAACGCCGGTGCCGATGTAGTAAGTGGGCGCCGCCCCGGTGCTGGACTCTTCTCGGAAGAGCGAGGCGGATCGCAACGGGGACAGCGCGCCAGCGGGCACAGCCACAGATAACGGGTAACTGGGCAGCATGCCCTCCGGTGGCCCAAACCCTGCGGCCTGCACTGCAGGGGATGCAAGCACCCACAGCCAGATCGTTCGTGCGGCGCGCATGGTTTTGATCAGGCCGCAGGCTTGGCCTTGGGCACACGCCCCATCAGATAGAACTCTGGGTTGGGCTGCATGCCTGCAAAGCTGGCCATGCGGTTGGACAGCCCGAAGAAAGCAGTAATGGCTGCGATGTCCCAGATGTCTTCGTCATCGAAGCCATGGGGGTGCAGGGCCTCGAAATCCGTGTCGTCGATCTCGTGGGCGTTCTGGCACACCTTCATGGCGAAGTCGAGCATGGCCCGCTCTCTCGGGCTGATGTCCGCCTTGCGGTAGTTCGTCGCCACCTGGTCGGCGATGAGCGGCTTCTTCTCGTAGATGCGCAGGATCGCGCCATGCGCCACCACGCAATACAGGCACTGGTTGGCCGCGCTGGTGGTGGTGACGATCATCTCGCGCTCGCCCTTGGTCAGGCTGCCTTCTTCCTTGAGCATGAGCGCATCGTGGTACGCAAAGAATGCACGCCATTCCGCCGGGCGGCGGGCAAACGCAAGGAACACGTTGGGAATGAACCCTGCCTTCTCCTGCACTTCAAGAATCCGCGCGCGGATGTCCTCGGGCAGGGTGTTCAGGTCGGGGAAGGGGTAGCGACTCACGGTGGTCTCCTCGGTTTTTGTGCGTGGTGGATAATGGATGCAAGTATCAGGGATGCCATTGCGTCGCCCGCACGGGGGCATGGGCAGGCGCAGCCGAACTCCCTGCCAGCGCGTAGGACAACTGTGTCGCTGCAGCGATCACGGTGTGCGCCAGCGCTTCGAGCTTTTCTGCGGGCAAACGCGAGGCCGGGCCTGAGATGCACACTGAGCCCATGAGCCGCCAGTGCATGCCAAACACCGGCGCCGACACGGTGGCCACGCCCTGTTCCCGTTCACCAATGGACCAGTGGTAGCCCTTCTTGCGGATCTCTTCATAGGCCTTGCCTGGCTCGCCCGAAAACGCCAGGATCACGCGGCCCGGCGAGCCCTTGTCCAGCGGCAGTCCTTCGCCCATGCGGGCGTGGTGGCGCAGCGCCTGCGGGCCTTCCACGCGCACGAGGCAGGTGCGTACATTGCCTTCACGCACGTAAAACGCAGCGCTTTCGCCGGTGGCAAGGGTCAGCTCACGCAGCGCGGGCTCCAGCACGTTCTGCACGTCAAAGCCTGCCTGGTAGCGCGCACCCAGCCAGCCTGCGGCCGGGCCCAGGCGCCAGTCGCCGTCCTCGCGCTGCACCATGAACCCGGACTGCGCCAACGTGCGGGCCAGTCGCAGCACTGTGGTCTTGTGAAGGCTGCAGCGGCGGCTCAGCTCTGCCAGAGACAGGCTGGATTCGCCCAGTGAAAAGGCCTCCAGCACCTGCAGTGCACGTGTCACAGCGATCACGCCGCCGTTGTCCTTGGCCGTAGCGTTGACTTGCGCATCTGCGCTCTCATCGGCCACCGGGGTGGTGACGACCGGTGTGGTGGCCTTGTGCGGGGCAGGGCGCACAGGCGAGGAGGGTGGGTTGCTCATGGCGCAATTCGTTTCATTGTGTGCAACTGCATTGTATGGGCTGAAACGCGTGCGTACATTGGCACTCCACGGCGCCAGGCCCGAACAGGCCCTTGCAGACCGGCGAGACAAACCACCATAACGGAGACAAATCCATGACCGCTTTTTCATCGCTTTCACGTTCTTTGAGTGCGCGCCTGTGCGCCGCTTTCCTGGGCCTTGCGGCCGTAGCCGTGCCCCACGGCGCTGCGCAGGCGCAGACGGCTTACCCCGCCAAGGCCATCCGCCTGATTGTTCCGTTCCCGCCCGGTGGCGGTACCGACATGATTGCCCGCGCCGTGGCGCAGAAGATGGCCGACCAGAACAAGTGGAGCGTGATCGTGGACAACCGCCCCGGCGCCGGTGGCAACCTGGGGGTGGACGCTGTGGCCAAGGCCGACCCTGACGGCTACACGCTGGTGATGGGGCAGACCAGCAACCTCGCCATCAACCCCACGCTGTACAAGAAGCTGCCCTACGACCCGCTCAAGGACCTGGCGCCGGTGGCGCTGGTGTCGTCCTCGCCGATCGTGATGGCGGTGCCGGTCAACTCGCGCTTCAAGACCTTTGCCGATGTGGTGGCTGCCTCCAAGGGCAAGCCTGATGCCCTGACGCTGGGCTATTCGGGCAACGGCACCGTGGCCCATCTGGCCGGGGAACTGGCAGAGAACGCTGCTGGCATCCAGTTGCGCCACATCCCTTACAAGGGCGCGGCCCAGGCCATGACGGACCTGATGGGCGGGCAGATTGATCTGTACATGTCGTCCGTGCCCACGCTGCTGGGCCATGTGCGCAATGGCAAGCTCAAGGTCATTGCCATCACCTCGGCCCAGCGCTCGGCGCAGCTGCCGGATGTGCCCACGCTGGCGGAGTCCGGGTTCAAGGGCTTTGAGGCCGTGACCTGGTTCGGAGTGCTGGCCCCCAGCCGGTACGCCCGCAGCCATCGTGGCGCAGCTGAACAAGGCCATCAACCAGGCCCTCAAGCAACCGGACGTGGCGGACAAGCTGCGCTCTGAAGGCGGTGACATCCTTGGGGGCACGTCCGAGCAATTTGCGGCACTGCTGCGCACCGAAGTGCCCCGCTGGTCCAAGATCGTGAAGGACTCTGGCGCCAGCCTGGACTGATCGAGCCGCCCCGTTCATCCCTCCGCTGACTGCCCTTCGCCATGACCCGCGATCGCCTTGTCACGCCTGTACCGTTCTCGCAGGGAACGACGGCACCCCGCACCGCGCTGCCTGCAGGGGCGTGCGACTGCCATGTGCATGTGTATGACCAGCGCTTTCCCGCTGCGCCCGGTGCCAAGTTGTTGCCGCCCAATGCGTCGGCAAGTGACTACCGCGCGCTGCAGCAGCGCCTGGGTACCGAGCGCACGGTGCTGGTCACGCCATCCACCTACGGTGCAGACAACCGCTGCATGCTGCAGGGCCTGGCCGCGTTGGGTACGCAGGCCCGGGGCGTGGCCGTGATCGATGGCAGCGAGAGCGATGTCCAATTGCAAGCCCTGCACGACGCGGGCGTGCGCGGCGTGCGGCTGAACCTGTCGCTGGGCGTCACCGGCTCGGTGGCCTCCATCCTGCCGCTGGCCCGGCGCATTGCCCCCTGGGGCTGGCACCTGCAGCTGCTGATGGCGCCCGATGTGCTGGCCTGCCTGGGCGATGTGCTGCGCAGCGTACCCGTGCCGCTGGTTTTCGACCACCTGGGCCGCATCGCACCCGAGCAAGCCGGGACACACCCGGCCCACGCACTGCTGCTGCAGCTGATGGGCGAGGGCCGGGCCTGGGTCAAGCTCTCGGGCGGCTACATCGTCAGCGCCACCCACGCGGTGGACGACCCGGCGCTCGATGCACTGGCCGTCAGCTACCTGCGTGCCGCACCAGAGCGCGTGCTGTGGGGCAGCGACTGGCCCCACGCCACCGCCAGCGCTGGCCTGCACCCCGTGCCGGACGACGCATTGCAAATCGACACCCTGGCGCGCTGGTGCGATCAGGCCGGTGCGGATGCACTGCGCCGCGTGCTGGTTGCCAACCCTGCCGCGCTCTACGGCTTCCCGCCGGTCTCGACTTTTTCATTCCCCAACCCTGTCTGAGGGCCTTGCACCATGACCTCTTTGGTATCTCCCCTTTCAACGCACGGCGCCCAGCGCCGCCACCTGCTGACCACCCTGGCCTTTGCGGGCGCAGGTGTGGGGATGGGGCTACCCGCCTGGGCGCAAGGCGACTGGCCTGCGGGCAAGCTCATCACCTGGGTGGTGCCGTACCCCGCCGGTGGCAGCACCGATGTGCTGGGCCGCAACATCGCCCTCAAGCTGGGCACGGCCCTGTCCACCAACGTCATCGTGGACAACAAAGCCGGGGCCACCGGCACCATTGGCGCGGCCTATGTGGCCAAGGCCGCGCCGGACGGGCTCACGCTGCTGGGCACGTCCATCGGCCCGCAGGCGATTGCCCCGCACCTGATGGCCAAGCTGCCCTACGACCACATCACGGCGTTTGAGCCCGTGATCACCGTGGGCACCATCCCGCACATCCTGGTGGTGGGCGCCAACCAGCCGTTCAAGACGGTGGCCGACCTGCTGGCAGCCGCCAAGGCCCAGCCGGGCAAGCTGGCGTTTGCCTCGGGCGGCAACGGCACCATCTTGCAAATGCAGGGCGAGCTGCTGCAGCAGCAAACTGGCGCGCGCTTCATCCATGTGCCCTACAAGGGCGACACCCCTGCACTGCAAGACACGCTGGCCGAGCAGGTGCAGTTCATGTTTGCCCCCGCAGCCGCAGCACTGCCCCATGTTCAGTCTGGCAAGTTGCGCGCCCTGGCCGTCACATCGGCCCAACGCCTCAAGGCCCTGCCGGCCGTGCCCACCATGAGCGAGACGGGGCTCAAGGACTTTGTGGTGGAGCAGTGGCAGGCCGTGTTTGCCCCCGCCAAGACACCCACCGCCATCGTGCAGCGCCTGAACCGCGAGATTGCCGCTGCGCTGAAAGACCCCGCCCTCGTGGCCCTGGCCGACAAGCTGGGCGTGACGCTGGTGGGTGGCACGCCCCAGCAACTGGGCGACCTGCAAAAGGCCGACTCGGCCAAGTGGGCCAAGGTGATCAGACACGGAAACATCAAGGCCGACTGATACCCGCGATCCACCACCTATCAAAAAACAAACCGCTGCTTCCTCGTTTTCATTACCTCAATCGGACCCTTCCCATGAGCCAACTCCCTGAAATCATCCGCACCATCGACCGCGTGAGCGCCGACGTCGTGGCCCAAGCTGCCACCTACCAAGCCGCCATCCTGGCCGACGTGGCGGGCCGCCGCGGCACCATGCATGGCCGCGTGGCGCCTGTGCACCAGAACATGAAGGTGGCTGGCCCCGCCTTCACCGTGGAAGTGCGCCCCGGCGACAACCTCATGATCCACGCCGCCATCGCCCTGGCCCAGCCGGGCGATGTGCTGGTGATTGACGGCAAGGGCGACCAGACGGCGGCGCTGATGGGCACGCTGATGCTCAGCGCCTGCAAGAAGCGCGGCCTGGCGGGTGTGATCGTGGACGCCGCCATCCGCGACAAGCTGGAAATTCTGGAGCTGGACTTCCCCGTGTTCAGCGCGGGCTTCAACCCCGCAGGGCCCACCAAGTACGTGCCCGGCCGCATCAACCACCCCATCAGCGCCGGTGGCGCGGTGGTGAACCCGGGTGACCTGGTGGTGGGCGACGCCGATGGCGTGGTCGTCATCGAGCGCGAAAAAGCCCCCGCCATGCTGGCCCTGGCCGGCAAGAAGGTGGCCGACGAAGCCGCCCGCATCGAAGCCATCGCCCGTGGTGACACCGCATCGAAATGGCTGCCTGCCGCCCTGCGCGCTGCGGGTGTTTTGAAGGAAGGGGAATCGCTGTGAACCCAACCATCATCGTGACGGGCGCCGACCTGGCGCAACAAGCCCGGGATTTGCTCATAGGCTACGAGATCGTCTACGCAGGCAAGACACCGACGGAAGAGGACATGGTGGCCCTGTGCGGTGCGCACAACCCCGTGGCCATCATCGTGCGCTACGGCAAGGTGGGCGCTTCGGTGATGGACGCGGCCCCCGCGCTCAAGGTCATCTCCAAGCACGGCTGCGGCACCGACACCATCGACAAGGTGGCCGCACAAGCCCGCGGCATTGAGGTGGTGGCCGCCGTGGGCGCCAACGCCGCCGCCGTGGCCGAGCAGGCCCTGGCCTTGCTGCTGGCCTGCGCCAAATCGGTGGTGCAGCTCGACGCGCGCATGCACGCTGGCCACTGGGACAAGGCCACGCACAAGAGCCTGG
Source organism: Acidovorax sp. (assembly GCF_016783915.1). Classification (GTDB taxonomy): domain Bacteria; phylum Pseudomonadota; class Gammaproteobacteria; order Burkholderiales; family Burkholderiaceae_C; genus Acidovorax. The sequence goes on from NZ_JADHVT010000056.1 coordinate 15,271, forward strand.
AGCTGGGCGGCCGCACCGTGGGCCTGGTGGGCCTGGGTGCCATCGGCCTGCGTTTTGCCAAGATGGCCGACGCCCTGGGCATGCGCGTGATCGGCTTTGACCCGTTTGCCAAGAGCCTGCCTGCCTATGTGCAGGCGGTGGATCTGGAAACCATCTGGCGTGAGTCGGATGCTGTGTCTTTGCACTGCCCGCTGACCGACGACAACCGAGGCATGCTCAACGCCGCCACGCTGGCGCAATGCAAGCGCGGCGTGATCGTGGTGAACACCGCACGCGGGGGCCTGATCGACGAGGCCGCGCTGCTGGCCGCCGTGCGCTCGGGCCAGGTGATGGCGGCGGGGCTCGACAGCTTTGCGGTGGAGCCCATGACAGCAGGCCACCCCTTCCAGGGCGAGAAGAACTTCGTCCTCAGCCCCCACATCGGTGGCGTAACGAGTGATGCCTACGTGAACATGGGCGTAGGCGCCGCCCGCAATCTACTGGCCGTGCTGGCCCGCACACCGGACGCAGTGGCCGCGGTCTGAGCGCCGCGCCTGCCCTAAGAACATGGCCGGGCACTGCGCCCGGCCGCACAGGAGACAACAGACCATGGCACGCAATTTCAAGAAAAATAGGCCTCTTGCGCTAGTCAATCATGCGCTGGCAGCTATATTTTTAGTAGCATTCTGTTCTGCGCATGCGCAGACGGCCTATCCCACCAAGCCCGTGAAACTGGTAGTGGGCTTTGCGGCGGGCGGCCCCACCGACGTGGTGGCGCGCGCATTTGCCGACCACGCCAGCCGCGCGCTGGGCCAGCCGTTCATCATCGACAACAAGCCCGGTGCGGGCACCATCATTGCCGCCCAGGCTGTGGCCAGCGCTCCGGCTGATGGCTACACGCTGCTGTTTGGTGCCACCAACCACACCATGATTCCGGCGCTGTACCAGGCCCGCGTCAAGTTTGATGCGGTGAAGTCCTTCCGCCCCCTGTGCACGGTGGCCAGCAGCCCCACGGTGCTGGTGGTGGCCCCTAGCCTGCCGGTGAAGACCCTGGCCGACTATCAGGCCAAGGCCCGCGCCGAGCCTGGCCGCGTGACGGCGGGCACGGCCGGGGTGGGCAGCTCAGGCCATTTCGCCACCGAGATCTTTGCCCGCGCCCAGGGCCTGCAGCTCAACCACGTGCCCTATAAGGGTGCGGCACCGGTGGTGACGGACCTGATGGGCGGCCAGCTCGACAGCTCGTTTGCCACGCTGGGTTCGGTGCTGCCGCAGATCCAAAGCGGCAAGCTGCGCGCGCTGGCCGTGGGCGAGCCCCAGCGCTCGGCCCTGGTGCCCGAGGTGCCCACGTTTGCCGAGGCGGGTGGTGGCAACTACGCTGCCGACGTGTGGTACGGCGTGCTGGCCCCTGTGGGCTTGCCCGAGCCCATCGCCCAGGCGCTGGAGCGCACGGCCGCCGACTTTGCCAAGAGCGCATCGGCCATCGACAAGCTGCGCGGCCTGGGGATGGATGCCGAATCGGTGTGTGGCAATACCTTTGCGACCCGTGTGGCCCGTGAAGTGACCACCTATAGCCAGATTGCCAAGGCGCTCGATCTCAAAGCAGATTGAGCCGCCCTGTTGTAGAACCTAGAACTGATTGGAGACACCCATGTTTCGCTTCCTCAAACCCCTGATCGCCGCCTGCGCCCTGGCCGCTGGCGTGGCTCACGCCGCCTTCCCCGAGCGGCCCATCACCATCGTCGTGCCCTACGCACCCGGGGGCGCGGCCGATGCCGTGGCCCGTGTGGTGGCCACCCGCCTGGGCGCCAAGCTCGTCGGCAGCGTGATCGTGGACAACAAGGCCGGTGCCAGCGGCACCATTGGCGCCAGCTTTGTGGCCAAGGCCCCGGCAGACGGCTACACCATGCTGTACGACGCCACGCCGTACTCCATCAACCCGCACCTTTTCCCCAAGATGCCATATGCCGCCAACGCGCTGCAGCCGCTGTCGCTGGTGCTGCTGGCGCCCAATGTGCTGATTGTCAAAAGCGACGCGCCCTACAAGAACGTGGGCGAGCTGATCGCCAAGGCCAAGGCGCAGCCGGGCAAGATCAACTTTGCCTCGGGCGGCAGCGGCACGGTGCAGCGCCTGGCGGCGGAGCTGATGGCCCAGAAGCTGGGCCTGGACATGGTGCACGTGCCCTACAAGAGCGGCGGCCCCGCCATCTCCGATGTGATCGCGGGCCAGGTGGACTTCATGTTCGGCACGGTGGCTGCCACCTACCCGCATGTGGCGGGCGGCAAGCTGCGTGCGCTGGCCGTGTCGGCGCCTGAGCGTTCCAAGCGCCTGCCCGATGTGCCCACGGTGGCCGAGGCGGCCATCCCCGGTTATGAGGCCTATGAGTGGAACGGCGTGTTCCTGCCAGCGGGCGTGCCTGCCGACGTGGCCACCAAACTGCAGCAGGCCCTGCAAGAGGTGTTGAAGGAAGACGAAGTGAAGCAGCGCCTGGCCGACCTGGGCGCCCAGCCCATCGGCTCCACGCCCGCAGACTTTGCCGCCTTCCTGAAGAAGGAAGACGCGAAGTGGGGCGAGGTCGTGAAGAAGGGCAATATCAAACTCGACTGACCCATGCCTTTGCCAGCGCTGACCACGCCCGTACCACACTCGGTGGGCCTGAACCGCCCGCAGCGCCAGCTGCCGTTCGGTGCGTGCGACAGCCACATGCACATCTTTGACCCGCGCTTTGCGCCGTCAGTCCACTGGCCGCGCACGCCGCCGGTGGCACCTGTGGCGGTGTACAGGCAGCTGCAGGCGCGCCTGAGCACCACGCGCGCAGTGGTGGTCACGCCATCCACCTATGGCACCGACAACGCCTGCACGCTGGATGCGCTGGACCAGTTGGGCGACGCTGCACGCGGCGTGGCCGTGGTGGGCGAGGACGTGAGTGCCCATGAACTGGCCCACCTGGCTGCGCGCCGTGTGCGCGGGCTGCGGGTCAATTTCGTCTCGCCCCAATCGTGGGGCACCACCACGCCCGCCATGCTGGCCACGCTGGCGCGCAAGGTGACTGAGCACCCGGCGTGCGCGGGCTGGCATATCCAGATCTTTGCGCAGCCGGAGCAGCTCATCGCCCTCGCGCACCAGTTGCATGCGCTGCCCGTGCCCCTGGTCATCGACCACCTGGGGCGCATCGATCCCGCCGAAGGCCCGGCTGCAGAGGCCTACGTCGTGGTGCGCGGCCTGCTCGATGGTGGCAACACCTGGGTCAAGCTCTCGGGCGCCTACATGCGCTCAGCCGTGCATGGCCCCAGCTACGCCGACACCCTGCCGCTGGGTCAGGCCCTGGTGCAGGCCGCGCCCGAGCGCCTGGTGTGGGGTAGCGACTGGCCGCACACCACCGAGACGCCCGGCACCGTGAACGACGCCGATCTGGTGGATCTGCTGCAGGCCTGGGCTGGCAGCGACGCGGTCATGGCCCGCATCCTGGTCGACAACCCGGCACGGCTGTATGGTTTCGATGCCGTTCCCGCCGCCTGAACGAATTGGAAAGACCCCGCCATGTTTTTGTTGCAAGCCCCTGAGGTCCGCGATCTCGACCTGTTCACCACCATGCCCGAGCACTTTCGCCGCCGCGAGCGCAGCGACTGGGCTGACGCCAACCGGGGCGGCACCATCACCGATTCGTTCCTGGAAGGCCCGGTGTTCGACGACGCAGGCAACCTCTACGTCAGCGACATCCCCTGGGGCCGGGTTTTTCGCATCAACCCCCAGGGCGAATGGGCGCTGGTGGCTGAGTACGACGGCGAGCCCAACGGCCTGAAGTTTTTGAAGCCCGGCACGCTGCTCATCACCGACTACAAGAACGGCCTGATGCAACTCGACGTGACCACGGGTGCCGTCACCCCGTACCTGCAGCGCCGCAACAGCGAGCGTTTCAAAGGCATGAACGACTTGATCTTTGACGCCGAAGGCAACCTCTACTTCACCGACCAGGGCCAGAGCGGCCTACACGACCCGAGTGGCCGCCTGTATCGCCTGCGGCCCAATGGTCAGCTCGACTTGCTGCTGCATAACGTGCCCAGCCCCAACGGCGTGGCCCTGTCGCCCGACGGCCGCGTGCTGTATCTGGCCGTGACGCGTGGCAACTGTGTGTGGCGCGTGCCTTTGCTGCCCGATGGCAGCGTGGCCAAGGTCAACCAGTTCTTCACCTCGTATGGCCCCAGCGGCCCCGACGGCCTAGCCGTGGATGCCGAGGGTCACCTGCTGGTGGCCAACCCGGGCCTGGGCTACGTGTGGGTGCTGAACCACCGGGCCGAGCCCGTGCAGGTGTTGCGCGGCGCACCGGGCAGCTCCACCACCAACCTGGCGTTTGGCGGGGCAGGGCGTACCACGGTGTATGTCACCGACTCGACCCATGGCCGCATCCTGCGGGCTGACATGGGGGCACCTGGACTGCGGCTGGCTCACTTGCGTTAAAGCGGCCTCCTGTTTGATGAATCCATGGGGCGCAGTGAAATCAATGGAGTGAAGGTGTTTTATTGAAATTGGCTATTAATGAGATTCAATCGATTCAATTTACCTGTCATGGTTTGCTTCCTACCATCTGTCCTGTCGATACGTTTTGCCGACGCGCTTTCACAGGAGATGACCCATGACGACAGAAGCCAAGTGCCCCTTTGACCACACCAAGGCCGTGCCCACGGGCCCCCGCAATGCCGATTGGTGGCCCAACCAGCTCAATCTCCGCCCTCTGAACCAGAACTCCCCGCTCACCGACCCGATGGGAGACGGCTTCAATTACGCCGAAGAATTCAAGAGCCTCGACCTTGCCGCCGTGAAGGCCGACCTGCGCGCGCTGATGACTGATTCGCAAGACTGGTGGCCCGCAGACTTTGGCCACTATGGACCGCTGTTTGTGCGTATGGCGTGGCACAGCGCGGGCACCTACCGGCTGGCCGACGGGCGCGGTGGTGCAGGGGCAGGGCAGCAGCGTTTTGCGCCACTTAATAGCTGGCCCGACAACGCCAACCTTGACAAGGCCCGCCGCCTGCTGTGGCCTGTCAAGCAGAAATATGGCCGCAAGATCTCGTGGGCCGACCTGATGATTCTGACCGGCAACGCCGCACTCGAATCCATGGGCTTCAAGACCTTCGGTTTTGCCGGTGGTCGCCCCGATGTGTGGGAGCCGGATGAGAACGTGTACTGGGGTGCCGAATCCACCTGGCTGGGGGGCGACAAGCGCTACAGCGGCGAACGCGACTTGGCCAACCCGCTGGCTGCTGTGCAGATGGGCCTGATCTATGTGAACCCTGAAGGCCCGAACGGCAACCCTGACCCCATCGCTGCCGCGCGCGATATCCGCGACACTTTTGCGCGCATGGCCATGGACGATGAAGAGACCGTGGCGCTGATCGCGGGTGGCCACACCTTTGGCAAAACCCACGGGGCGGGCGATGCTGCGCTGGTGGGCAAGGAGCCAGAGGGGGCGGGCATTGAAGACCAGGGCCTGGGCTGGAAGAGCGGCCATGGTTCTGGCAAAGGCGGTGACACCATCACCAGCGGCCTGGAGGTCACCTGGACCACCACGCCCACGAAGTGGAGCAACAACTATTTTGAAAACCTGTTCGGCTATGAGTGGGAGCTGACCAAGAGCCCGGCGGGTGCCCACCAGTGGACGGCCAAGGGTGCGGCGGCGACGATCCCGCACGCACACGACCCGTCGAAAAAGCTGGTGCCCACCATGCTCACTACCGACCTATCGCTGCGCTTTGACCCAGTCTACGAAAAGATTTCGCGCCGCTTTTTGGCCCACCCCGAGCAGTTTGCCGATGCGTTTGCGCGCGCCTGGTTCAAGCTCACGCACCGTGACATGGGTCCGCGTGCCCGCTATCTGGGGCCTGAGGTGCCTGCTGAAGTGCTGGTCTGGCAAGACCCGGTTCCGGCGGTCGACCATGCCCTGGTGAATGCTCAAGACATCACAGCACTCAAAGCCAAGGTGTTGGCATCGGGCTTGTCGATTTCTGAACTGGTATCGACGGCCTGGGCCTCTGCCTCCACGTTCCGGGGCGGTGACAAGCGTGGCGGCGCCAACGGCGCGCGCATCCGTCTGGCTCCACAGAAGGATTGGGAAGTGAACCAGCCTGCGCAACTGGCCAAGGTGCTGGGTCAGCTCGAAGCCATCCAGCGCGATTTCAATGCCGCGCAGACGGGCGGCAAGAAGATCTCGCTGGCGGACCTGATCGTGCTGGCCGGTGGCGCTGCCGTGGAGGCTGCGGCGAAGAAGGCTGGGCAGGATGTGACCGTGCCCTTTAGCCCTGGCCGCACCGATGCCTCGCAAGAGCAGACCGATGTGCCTTCGTTCGAGGTGATGGAGCCTGTGGCCGATGGTTTTCGCAACTACCTGCGCCCTGGGCTGGAGGGGGCTGTGGCCGAGTTGCTGGTGGACCGTGCCAACCAACTGACCCTGACTGCGCCAGAGATGACGGTGTTGATTGGCGGCCTGCGCGTGCTGGGTGCTAATGTGGGCCAGGCGGCTCATGGCGTCCTTACACAGCGAGTTGGTACGCTGAGCAATGATTTCTTCGTGAACCTGCTCGACATGCGCACCCAATGGCAGAAGTCGGCAGGTGCAGCGGGTGTGCTGGAAGGAGTGGACCGCAGCACGGGCATCAAAAAATGGACTGGCACCGTGGTCGACCTGGTGTTCGGCTCCAACTCGGTCTTGCGTGCGCTGGCCGAGGTCTATGCCAGCAGCGATGCACAGGCGGTGTTTGTGCAGGACTTTGTCAAGGCGTGGACCAAGGTGATGAACCTGGACCGGTTTGATTTGTGACAACCCCCTGAGTCGCTTCGCGCCTTCCCCCTTCTCTCGAATTGCTGCGCAATGAGGGAAGGGGGATACCACCAGCGCTGCGGGGCGGCCCTTGCGCGGCCGTCCTGGCTTGGGCTGTGCGATTGCTGCGGCAGTGTCTCCGTTGTAGTCGTAGAAAAAGGCAGAGGGGCGAAGGGCGTTGTGCTGCAGCTACCATCGCGGCGTCAAACCAACAGGAGAGCCCGCATGACACAGCAACCCCCGTCCACCAAGGACTTCGACAAAGGCCTGGCCACGCGCAAGCAGGTCATGGGCGAGGACTTCGTGGCCAATGCCTTTGGCAATGCCACCGAGTTCACCCAGCCGATTCAGGAGTTCATCACCCGCAATGCCTGGGGCGATGTGTGGCAGCGGCCGGGGCTGGACATGAAGACGCGCAGCCTCATCACCGTGGCTTTTCTGACGGCGCTGGGCAAACAGCATGAGCTCAAGGGCCATGTGCGTGGTGCGCTCAACAACGGTGCCACGTCGGCAGAAATCCAAGAGGTGTTGCTGCACGCCAGTATCTATTGCGGGCTGCCTGCAGCGGTGGATGCATTTCGTACTGCCGCTGAAGTGATCGACGGGCCTAAAAAAACCTGACGCGGTTTGATGCTTCTCAGCCGCCCGCCAGCAGCTTGTGCACCAGGTCAGCTGCGGTGGACGCGTTGTATTTGCGCATGAGACGTGCGCGGTAAATCTCTACCGTGCGGTGACTGATCTCCAGGGCCCGGCCGATCTCCTTGGAGGTCAAACCCTCCAGCAGGCGGGCGGCCACCTCGCGCTCGCGGCCCGTCAGCTCCGCCTTCACGGTGCGCTGCGAACTCAGGTCTTCAAAGCTCCAGATGCCGGACTCATGCGGGGCATTGCGGTTGAGTGCGCGGCCAGACACGTGGCACCAGAAGACCTCGCCGTTGGCACGCTTCATGATGCGGTTGTCCGCGTAGTGGCCCTTGGCGTTCAGGATGGGCTCCATGTGCGCGCCCAGGCGCTCGTACTCGTCGGCGCTCGGATAAAGTATCTGGAACGACTGGCCGATGAGCACTTCGCGCGAAGCGCCGAACATGTCGCAGACATGGCGGTTGCAATCGACCATGGTGCGGTTGCGCGACAGCACAAGCCCCACAGGGGCCATGTCGAAGGCAAGCCGGTAATCAACGTCCATAGTGCTAATCTTTACGGAAAACTACTTATTTAAGTACGTAGTATCGTAGCGCATCCCATTCATAAGGAGATCGTGGTGAACAAGTTATTCCCCTCCGCAGCCGAAGCCCTGAAGGGCGTGGTTGCAGATGGCCAACTCATGGCTGTAGGCGGTTTCGGGTTGTGTGGCATTCCTGAAGCCTTGATCGACGCGCTGCGCGATTCGGGCGTGAAGAACCTGACCGTGATCTCCAACAATGCGGGCGTGGACGGCTTTGGCCTGGGCAAGCTGCTCGAGACGCGCCAGATTAAGAAAATGATTTCGTCGTATGTGGGCGAGAACAAGGAGTTCGAGCGTCAGTACCTTGCCGGTGAGCTGGAGCTGGAGTTCACCCCCCAGGGCACGTTGGCCGAAAAGCTGCGCGCTGGCGGCGCTGGCATCCCGGCGTTCTTCACCAAGACCGGTGTGGGCACCATCGTGGCCGAGGGCAAGGAACTGCGCGAGTTCGATGGCGAGACCTATGTGATGGAGCGTTCGCTGGTGCCCGATGTGTCGCTGGTCAAGGCCTGGCGTGCCGACAAGTCGGGCAACCTGCAGTTCCGTCTCACGGCGCGCAACTTCAACCCCGCTGCGGCCACGGCCGGCAAGATCACCATCGTGGAGGTGGAAGAGGTGGTGGAAACCGGCGCCATTGCGCCCGACCAGATCCATCTGCCCGGCATCTATGTGCACCGCATCGTGCACAACGCCACGCCCGAAAAGCGCATTGAAAAGCGCACCATCACCGAAAAAGCGGGCGTTTGAGCCGCTGCCGCACAACCGTACAGAACAAGCTGGAGAAGTATCTATGTCGTGGAGTCAAGACCAAATGGCGGCCCGTGCCGCCCATGAACTCGAAGACGGCTTTTATGTGAACCTGGGCATTGGCATCCCTACGCTCGTGGCCAACTTTGTGCCTGCCGACAAAGAGGTGTGGCTGCAGTCCGAAAACGGCATGCTGGGCATCGGCCCGTTTCCCACCGAAGACGAAGTGGATGCCGACCTGATCAACGCCGGCAAGCAGACCGTGACCACCATCAAGGGCTCGTCCATCTTTGGCAGCGACCAGTCGTTTGCCATGATCCGTGGCGGCAAGATCAATCTGTCGATTTTGGGCGCCATGCAGGTCAGCGAAAAGGGCGACCTGGCCAACTGGATGATCCCCGGCAAGATGGTCAAGGGCATGGGCGGCGCGATGGACCTGGTGGCTGGTGTCAAGCGCGTGATCGTGCTCATGGAGCATGTGGCGCGCAAGAAGGATGGCACCGAAGACCTGAAGATCCTGCCCCAGTGCACGTTGCCTCTGACGGGCGTGGGCGTGGTGGACCGCATCATCACTGACCTGGCCGTCATGGACGTGACGCCCCAGGGCCTGAAAGTGGTGGAGCTGGCTCCCGGCGTGACTTTTGAGGCCCTGCAGGCCAAGACCGGTGTCACACTGATTCCATAAGCTGTTGAGCCACTCCTGCAGTGATGTCACAAAAAAGGCCGGGGCCCCTCACAGGGCCCCGGCCTTTTTGCATTGGCACTTTGCACAAAGCCCTCATGCGGTCCGCATGGGGCCTCTGGCAATTACATCGCGTTGCCGATTTCGCCAGAAGGGATCTGGCCGGTGCGCACAGCTTCAGCAGCCTGGGCACGCACGGCAGCACGGTCAGCCGTGGACTTGTAGGTCACCACACGCGAACCTGCTGGCTCGATGGAGCGAGTCTGGGCCACAGTAGCGGCTTCAGATTGCACTTCAGCGCGGGTGCGGTTGGTTTCGAACTTGGTGGCGAACTGCGAAGCATCGGCTTCATCAGCGTGGGCACCAAAAGCGGCAAAAGCGGCCACAGCAGCAACGGACAGAAAACGGACAGACTTGTT
>NZ_JADHVT010000213.1 GCF_016783915.1 Acidovorax sp.
TGTTCCGGGACAAGCGCGTGCGCGACGCGCGGACGGGCAGTGGACTAAGCGCAACGGAGGGCCTATTGAACTGGTAGCACTCACACGCCGTGCTACCGGAGTGCAGCGGTTGCTGTCGGTCGCGGCCGTGACCTGAGTTCACGGTGCCTGGCACAAAGCTGTCATTGGCTCACCCAGCAGCGCGGCAGCATCGATGACCGGTATCGAGGGAGCTGCAGTCATGGTCTAGCACACGTCTCCCCATGAACGGGCACGACCCTACGCCTACCTGCGCGATGTCATGGCACGCCTGCCCATGCAGCCCGCCACCCAGATCGGCGAGCTGCTGCCATACCGCTGGCAGTCAGCCTGACAGCGCATATTCAGATACACGACCGCGCCCCGCAGTCAAGATGGGATCGCCGCGCGATTACGGGCGTCCTACAACCCTTAACTTAAGTCGGCCTACAGGCGAACAGTTGCCCCTCGGTCCCATGCCCCACGGCTGCATGGAATCCAAGTTCCATACCTAGGCAATTTTCTGACTTACGCTATGCGCCAAACCCAGGAAGGTCGAGATCAGAGGAGCTTGATGCCGCTCCTTTCTACAGATGAAGTGCACCTGTGTCGCCATGCTGGTGTCTGAAATAGTTAACTTAACAAGGCGAGGATCTGGCCTGTAGGCTGTTTCCGCCACGACGCCTAGGCCCAGCCCCTCCGCCACCGCCTCTCGAACGGACTCGCGGCTGCCCATCTCCAGAGCCACCTGCACCTCGACGCCTCGCTCCTTTAGTTCTTGTTCAAACACGCGTCTGGTCGTCGATCCTTCCTCTCGGATGACGAACCTCTGACCCTGCAGATCACGCAGTTTGAGAGTGGCCCGTTGCGCGAGTGAGTGTTGGGTGTTGCCGAATATCACCAATCGCTGGGTACGGTAAGCCGCGCCAAATAGATCTGGGTGAGCGACGTGATTGAGCACCATGCCCACGTCTCCCTGGTAGTCAAGAATCTTTTCGGTGATGGTTCGCGAGTCGCCTACGCCAACAGCCACGTTGACCTGGGGGAACTGTTTCATGAACAGCTTCAACACGGGCAGCACGTTGTGCGGCCCGATGGCATGGATGACCAGTCGCCCTACGTATTGATTTTTCGCAGCAGCGAGCAGTGCGTGCGCATCTTCCTCGCCACTGAAGGTACGCCGGGTGTAGTTCAACAGAGTGCGTCCAAAGGACGTGAGTTCAAGCCGCCGCCCGCGCCGATGAAAAAGCTCCACGCCGAAGTCGACCTCCAGGCGCTGTATGTGTGAAGAAACAGTCGGTTGTTGAATAGCGAGCACTCTCGCGGCAGCGGTCATGCTGCCGGCTCGGGCCGTTGCGTCAAAGGCCTTCAAGGCTGCGAGGAGGCTGAGTCCAGACATTGATGTGATCTATGGGTGCCCTCATTTTTAGGGATGAAAGTTTCATATTCATGACACCTTGGTCACCCAGACTTGAGCTGTGCTTCCACTGAAGCTGTTTCTTCCAGAACCTCCTCTTTCCCGAGAGATACCTCTGACCACTTGAGTCCTGGTGTGCGTCTAGCGCACCACAACAAATGAAACCGAGCTATGAAAACTGCAATTCGCGAGAGCCATCTGAGCTTGCGGGGTATCACGGTGACCTATGCCGATGGTCACACAGCGCTTGCGCCCACCTCGCTGGAGGTACAGCATGGCGGGTTCCTTGTGCTGCTGGGCGCGTCGGGCGCGGGAAAGTCAACGCTGCTGCGCAGCATCAATGGCTTGGTTAGCCCCACAGACGGAGAGGTGTCGGTGGCCGATCTGCCGGGCGGCACCGTCTCAAAACGCAACCTTCTTGAGCATCGGCGCCACTGCGGCATGGTGTTCCAGCAGCACCACCTGATCGGGCGGCAAAGCGTGCTGGCCAATGTGTTGATGGGCAAGCTCGCCACCCGCGGATCTCTGGCGTCGTTGTGGCCTTGGAGCAAGGCTGACAAGCTGGAGGCGCTGGCGGCCATTGACCGCGTAGGCCTGCTTGAGAAAGCCCTAGCACGGGCAGACACCTTGTCTGGTGGGCAACAACAACGCATTGGCATTGCGCGTGCCTTGGTGCAGAAGCCCCGCCTGCTGCTGGCCGATGAGCCGGTGGCCAGCCTCGACCCGGCGACCGCGCAGAGTGTGTTGACCCTGCTTCACGACATCTGCAAGAAAGACCGACTCACGGCCATCGTGAGTCTGCATCAAGTCAACCTCGCGCGCATGTTCGCCGACCGCATTGTGGGCCTTCGCCAGGGCCAGGTGGTGTTCGACGGGACAGCAGCGCAGTTGACGGAAGAAGCCCAGTCTGCCCTGTACGCGAAGTCGTCACCTGCCAACATGGGCAGTCAATTTGATTCCCCCTCTCAATCCAAGGAGTTTTTACCGTGCTGAATCGTCGCCGTTTCCAATTTATCGCTGCCGTCACTTTGGCCGCCCTGTTGCCACTTGGCGCCCATGCCGAGGGCAAAAATCCTTCCAAGCTTCGCGTTGCACTGTTGCCGGACGAAAACGCCGCCACCATCATTCAGAACGCACAGCCTCTGAAGCGGTACCTGGAACAGACCCTGAAGAAGGAAATAGAGATTACGGTGACTACGGACTACTCGTCGATGATTGAAGCCATGCGCTTTGGCCGCATCGAGGTGGCCTACTTTGGACCGTTCTCTTACGTACTGGCCAAGTCCAAGGCGCCCAACATTGAGCCTTTTGCCGTTGGCGTGGAGCGCGGCTCTCCGACCTACCAGTCGGTTCTCATCGCCACGGCAGGCGGCCCGGTCAAGACCCTGGCTGACGTTCGTGGAAAGCCTTTTGGCTTTGGCGATCAGGCTTCGACGTCCGGTCACCTTGCACCGCGCGCGCACTTGCTTAAAAACCACCAACTGAATGGCGAGACTGACTACCGCCCCGTTCACCTGGGCACGCACGATGCCGTGGCCCGAGCTGTTCAGGCAGGGCAGGTTCCCGCCGGCGCTCTGTCAAAAACCATTCTGGACAACCTCATCGCAAAGGGCATGGTGGATGCCAACAAGATTGTGCAACTTGAACTGTCGGCACCCATTCCGAACTATCCCATTGCGATGCAAGGTAATCTCACGCCGGAGCTCAAGGAAGCCATCCGAGCCGCCTTTCTTCAGATGAAGGACGCCGAGATTCTCAAATCATTCCGTATCGAGGCCTTTGCCGCTACCGATGACAAGGCCTACGACATTCTTCGCGACACAGCACAGATTCTCAAGCTTGATCTGGGACGCATGAAATGACATCGGTAGCCTTGGAATCCATCATTGCCATTGACGGACAGCGGCGACTCAGACGGCTGGGCGCAGCCTGCGTAGTCCTGCTCGTTTGCACGCTGGCATTGTTTGTCACCGGTTTCTTTGACGCGCAGCGTTTCATCGAAGGGGCTCCTGCCATTCAGCAGTTGGCCTCTGAGATGGTGCCGCCCAACTTCGCTCGCTGGGAGCAATGGGTCATTCCACTGCGCGACACCTTGGCCATGTCGATTGCGGGAACGGCCTTGACCGTTCTGGCGTCGTTGCCGCTGGCCCTGGTGGCGGCGCCCAACACCGCGCCGAATGCGGTGGTTGGGCGAATCGTCAGAACCATCTTGGCTGCATTTCGGTCTGTGCCTGAAATCATCCTGGGCATTCTGTTCGTCGCGGCCGTGGGCTTTGGGGCATTGCCTGGTGTGCTGGCGTTGGCCCTGCATTCCACGGGCATGGTGGCCAAGTTCTACGCCGAAGCCATAGAGCACGTGGACCCGAAACCTCTGGAGGCCGCTAAGGCCGCGGGCGCAAGCCGGTTTCAGGTCATCACCCATGCTGTGTTGCCGCAGGTTTTGCCCCAGTTGGCGGACATCACCATCTACCGATGGGAATATCACTTTCGCGCATCGGCAGTGATGGGCATCGTGGGTGCGGGCGGCATTGGCTTCGAACTCATGGCAGCTCTGCGCCTGATCAAGTACGACGAGGTCTCCGCCATTTTGCTGTCCATCCTCATATGCGTGCTCGTGGTCGACGGCATTGGGTCGGCGCTTCGCAAACATCTGAAATAGAAAGAGAGAGGAAGGTAATGATGCCGAAAATTGTGGTGACGCAGCCCATCCATGAAGAGGTACTGGCGCGTCTTCGATCCGCCGGTGATGTAGTGATGAATCAAGGGCCTGAGCCCTGGAGCGAGGAAGAGCTTTACCTCCACCTGAAGGACGCCGACGCCATGATGGCGTTCATGCCTGACCGGGTAGATCAGCGAACCCTGTTGCACGCTCCCAGGCTCAAGACCATCGCTTGCGCCCTGAAGGGGTATGACAACTTTGACCTCAAGGCATGTGCGCAAGCCGGTGTCAGCGTGAGCTTCGTTCCTGACCTGCTCACAGAACCCACGGCAGAACTCGCCATTGGGCTGGCCATCGCCGCCGCGCGCCATGTGCTGGCAGGTGACGTCAGTGTTCGCAAGAGCTACGCAGGATGGCGTCCCCAGCTGTACGGAATGGGGTTGCACGGCTCGATCGTGGCGGTCGTCGGACTTGGCGCCGTTGGGCGGGCCATTGTGGACCGTCTCTGTGGCTTCGGGTGCGCTCAACTGCTGGGCGTGGACCCGCATGGTGATGACGAACGCCTGACCATGGTGAGCCTGGGTGAGGCCCTGTCGCAATCCGACTATGTCATTCTGGCCGTTCCGCTGCTGGACGTAACGCGTCACCTCGTCAATGACACCATGCTTGAAGGTGTTCGGCGGGGGCAGATCCTGGTCAACATTGGGCGAGGCTCGGTTGTGGACGAGGCTGCCGTGGCACGGGCGCTCAAGGACGAGCGCCTGGGTGCCTACGCCGCCGATGTGTACGAGATGGAAGACTGGCTGCTGGCAGACCGTCCACGCCAGATTCATCCGGAACTCTTGCAACACCCCTCCACGGTTTTCACACCCCACATTGGTTCGGCGGTGAAGAAGGTTCGCCGAGCCATCGAGTTGCAGGCTGCTGAAAATTTGCTCGTTGCGTTAAATGGTAATGAGCCGCTTGCACACTACGAGGCATCGCACTGAGCGGCTCATGTGGCAGCTTCGCACTGCTCGGTGCAGCCATGAGGTCACCACACCAGAGAATGCTTTTGGACGTTCTATGGTTCTGGCCGATCTAATTCTTTGAGAAGACCTTGGCTACGTGTTTCGGACCCGCGGGCCAACTGCGGATGCTCTTCGCAATGGTTCCGATAAGCCGTGCCGCCAAGTATCCGGGGTGGGATTCCCCCGGTTTCTCGGACGGTTTTCTGGGATCGTTGCCTACATCAACACCGACCGCAGCGGGTCGGGAGAACCAATTCATCCTTGGTGTGATCAGTTGCTCCTGCTACCTTGCCCGGCTCGCATCAATAGAGTGACCGGTCTGAGCAACAAAGCGGTCGCTTGAGACCCTGCTCGGCCAATGACCAGTTGCGCAACACGCGAACTTTCAGGCGTTAGGTTCGAGTGTCGGAGATCAGCCTTGAACCGACTTCCTGATTCTGGGACGGGAGTGCAGCGTTATGCACAGTGCTCTGTTATGAGTAGCCCGGTGGGTGCTCCTTCGAGATCTCCCTGGTGCGGGGTGCGTGCATGCGCTACGAGGCTATCCATAGTTTCGTCATGCTCAGAGGCGCCAAATGCGATGAATCCTTGCTGAGGCTGCGCACCGCGGCTTCATCTCCAGCCGTGCGGCGAACTGTTCCAATCCCAGGAGTTTGATTGGCCGCTGTCGAGGGAAGACCCATCACAAACAGGCGAAGTCGGTTGGGGCGGTGTGCCATGGTCATCACGTCGGCGGCTACCGTGTGACAAGACTATTTGCCCTCGATCTCGCCTCGTCGGGAATCAAACGTTATGTGCAGCGCGTCCTCGTCCTTGACGCCGGCAACGCCAGCGTTCATGCGGCCTGCAGCCTGACGGCGTCGGAGTCCTGCATATAACTGGGACCTGTGCATAACGGCAAGGAGCAGCCAGACGAACTGGCAGGTTGAACGGCGGGACAAGGCTGATCTCCGACACTCGAACCTAACGCCTGAAAGTTCGCGTGTTGCGCAACTGGTCATTGGCCGAGCAGGGTCTCAAGCGACCGCTTTGTTGCTCAGACCGGTCACTCTATTGATGCGAGCCGGGCAAG
>NZ_JADHVT010000057.1 GCF_016783915.1 Acidovorax sp.
GCGCGTGCGTTCTGGAAAATTTGCGCGGGTTTCTTCGATGCGTTTGGCTCGGGCCTTTTGCCGCCAGATGTGTACGTCAAGCGCGTGGCATCCCGTGTGCTCATGCAGTACGCCACCTTGGCCAAGGGCGATCCGACGATCGCCGACCGGCTGGTGCAGGACCTGCTGTTCTTCTGCTCGCAGGCCAAGGTGGCCGATCTGGCAGAGGACGCAGCGCCCTCATTGCGTGCTGTCCGTCAGGCCTTTGCGCTGGACCGCTTCAAGCCGGTGGACTACGAGACTGCCCGCTTCGGACGTTTTGACCCGGCGGTGTTGACGCAGGCGCGCAAGCGCATTGCCTCGGCCACGGAAACCTGGTCTGCCCTGGCGGGTGGTGACCGAAACAAACTCAAGCCCGCTGCAGACCAGTTCAGCCTGGTGTGCGATTCGCTGCGCAAGCTCCACCCGGGCAGCGAAAACCTGGCACAGGCGTTGACGCGTGCCCTCGATTCGACCACCCGATCGGGTGAGCCCCCGTCGCCCGCGTTGGCGATGGAAGTGGCCACCTCCGTGCTGTACCTGCAGGCAGCTTTTGAAGAGCTGGACACTGCAGACGAACAGATGGAAGCCCGCGCTAGCCGTCTTGCAGAGCGTCTGGATGCGGTCACGGCGGGCGCCGAGCCCGAACCCCTTGAACAATGGATGGAAGAGCTGTACCGCCGGGTCAGCGACAACCAGACCATGGGCAGTGTGGTCGACGAGCTCAGGGTGACCTTGGGCGAGGCCGAAAAGGCCATGGACCAGTTTTTCCGCAATCCCAAGGACACCGGTGTGCTGGCGACCGTGCCAGGGCATCTTGCGCAGATGCGCGGCGTGCTGTCGGTGCTGGGTCTCGATCAGGCATCGCTGGCCGTGGTTCGCATGCGCGACACGGTGGAGCGCCTGCTGATCAACGAGGTGCCCGAAGAAGAACGCCAGCGCGCGTTTGAAAAGCTGGGCAACAGCCTGGGCGCATTGGGTTTCCTGATCGACATGCTGAGCTACCAGCGCACCATGGCGCGCAAGCTCTTTGTGTACGACGAAGAACTGGGCGAACTGCGCATCCTCATGGGCAAAACCCGTGCGCGCGCATCCGATGCCGTGGAAGAAGCGCCGGCCAAGCTGGAAGAGCGTTCTGACACCGTAGTGCCTGACGTGATTCCCCGCTTTCCGGTGCCGGAGCCTGTCAGCGAGCCCACGGACTTTGCGCCTTTCCCTGATTTTGAGCCGACCCCTGCGGCCGATGCCAGCGTGGCGGCAGAGCCTGCCGACATGGCCCCGGACATATCCTTTGACGTCTCAACCGCTGCCACGCCGGCACCGACGGAAGCTTCCTCTCCGGTGGCCGCGCCAGCTGCAGTGCCCGATGTCGAGGATGAACTGCTCGACGTGTTCCTCGAAGAGGCGCGCGAAGTGGTGGTCAACGGCCTGGCTGCCATTGAGCAGCTGCGGGGTGAACCCGGTGACCTGAGCGAGCAGACCACACTGCGCCGTGCGTTCCATACGCTCAAGGGCAGCTCGCGCATGGTGGGGCTGAACGACTTTGGCGAAGCAGCCTGGTCGATGGAGCAGGTACTCAACGTCTGGCTGGCCGAACAAAAACCCATGCAGCCTAGCTTGCTGCAACTGTCCACCGATGCACTGCATGCCTTCAGCAACTGGGCAGATGACATCGCTGCAGGCCGCGCGACTGGTTGGGACCCTGAGTCCTTCCGCAGGTCTGCCGACGCCATGCGCCTGGACGGCACGCTGGTGCCGCTGGTGATGCCATCGAGTGGCGGTATGGCGCCTGAACCCGTGGTGCCCCAGGCCGCGCCGGAGCTTGGCGAGGCGGCGCCAGAGCCGGTGGCTGCACTTTCCGCCGAGTCGCTCGACGACGAACTGACGGTTCCGGATTTTCAGGCCACCGAGATTTCGGAGCATGTGCCCGAACAGCCCGTCGAAACCGCCAGCGCTGCGCCGGAAGTGGCCGAGGAGATCGACTTCTCGGTGTTCACTGCCGCACTGAACGAGTCCGCTCACGAACACGCGCCCGTGGTCGATCCGTCCAACGTGGACTTTGTACTCGATCTGGAACTGCCTGATCTGGAGCCTGCGTCGGCCGCGCCGCCTGCGCATGAGATTGCTCATGCTGACCCCGTCGATGCGCTGTTGCTGCCAGAGGAGTTGGTGCTCGATGCTGCTGATCCGCAGGATGTGGTGAGTGCCGATGCTGACATCCCGTCGGATGGGTTGGAAGCCCTGGACGTTGCCGAGCTGGAAAGGCTGCTGGAGGCCGAGTCTGCCGAATCGCTGGCACCCGCCGCTGAGGCAGTGCCAAGGGCTGAGGCACTTCCGCTGGACGCTGGTGTGGATGTGTTGCCTGCTCAAGAGGTGTCGAATCTGCTCGACGCCCTGCCGCAGGAAGAAGGCGGCAGCGACGATGCCGTCAAGGTCATCGACACGCTGCGCATTGGCATACCGCTGTACAACGTGTACCTGAACGAGGCAGATGAATGGTCGCGTCGCCTCGTGACCTGTTTGCAGGAGTGGGCGCTGGAACTGCACGAGCCGCTGCCTGACGTGGCCGTGGCCCTGTCGCACTCACTGGCTGGCAGCTCTGCCACCGTGGGCTTCACGGCCTTGTCCGAAATGGCCCGCGTGCTGGAGCACACGCTGCAGCATGTGCAGCTGCAATCGGGCGGAACCCAGGAGCAGGCTGCAGCCTTCATGGCGGCGGCGGAAGACATCCGCCGCCTGCTGCATCAGTTTGCTGCGGGCTTCCTCAAAGAGCCCAGCCCGGAAGTGCTGGCCCAACTGCGCCAGATTCTGGAAACGGAGGTGGTGAGTACCCAGTCTCCACCCGAGGAAGATGCGCAGGCCTATCTCGACGCCGCAGAACAGGAAGCCTTCGCAGCACCTGTGGCTGAAACGATCTCTGCACCCGAGCCTTCGGTGGACAGTCTCGCGACGGATGCAGAGCCAGAAGCCGAGCCTGCCACCCCTGTTGTACCCGCACCGGTGGTCGGCCACGTGGCGCCCGCTCTGTCTGCGGTGATCCATGATCACGATCAGCACGTTGACGACGCCATCGCGCACGCCATCGCCTCGATCCCGGATGCTGACGACGATATCGATGCGATCGACGTCATCGACCCCGACCTGTTCCCCATCTTTGAGGAGGAGGCGGCCGAGTTGCTGCCGCAGCTCGGTGGAGCGTTGCGGCAATGGGCCTCGCGCCCAGACAACCTCAGCGCCCGTAGCGAAGTGTTGCGGGCCCTGCACACGCTCAAAGGCAGCTCCCGACTGGCTGGGGCGATGCGTTTGGGCGAAATGGCCCACCGGCTGGAGTCTGCGATCGAGCAGCTGGACGCAGAAACTGTCACCGCCGACCAGATCGAGCCATTGCAAGCAAGCTTCGACGGGTTGCAAGCCAATTTCGATGCACTGCGCGCGATTGGTCAAGGGCCCGCCGATACGGTGGTTGCCCTGCCGGTCGAATCTGCGCCCGTGGCTCGCGCGCACTTGGCCGAAGCGGCAGAGGCCTCCGTACCTTCGGCTGCAGCACCTTCAGTCAAACCGCTGGCGGTGACCGCCCCGGCCGTACGTTTGCCGGGGCCCTCCCAGTTGGCGCCTCTCCGGGTCGCGGCCAACCAGTCGGTCCGCGTGCGTGCGCAGCTTCTGGACCGTTTGGTCAATCAGGCGGGCGAGGTGATGATCAGTCGTTCGCGCCTGGATGCACGCCTGGGGCAGTTCCGCAGCTCGCTCAGCGACTTGTCAGGCAACCTGGACCGCTTGCGTCAGCAATTGCGCGACATCGAGGTGCAGGCCGAGTCCCAGATGCAGTCGCGCCTGGCACTGTCCAAAGACTCTGCGGCAGGCTTCGATCCGCTGGAGTTCGACCGCTTCACACGGGTGCAAGAGCTGACCCGCATGATGGCCGAGTCGGTCAACGACGTGGCCACGGTGCAACGCAATCTGCAACGCGCCATGGAAGGCGCCGAAGACGACCTGATCGCCCAGGGCCGTCAGGCGCGTGAACTGCAGCGCGACCTGCTGCGCACCCGCATGGTGGAGTTCGAGGGCATTGCCGAACGGCTGTATGCCGTGGTGCGCCAGGCCTCCAAGGAAACCGGCAAGCAGATCAAGCTGGACATCACCGGCGGCTCCATCGAAATGGACCGTGGCGTGCTGGACCGCATGACCCCTGCGTTCGAGCATTTGCTGCGTAACTGTGTGGCCCATGGCATCGAAGATCCCGAGGTGCGGGTGGCTGCGGGCAAGCCCGCGTCCGGCACCATCACGGTCGATCTGCACCACGAAGGCAACGACGTATCGGTCGAGTTCCGCGATGACGGGGCGGGCCTGAACCTGCCACGCATCCGCGAAAAAGCCCTGTCCCAGGGCATCGTGGAAACCGGCGTGGAACTGAGCGATGCCGACGCTGCCAACCTGATCTTCATGCCGGGTTTCTCGACGGCCTCCGAGGTGACTGGCCTGGCAGGTCGTGGTATCGGCATGGACGTGGTCCGCGCTGAGATCAACGCCCTCGGCGGCCGTATCGAAACCTCTACGGAGGCAGGCAAAGGCGCTGCATTCCGCATGGTGCTGCCATTGACCACAGCGGTGACGCAGGTGGTGATGCTGCGCTCGGGCGATCTGGCGATTGGCGTTCCGGCCAACGTGGTCGAAATCGTCCGCCGCACCTCGGCCCCTGATCTTGCAGAGGCCTACCGCACCGGCGTGTTTGACGACGGGATGGAGAAGATCCCGTTCTTCTGGTCGGGAGCCCTGCTGCAGTCCTCCACGCGCAGCACCGAGCCAGCGGGCAAGACCCGTCCGGTGGTGATCTTCCGAAGCGCTGCCCAGCGCATTGCCATGCACGTGGACGAAGTGCTTGGCAACCAGGAAGTGGTGGTGAAGAACCTGGGGCCGCAGCTGTCCCGTCTGCCGGGTCTGGCGGGCATGTCCGTGCTGGCGTCGGGTGCCGTGGTGCTTATCTACAACCCGGTGGCCTTGGCGACCGTGTATGGCGACCAGGTGCGTGCGGCCAGTGCCGATATGGCCCCCGCACCGGATGCGCAGGGTGCCGGCAGCACAGGCAAATCAGTGGTATCGCCCCAGCTGGCGGGTACCAGCCAGGTGCCGCTGGTGCTGGTGGTGGACGATTCCATCACCGTGCGCCGTGTGACGCAGCGCCTGCTGCAGCGCGAAGGCTACCGGGTGGCTTTGGCGGCCGATGGCCTGCAAGCGCTGGAGCGGCTCCAGGAGGAGCGCCCGACGGTGGTGCTGTCCGACATCGAAATGCCCCGCATGGACGGGTTCGATCTGGCGCGCAATATCCGTGCAGATGGCGCCTTGCGCGAGCTGCCCATCATCATGATCACCTCGCGCATCGCTGAAAAGCACCGCGAGCATGCGATGGAGCTGGGTGTGAACCACTACCTGGGCAAGCCGTACTCGGACGAAGAACTGTTGAGCCTGATCCAGCACTACGCCCGCATTGCTGCGGCTGCTGAGGTCTGACGCCATGCAGGTCCACCCCCGACCCTGCGAGTCAGCCTGGGTCGGGGGGGCTCATTTGTTGCCTTCCCGTGCGCCCGGTGCGTGTACAAGGCGGACCGAGTCACTGTGATGGATCCGCTGACACCATCCCCTTCCACCGATCCACGGCTGCTGGCCTGTCTGGCACTGGTGGTGCGCGAGCGGGCCTCTGACCTGTTTTTGCTGGCGGGTGCGGCGCCCACGATCAAGCGTCAGGGTGCCTTTGTTCCCATCACACAGCAAGTCCTGGCAGCCGACGATGTGCGCAAGATGGCCTATTCCATCTTGCGCGAGGCTCAGCGCAAGGAGTTTGAGGCCACGATGGAGTGCGACCTCTCGCTGCAGACCGCCGAGGGCGAGCGCTTTCGCGTGAACGTGCATATGCAGCGGGGCCAGGTCGGCATGGTGGTTCGCCACGTGATTGCCAGGATCCCGACGCTGGAAGAGCTGGGGTTGCCACCCGTGCTCCAGCGGCTGGCTTTCCTCAAAGGGGGGTTGGTGTTGACGGTGGGTTCGGCAGGGTCGGGCAAGACCACCACCCTGGCTGCATTGCTGGACCATCGCAATACGCACACTGGCGGGCATATCCTCACGGTGGAAGACCCCATCGAATACCTGCACAGTCACAAAAAATCCCTGGTGACCCAACGCGAGGTGGGGCTTGATACGCTGTCGTACGACGAGGCGCTGCGCCGTGCGATGCGTGAGGCGCCCAACGTGATCATGATCGGCGAGATCCGCGACCGGGCCACCATGCAGCATGCGCTGCACTACGCGGAATCTGGGCACCTCTGCGTGTCCACACTGCACGCCAACAATGCCAACCAGGCGGTGCAGCGCATCCTGAACTTCTTCCCTGAGGACGCGCACCGCCAGCTGCTCATGGACTTGTCCCTCAACCTGCGGGCGGTGGTGGCGCAGCGCCTGGTGCCGGGCCTCGTGGGCCACCTGGTGCCAGCCACCGAGATCATGCTGCTCACGCCCTATGTGGCCGAGCTGATCCAGAAGGGGCAGATCGACGAACTCAAGACTGCCATCACCCGCAGTGGCGAGCAGGGCATGTGGAGTTTTGACCAGTCACTGCTGGGCATGGTGGAAGCTGGCGCCATATCGCCCGACGAAGCCATTGCCAACGCCGACAACCGTACCGATGTTCGTCTGCGGCTGCGGCTGGCAGCCGGTGCATCACTGGGTGGTGAGGGCATGCAGATGACGCCAGAGGAGCCACCGCCGAGCGACCCGCCGCCCACGGCGCATCGCTGACCCCACGGCGGCAGCGCGTGTCGTCTGACCGCCTTGGTCGGCAGATCCGTGTGTTCTCACCCTGCTGCCGTCTTCACCACGGCATACCGCTCCAGCGTTCGTTGCCGTGCCGCGTCGTGCTCTACCACAGGCAAAGGGTAGGTGTCTCCCAGGCGCACGCCAGCTTCCTGCAGCTCCAGCGGGCGCGCCAGCCAGGGGGCGTGCAATGCCTTGGTGGGGAGCGCTGCGAGCTGGGGCAGGTAACGGCGGATGAACTTGCCCTCCGGGTCGAACTTCTCGCTCTGGCTCACCGGGTTGAAGATGCGGAAGTAGGGCTGGGCATCACACCCGCTGGAGCTGGCCCATTGCCAGCCACCATTGTTGGCGGCCAGATCGAAGTCATTGAGGTGCGTGGCAAAGTAGGCCTCGCCCCGGCGCCAGTCGATGCCCAGGTCTTTCACCAGAAAGCTCGCCACCACCATGCGCAGGCGGTTGTGCATGTAGCCGGTCTGGTTGATCTGCGCCATGGCGGCATCCACCAGCGGGTAGCCGGTGCGGCCATCGCACCAGGCGGCAAACAGGGCATCGGCCTCGGGGCCGGTCTCCCAGGCGATGGCGTCGTAGGCCGGCTTGAAGCTCTGGTCCACCACATGCGGGTGGTGGTGCAGGATGTGAAAGTAAAAGTCTCTCCAGATCAGCTCGCTGAGCCAGGTCGTCGCGCCCGGGTTGCCCTCCAGCATCAGGCGGTGTGCCGTGCGCGCCAGCAAGCGCGGCGAGATGGTGCCAAAACGCAGGTGCACGCTGAGGTAGCTGGGCCCTTTTACCGCCGGAAAGTTGCGCGTGTCCTCATATCGCTCGATGCGGTCGAGAAAATCTTCGAATAACTGCTGTGCGCCCCGCGCTCCGGTGGGCAGGCGCAGCTGGGACAGCGCTGTGGGCTCAAACCCGAGGTCCTGCAAGGTGGGCACGGGCTGGCAATGACCTTCCGGGCGCGCCGCCAGATGGTGGGCATGGCGCTCCACCGGATAGCTCTTGAGCTGGAACGCATCGATCTTCTTGAGCCATGCATTCTTGTACGGTGTGAACACGCTGTAAGGATTGCCGGTCTGCGTCAGTACCTCGCTGCGCTCCAGTAGGGTATGGTCCTTGAATGTGTGGAAGGCTTTGCCTGCTGCGGCCAGCCGGGTCCGCACCAGCCGGTCGCGGTCCAGCGCCTGGGGTTCATCATCATGGTTGGCAAAGACCGCCTGCACGTCCAGGCCGTTGGCCAGCGCCGGAATGGCATCGCTGGCCACCGCATGCCATACGATGAGGCCACCCTGTTCCTGCTGCGAAAGTGCGCGCAACGTGTCGTCCAGCTCCACCAGCGACTCCCGGATGAACTCCACCCGCCGGTCGGCGCGGGGCAGGGCATCGAGAATGTCCTTGTCAAAGACAAAGGCGCAGAACACCTGCTCGCAGCGCGTCAGCGCGTGGTACAGGGCGGCGTGGTCATGGGCACGCAGGTCGCGGCGGAACCAGACCAGGCCACGGGGGTAAGTGGGCTCGGGGGAGGGGGGCATGTTCACCGTTAAAATTGCGGGATGTCTTTCGATTCTGCGCCCATCAACCTGACGCATCACTTCCTGATCGCGATGCCCGGCCTGGAAGATGAGTCTTTTGCGCGCAGCGTCGTCTACCTGTGCGAGCACAGCGAACGCGGTGCGCTCGGCCTCATCATCAACAAGCCCACCGACATCACGCTCAAGGGCCTGTTCGACAAGGTCGACCTGTCCTTGCGGCGTGAGGATCTCAGCAAGGAGCCCGTGTTCCAGGGCGGCCCGGTGCAGACCGAGCGCGGCTTCGTGCTGCACGAGCCCATGCTCATGGACCGTGCGGAAACCGACGAATCGGCCTACGCCTCCACCATGACCATCCCCGGCGGGCTGGAGATGACCACCTCCAAGGACGTGCTGGAAGCGCTGTCCACAGGGGCGGGCCCCCGCCGCGTGCTCATCACGCTGGGCTACTCGTCCTGGGGTGAGGGCCAGCTCGAATCGGAGCTGGCCGAGAACGCCTGGCTCACCGTGGCGGCTGATCTGTCGGTGATCTTCGACACACCCGTGCCCGAGCGCTACGACCGGGCCCTGTCGCTCCTGGGCCTGCAGGCCTGGATGCTGTCGCCCGAGGCGGGGCACGCATGACTGGCGTGCCCGCTCAGTCCATCCAGCCGCCAGCCGTTCCTGCGCATTTCCAGACCTTTCTTGCTTTTGACTTTGGCCTCAAGCGCACGGGCGTGGCATCGGGCAACCGCATGCTGCGCAGCGCCACGCCGCAACGCACCATCCAGGCCGAGGGCGACGCCCGTTTTGCCCAGGTGGCAGAGCGCATAAAAGAGTGGCAGCCCGACGCCCTCGTGATCGGCGTGCCCTACCACCCCGACGGGGCAAGCCACGAGAACACCGCACGCGCTCTCAAGTTCGGCCGCCAGCTGCGCGGCCGATTCGGCTTGCAAGTGTTCGAGGTGGACGAGCGCTACAGCACCACCGAAGCCATTGCGGGTGGTGCCAAGGATGCGGACGCAGCGTCCGCCTGCATCATCCTGGAACAGTTTTTGAGGAATCTCCCATGACCACCCCATCCCCCGGAATGTCCGGCAGCCTGGTGCTAGACGCCGAGGCGCTGTACCGCGAGCTGCTGCGCGGCGTGCGCAGCATGTTGACCCCCACCACACGCCTGGCGGGTATTGCGTCGGGTGGCGCCTGGCTGGCCGAGCGCCTGCAAAAGGACCTGGGCCTTGAAGGGCCCGCCGGTGTGCTCTCGTCGGTGATGCACCGTGACGACTTCGCCCAGCGGGGCCTGTCGGCCAGCGCACAGACTGTGCTGCCGTTCGACGTCAACGGTTCTGACGTCCTGGTGCTCGACGACGTGCTCTACACCGGCCGCACCATCCGTGCCGTGCTCAACGAGCTGTTCGACTACGGCCGCCCCGCCAGCGTGCGCCTGGCCGTGCTGGTGGACCGTGGCGGGCGCGAGTTGCCGGTGCAGGCCGACTTTGCGGCTGCGCGTGTGGCCTTGCCTGCCGCCCAGTCGCTGGCCTTGGCGCGTGACGACAGCGGCACCTTCCAATTCCAAGTCAAAGAGGCCTGACCGTGCTGCACAAGCGCAACCCCCAACTCAACGGCAACGGCGAACTCATCCACCTGCTGTCCATCGAGGGCCTGCCACGTGACATCGTCACGCACATCCTCGACACGGCCGCCAACTTCGTCAGCGTGAACGACCGCGAAGTGAAGAAGGTGCCCCTCTTGCGCGGCAAGAGCGTGTTCAACCTGTTCTTCGAGAACAGCACGCGCACGCGCACCACGTTCGAGATCGCGGCCAAGCGCCTGTCGGCCGACGTGCTCAACCTCGACATCGCGCGCAGCTCGGCCAGCAAAGGCGAATCGCTGCTCGACACCATTGCCAACCTGTCCGCCATGGCGGCTGATCTGTTCGTAGTGCGGCACAGCGAATCGGGCGCACCGTACCTCATCGCCCAGCATGTGGCGCCCCATGTGCACGTGATCAATGCGGGCGATGGCCGCCATGCCCACCCCACGCAGGGGCTGCTGGACATGTACACCATCCGCCACTACAAGAAGGATTTCAGCAACCTCACGGTGGCCATCGTGGGCGACGTGCTGCACTCGCGCGTGGCGCGCTCCGACATCCACGGCCTCACCACGCTGGGCTGCGCCGAAGTGCGCGTGGTGGGCCCGCGCACCCTGGTGCCGTCGGACATGGCGCAGATGGGCGTGCGCGTGTGCCACACGCTCGAAGAAGGCATCAAGGACGCCGACGTGGTCATCATGCTGCGCCTGCAGAACGAGCGCATGAGCGGTGCGTTACTGCCGTCGAGCCAGGAGTATTTCAAGAGCTTCGGCCTCACGCAGGAGAAGCTGCAACTGGCCAAGCCCGACGCTATCGTGATGCACCCCGGCCCCATCAATCGGGGGGTGGAGATCGACTCCGCCGTGGTTGATGGCAAGCAGAGCGTGATCCTGCCGCAGGTGACGTTCGGCATCGCGGTGCGCATGGCCGTGATGTCCATCGTCGCCGGGAACGAGGCGTGAAACGCACAATGGTTGCTCCTGTTTTCATAGCTGCTGGCGCATATATCACTAGCGCTATCGGCCAATTTGGCTTGAAATCATGAAGATACTGATCCAGAACGGCCGTGTGATCGACCCCGCCTCGGGCCTCGACCAGACCTGTGACATCGCGCTGGCGGCAGGCCGCATCGTGAGCGTCAACCGGGTGCCGCCCGACTTTGCGCCCAACCGCACCATCAATGCCGCCGGTTGCATCGTGCTGCCCGGCCTGGTGGACCTGGCGGCGCGCCTGCGCGAGCCCGGTCACGAACACGAAGGCATGCTCGAATCCGAGATGGCCGCCGCCGTGGCCGGTGGCGTGACCAGCCTGGTCTGCCCGCCTGACACCGACCCCGTGCTCGACGAGCCAGGTCTGGTCGAGATGCTCAAGTTCCGCGCCGAGAAGCTGCACCAGTCGCGCCTGTTCCCTCTGGGGGCCCTCACGCGCAACTTGGCCGGCGAGGTGCTGACCGAGATGGCCGAGCTGACCGAATCCGGCTGCGTGGGCTTTGGCCAGGCCGAGGTGCCGCTGGCTAGCACCCAGGTGCTGCAGCGCGCGCTGCAGTACGCCGCCACCTTCGGCTACACCGTGTGGCTGCGCCCGCAAGAGATGCACCTGGGCAAGGGCGTGGCTGCCAGCGGCCCGCTGGCCACGCGCCTGGGCCTGTCGGGCGTGCCTGTGGCGGCCGAGACCATTGCACTGCACACCATTTTTGAACTGCTCAAGACCACCGGTGCCCGTGTGCACCTGTGCCGCATCAGCAGCGCGGCGGGGGTGGAGCTGATCCGCCGCGCCAAGGCCGAGGGCCTGAAGGTGACGGCCGATGTCAGCATCAATTCGCTGCACCTCACCGACGTGGACATCGGCTTCTTCGACAGCCGCGCCCGCCTGTCGCCCCCCCTGCGCCAGCAGCGCGACCGCGATGCGCTGAACGCCGCGCTGGCCGATGGCACTATCGACGCGCTGGTTTCCGACCACACCCCGGTCGATGAGGACGCCAAGACCCTTCCATTTGCGGAGGCCGAGCCCGGCGCCACGGGGCTGGAGCTGCTGTTGTCGCTCGCACTCAAGTGGTCGCAGGGCAGTGGCGTGCCACTGCAGCGCGCGCTGGCCGTGGTCACGTGCGAGCCCGCCCGGGTGTTGGGCAACGCACTGGGTACGCTGCAGGCCAGCGTGGGCCAGATCGTGGAAGGTGGCGTGGGCGACCTGTGCATCTTTGACCCGCAGGCTGCGTGGACGGTGCAGGACGATGCACTGCGCAGCCAGGGCAAACACACACCGTTCTCGGGCTACGAGCTTCCCGGTCGTGTGCGTATGACCCTCGTCGGCGGGCAGGTCGCTTTTGACCGTGGCTGAGGCCGTGCGGCGCGACGAGGCCCGGCGGTGAAATCCTTGCTTGCCAGCTGGCGTCTTTTGCGGCTGCTGGGCCACATTGTCAAAGGTCTGTGGATCGTGGCGCTGCGGTTTCCCGCGCTATCGCCCGACCAGCAACACGCCCGCGTGCAGGTGTGGTCGCTGGAGTTGCTGGCCCACGCGGGCATCAGCCTGCGCATCCTGGGGCAGCCCCCGGTGACCGGGCCGGTGATGCTGGTGGCCAACCACATCTCGTGGCTCGACATCCCCGTGATGCATGCAGCGCGGCATTGCCGTTTTGTCTCCAAGTCCGACGTGCAGGGCTGGCCGCTGATTGGCACGCTGGCCACTGCCGCAGGCACGCTTTACATCGAGCGCAGCTCGCGCCGCGATGCGCTGCGCATGGTGCGGTCCATGCAGGAGGCGCTGGAGCGCCACGAGGTGCTGGCGGTCTTTCCTGAGGGCACGACGGGCGATGGCCGTGAGATGCTGCCCTTCCATGCCAACCTGCTGCAGGCTGCCGTGGCCGCAAAGGCGCCCGTGCAGCCCGTGGGCCTGCGTTTTGCCGACAAGGCTTCAGGTGCGACCAGCTTTGCGCCCAGCTACATCGGCGACGAAACCCTGGTGGGCTCGATCTGGCGCACGCTGTGTGCCCCGCCCATCGAGGCAGTGGTGCACTACGGCCCGCCCGAACTGGCAGGCGAGCGCGACCGCCGCGCCTGGACACAGCACCTGCACGACACGGTCGATCAACTCCGAAAAGCCTGAGCCCTCAGCCCTGGTGCCTAGGTTCGTCTTTGCGCAGCGAAAGCGTGCATATTGCACGCTTTGGGCCGCCCTGGCAGCGGCCGTGGTGGTCCGCCTTGCGCAATCTCCCGTATCGTCCGCGCTTTCCATTCGCCTGCTGACCACGGCAGGCCTTTGCACATTGCCGGGAGGGCACCATGATCCTGATTGAGCGCGCCAAGAGCATTCTTCTCCAACCCAAAGAGACCTGGGCCACCATCGACACGGAGGCCACCGACACCGCCACCCTGTTCACCCGCTACGCCATGATCCTGGCCGCCATTCCGGCGGTCTGCGGTTTCATCGGCATGTCGCTGATCGGTTTTGGCGGTTTTGGGGTCACCATCCGCGTGCCTTTTGTCTCCGGGCTGGTGAACATGGTCGTGTCATACGGGTTGAGCCTGGCGGGCTTGCTGGTGCTCGGTTTCATCATCGATGCGCTGGCGCCCACCTTCGGCGGGCAAAAGAACGCGATCCAGGCACAGAAGGTGGCGGTGTACGCCAGCACGGCCGCCCTGCTGGGCGGTGTGTTCAGCCTGCTGCCGTCGCTGGCCATGCTGGGCCTGCTGGCGGCGGTGTATTCCATCTACCTGCTCTACACCGGCCTGCCTGTGCTCATGCGCAGTGCGCCCGAAAAGTCGGTGGGCTACACGGTGGTGGTCATCATTGCTGCCATCGTGATGGGGGTGGTCATCGGTGCCGTCAGTGCGCTGTTCATGCCGCGCAGCGGTGCGCTGTTTGGCGGTGCCGATGCCCCTGCCATCACCATGAACACGCCCGGTGGCAAGGTGTCCATCGACACCGCCGGCCTGGAAGCTGCCGGCAAGAAGATGGAAGAAGCCGCCCGCAAGATGGAAGAGGCCCAGAAGAGCCAGGATCCGGCCGCCATCGCAGCCGCCACGGGCGATGCCGCCAAGGCCGCTGCGGGTGTGCTGGGTGGGGGTCAGGCCATTGCGGCCCAGTCGCTCAAGGCGGCCCTGCCCGAGAAGCTGGCGGGCCTGCCCCGCACGGGTTTTGATGTGCAGGACGGTGCAGCCCTGGGCTTGCCCACCAGCCAGGCCAGCGCGCAATACGGCAACGACGACAAGCAGCTGCGCCTGGAGATCGTGGACGTGGGCGGCCTGGGCCAGATGGCGGTGATGGCCATGGGCATGGCGCAGGGCGAGAAAGAAGACCAGACCAGCGCCGAAAAGACCTGGCAAGAGGGTGGCCGCACCCTGCACCAGCGCTACGACAAGGATGGCAGCCACGCAGAGTTCAAGACCATCCTGAAGAACGGCCTTGTGGTCAGCATCGAGGGCGACAAGATCGGTGTGAAAGAGCTGCGAGGCCTGATGTCGCAGGTGGACCTGAACGGGCTGGAGGGCCTGCAGCGCATGGGCAAGTCCTGAGCTGAAGGGTGGTTGCTATTGATTCAATAGCTATTCAGGCATGTTCGACTAGCGCATCCGGCCGATTTTGATTCCATCACCGCCTCAGCCACGCGGAAACGTCACCACATGGTCGACCTGGGCGCGGATGCCGATCCACTCGCCCAGCGCGTGGTCGTGGTGGCTGGGCACATGGGCCAGCACCGTGTGGCCACTGGCCAGGCGCAGGGTGTACAGAAACTCCGACCCCCGGAACGACTTGCGCACGATTTGTGCCTGCACGGGCGCGTGGTCGTCGTGCACGATGTCGTCGGCGCGCAGCAGCACATCACATTCACCCGCAGGGTAGCTGCTGGGCAGGGGGCACTCATCCAGGTCGGTCAGGTCGCCCAAGGGTGTTTGGGCCACCACGTTGTTGCCGCGCTGCACCAGCGTGGCGGGGGCAAACACGCCGTGGCCGATGAAGTCGGCCACAAACCGCGTGGCGGGGCGGTGGTACAGGGTGTAGGCATCGTCCCACTGGTGCAGGTGGCCTTCGTTCATCACGCCAATCACATCGCCGATGGCAAACGCCTCGAACTGGTCGTGCGTCACAAACAGCGCCGTGGCGCCTGCGGCCTTGAGAATGCCGCGCACCTCGTGTGCCAGGCGCTCGCGCAGGTCCACGTCGAGGTTGGAAAACGGCTCGTCCAGCAGCATGAGCTGTGGGCGCGGCGCCAGCGCACGCGCCAGCGCCACACGCTGCTGCTGGCCGCCAGAGAGTTCGTGCGGGTAGCGGTGCTCGCTGCCCGTCAGGCCCACCAGCTGCAGCACCTCAGCCACCCGCGCGGCCTGCTCGGCCTTGGGCAACTGGTGGATGCCAAACGCCACATTGCGGCCCACCGACAGGTGCGGGAACAGCGCATAGTCCTGGAACACCATGCCGATGCGCCGCAGCTCGGGCGGCACGCTCAGGCGGGCGCTGCTGACCACGCTTTTGGTGAGGCGGATCTCGCCTCCCGTCACGGGCTCCAGCCCGGCCACGGCGCGCAGCAGGGTGGTCTTGCCGCAGCCAGACGGCCCGATCAGCACCCCGATGTCGCCCGCTTTCAGGCTGAGTGTGACGCCTTGCACGGCTGCCTGCGCACGGCCTGCGTAGCGCACTTCGAGTTGAGAGACCTCAAGAAACATCCGCACATTTTAGGCGGGGTGGAGTGAATGCTTAAAATTCGCATTTGCATTCCTGGGCATTTCTGTGCCCATGCCTTTCGGCAGGTGTGCGCTTTCTTCATCCTGCCGAGCCCTTGCCTTGCGCCGCACGCCGTCTTCTGTCCTTCGCAGTATCCCGCTGATCCTGTTTGCAGGCTTTCTGGCATTGCCGGTGCTGGCCGTGCTGGCGTCGTGGTTCCCCTGGGGGGGCGCAGGCCAGGGCGATGCGCAGGCGGGCGCGATCCTGCGCGAGATGGCGGCCACCGTGTTGCCTGGTTATGTGTGGACCACGCTGTGGCTGAGCCTGCTGGTGGCGCTGGGGGCCGCAGTGGTGGGCACATTGGCTGCCGCCGCCGTGACGTTGTTCGACTTTCCGGGCCGACGCACCTTTGAATGGCTGCTGCTGCTGCCGCTGGCCATGCCAGCCTACGTCACAGCCTATGCGTACACCGACTTTCTGCAGTTCAGCGGACCGTTGCAGGTGGGCCTGCGCAACACCTTTGGCCTGGAAGGCCGCCTGCTGCCCGAGGTGCGCAGCCTGGGCGGTGCCGTGTGGGTGTTCATCTTCTCCCTGTACCCCTATGTGTACCTGCTGGCGCGCACGGCGCTGGGCGAGCGTGCCGCTCACCTCATGGAAGCCGCGCGCCTGCTGGGTGCTCCGCTTTCGCGCCGCATTCGCGCCGTGGCCCTGCCGCTGGCGCGCCCTGCCGTGGCTGCGGGCGTAGCGCTGGTGCTCATGGAAACCCTGGCCGATTTCGGCGTTGCCAGCTACTTCGGGATCCAGACCTTCACCACGGGCATCTACAAGGCCTGGCTGTCGATGGACAACCGCTTGGCTGCCGCGCAGCTGGCCACCATGCTGCTGGTGGTGGTGTTGGCATTGCTTCACCTGGAGCACCGCGCGCAAAAACGCATGCGGTTTGCGACCGGTGGCGGACACGCGGGCTCGGCCGAGGCGCAGCCGCTGGCGCTCCGGGGTGCGCGCCGCTGGGCAGCCTGGGCGGTCTGCACGGTGCCGGTGGTCATGGGTTTTGTGGCGCCGGTGGTCTTCATGCTGCGGCCACTGGCGGCCGACTGGTCGGTGCTGCCGTGGGAGCGCTTCATGGAATGGGCCTGGCACAGCGTGCGCCTCGGGGGGATCACTGCGGCGCTGGCCCTGGTGATTGCACTGGCGCTGGCCTTTGCGGTGCGCCGCCAGCCCGATGCCATCACGCGTGGTGTGGTGCAACTGGCCAGCGTGGGCTACGCCGTGCCGGGCGCCGTCATCGTGGTAGGGTTGCTGCTGCCTGTGGGCTGGTTGCAGGCCGCGATGCCGCAGTGGGGCGTGGGCGCGCTGGTCACGGCCACGGCGTTTGGCATTGTGTGGGCTTACCTCGTGCGGTTCTGCGCGGTGGCGCTGCAGTCCATGCAAAGCGGCTACGCGCGGATTCCCCCCAGTCTGGATGACTCAGCCCGCATGCTGGGCACCGGCAGCGCAGGCCTGCTGGCGCGCGTGCACTGGCCGCTGCTCAAGCGTTCTACCG
Organism: Acidovorax sp.; assembly: GCF_016783915.1. Classification (GTDB taxonomy): domain Bacteria; phylum Pseudomonadota; class Gammaproteobacteria; order Burkholderiales; family Burkholderiaceae_C; genus Acidovorax. The sequence goes on from NZ_JADHVT010000057.1 coordinate 17,117, forward strand.
CTGCTGCTGCGCTGCTGGTGTTTGTGGATGTGATGAAGGAGCTGCCTGCCACCATGGTGCTGCGCCCCTTCAACAGCGACACCCTCGCCGTGGTGGCCTACCAGCTCGCGCGTGACGAGCGCCTGGGCGAGGCCGCCTTGCCGTCGCTGGCGCTGGTGGCAGTGGGGCTGGTGCCGGTGATCTTGCTCAGCCGTACGCTGCGCAGTCGCTGAAGCCTGCCACCGCCTCCCCGTTTTGGTAGCTGCGGGCAAGAAAAAGCCGCCCTCAGGCGGCTGTAGGGACTGAAACCAGGAGCTGTGCGGCTTACTCGCTCCAGTCGGCGTGTTTCTCGCACAGTTTGTTGGTCTCTTTGCCCTTGCGGGTTTCTGCGAACTTCACCAGATTGCCCTTGAAGTCGTCGGGCGTCTCGTTCCACATGCAGGTGCACCATGCTTGCGCCTTGGTTTGGCCCTTGATGGGGCTGGGTGCGTTTCCACCCTCATAGACAGTGGTTGAATAGGTCAGGCATTGTTTGTACTGAGCGTCCCCCGCAGGTGGGCGGTTGTAGTCATCAGCAGCGTGTACAGAGGCGCTGGCCGCGAAGAGGAAGACCAAGGCGGCAAGGGTTGAGCGGGATTTCATGGTGCAGGGTCCCTGTGTGAGGGATGGAGTGTGGGGAGCGTTAAGGTAGGCATTGCCGCCCCGTGAAGCAGGGCAACAAACCAGTGTAACCATTGGACACAATTTCGGAACGCCGCGCTGCGTTTTGTCTTAGTGGCACCCCGGGGCGATTTCAGTAGCGGCAAGGGCGTTTGAACGCGGTTGCACAGTGGGATGCTGGTGCTCAGCCACAGGTCTGTGTGTAACGGCTCTGCCCTTGTCGGCGCCGGCCCCGATGTTCCTGCTCGGTCCAACCTTGCGCTGCCGCCAACAGGTATTGGCCGTGGCGTTTTTGTTACTCCGTGACGGCAACAGTCGGGTTGCGTGGCAGGGTCAGCGTAAAGCGTGCGCCCTGGCCTTCGGTGGACGCCAGCGTCAGCGTGCCACCCATCAGAGCGGCCAACGCCCGCGACAGCGCCAGCCCCAGGCCGGTGCCGCCATGCTGGTAGCTCACCCGATCATTGCCCTGGCGGAACTTCTCAAAGATTGTTTCGTGCAAATGTGCCGGTATGCCGGGTCCGGTATCCACCACATGAAAGCGCACAGCGTCGCCAGCGGCGTCCACCTCGATGGCGACGGAGCCGGTTTCGGTGAACTTCATGGCGTTGGAGATCAGGTTGTTGAGCACCTGCTTGAGCCGCAACCCGTCGCACATCAGCGTGGCTGGCGCCTCAGGGGCGATGTGGACGCGCAGTTCCAGGTTCTTGTTGGCGGCCGTGACGGCGAAGAAGTCGGCTGTGGACTGCACGATCTCCGCCACGTTCTGCTCGGTCGGCGTGTGGGGCATTGCGCCTGCCTCCACCTTGGCCAGATCCAGGATCTCGGTGAGCAGGGCATTCAGGTGGTCGGCCGCCTTGCGGATCAGGCTGGCCTGTTCCTTGTAGCGGGGCTGGTCCAGTCGCAGCTCCATCAGTTCGGCAAATCCCCGAATGCTGGTGAGCGGGGTGCGCAGCTCGTGTGACACGGCCGCCAGAAACTCGCTCTTGGCCTGGCTGGCTGAATGGGCCTGGGCCTCGCTGATGCGCAACGCAGCGTTCGTGTTTTCGAGCTGGCGCAGGCTGCGCAGAAAGATGATGCCCGCGCCGATCAGGGCTACGCTGAACAGGCTGGTCGTGATCAGCGCCACATTGCGGCTGCTGCGCCATTCCAGCAGCGCGTCGGCGGTGCTGGTGGCCACAAAAATCAGCAGCGGGTAGTCCCCCACACGGCGGTAGGCATAGATACGCTCGACGCCATCGAGGCTGCTGGTGCGCACGTAGTGGCCTTCACGATCCAGGCGCTCGGCGTTGTCGCCCGGCGCACTGTTCAGGGTGGTGCCCATGCCCTGGTTCTGGCCTCCGACCACACGGGCGCGCACCGCACGGTCATCGCCCAGCAGGGTGACACTGCCGGTTCTGCCAAGCTCCACCCCTCGGTACACATCCTCGAAGTAGCCTGGATTGAGCGATGCCACCACCATTCCCAAGGTGTTGCCGCTGGCCGCAACGATCTTGCGCGACAGTTGTATGGTCCACTTGCCCGACACCTTGCCTAGTACGGGTTTGCCGACATACAGCCCTGAGCGGGTCATCTGCAGCTGCATCTCGCGCGAGCGTTCGGGCGTCAGATGGACCTGGATGTGCTCGCGTTCCGACAGATCGACATGCCCGGTTTGTTCACCCGTCGGATCGAGATTGCTGCCCATGAACCGGCCATCGGGGTTGACCCGCGACAGCTGGGTCAGAATCAGCGGTGCCAGCCCGGTCTCATTGGCAAAGCGCGTGAAGTTCGCAGTTTCAAAGTCCGATGCGATCACTGCGTCCTGCATGCGCAGGGTGGCCTGGTCCACCGCTGCCAGTACGCGGATGGTTTGTTCCTCCAGGGTGCGCGCCAGGTTGCTGTTCTGGCGGGTCTGGGAGTCCATGGCATTGCGCCAGGTCACGTTCAGGACAGCCAGTACCAGTGCCCAAGCAAGAAAGAGCACAACCGTCGTTCCCACCACCACAACCACCCTGGCCTGCAGGCCAGCGTGACCTCGGGAGGGGGCGTCCGGCGCAGGGCGGGCGTAAGGCAGGGGCGTGGGCATGGCAGCAGAATCTGTGATTGCGATGGCTGCAGGTGGGTCCCGCTTCAATGGCTTTGCTGGATGGCCATGCCAGTGTAGCCATGGTGTAGGTCGGGCGGTGTCACGCTGGCTCCGGACGGTGCTGTTTATTTCGCCGAGGTGGCCGCAGCTTGGCCCCCAGCCTGCGCCACCCCATCACCACCCCGGTCAGGCTTATCACCGCCCCGCCCAGGCTCAGCACGATCAGCACCATGTCCCACAGCGGCCTGCGGTCCAGCAGCGGCAGCCAGTCCCAACTGTGCAGCATGGCAAACAGCCAGCGGCTGGTGCGACGGTGGCTGTCGGTGCGGCCCAGCACGGCGCCTGTGTGGGGGTCGATGTGCACCCAGGTGCCATGTGGGTCGTCAAACACCACGCGCAGGGCGGGCAGGGGTTTGTCGACGCCACCAGTCATGGTGTGGGCGGCGCGGTCGTAGTAGTGCAGGTCGTAGGTGGTCAGGGTGTCGATTCGCACCACTGCGTGGGGCAGCAGGCGCGTGGCGGACTGGGCCACAGCGCCCGGGGTCCAGGTGTGCGAAGTGGCCGCGGTGGCGTCCAGCACCGCAGGTGCGCCGATGGGGCCCTGGGCCAGCACCAGCGTATGGCCTGCGCTACGCACCCAGCGCAGCTCACGGGTGTTGGGCGAAGCGGCCGACAACAATGCCTGAACGGTGGCGGCCTGCGCGGGCAGCTCCAGCAGGCCGCCGTTCATGGCCTGCTGGCGCAACGGTGCTGCACCGCTGTCGAAAATCTTCCAGGGGTTCATCGACATGAGGCCGCTGAAGATCCAGGTGAAGGTGATGGCGGCGAACACCAGCCCGAACACATGGTGCCAGCGCATCATGAAGCCCCGGTACGGCGTGCGCGAGCCCGTCTTGTACCGCCCCTTGAAGCGCCAGCGCAGTACGCCCACCATGGTGCCTGTCACTGTGAGCACGATGCCCGCGATGGACAGCCAGTTGACGATGTCCGTCCAGTAGTCGTTGAAGACATTGCCCCGGAAGGGGTAGAGCCAATGGATCCAGGCGCCCGCGTAGTTCCAGGCGCGCTCCTGCAGTGGTGCATCGCGCACCACCTCGCCCGTGGTGCCCGACACATAGACCACGGTGCCCGCGCTGTTACCCAGGTGCAGGCGGTGGAGGGGACGGTGCACATCGAGCGCGCGTGAGTGGGTGAAGGCGTCTTCGTCGATCGTGCCCTGGTAGTCGATGGAAGGGTTGGCTTCCTGTGCAAAGGCGCGGGCTGATGCGATGGCGTGCGTGGCGTCCACGCGCTGCAACCGTTCGCCCGTGAGGGCGTCGATGACCGCTGGTGCTGGTGCCCGGCGCGGGCGTGGTGCGGCGTCTCCAGTCGGTGCTGCGGGAGCCACCAGGTACACGGCGCGCCCGCCGCTGGCCACCGCCAGCCGCAGGTCTTGCAGCGGCCCTGCCAGGCTCGCGCGCTGCAGGGCTTCTGAGGGTTCGAGCAGGCGCTCGGGTCCTGCGATGGCGCTGCGCAGTGGCGGCAGGTGGGCCAGGCGCTCGGCCTGCGTGAGCTTGGGGTAGCCCACGTACATCATCACCACGCCAGAGATGAACCACATGGCGAAGAAGGCGCACAGCAGCACGCCCAGCCAGCGGTGGACGAGGTACAGCCAGCGTTTGGCGTGTGGCATGTCCAGTTCCTTGCCTGCGTCAGAACGCGGTGTGCAACGTCACGTCCAGCGTGCGCGGTGCGCCCAGGTAGACCTGGTCACGCGTCTCGGCTGCGTAGATGCGGTCGGTAGCGTTGCGCACGCGGCCCGTGAGGGTGGTGGTCTTGTTGACCTTCCACGCCAGGCCCAGGTCCAGCAGCGTGTACGACGGCCAGAACTTGGTGTTGGCCGCATTGCCATACACCTTGCCCACATGGCGCACGCCCGCGCTGGCGCTGACGGTGGGCGTGATGGCATACGAGGCCCACAGGTTGGCCACCTGCTGCGGCACCAATTGCGGCACGTTGCCCGCGCGCGAGACGCCGCCCTGCACAAAGTTTTCATACCGGGCGCGGATCAGCGACAGGTTGCCCTGCAGCTGCCATTGGGGCGTGGGGCGGATGCCGGCCGACAGCTCGATGCCCTTGGACGACTGCTCGCCCACCAGCACCGTGAGGTTGGGGTTGGACGGGTCTTGCGAGGCGATGTTCTTGCGGCGGATTTCAAAGGCCGCCACCGTGGCGCTGCCCTTGCCATCCCAGAAGTCGAATTTGCTGCCCACCTCGATCTGGCGGCCGGTAGTCAGTTCGCTGTTGTTGCGCACATCGGCAAACGAGGCAGAGGCCAGCGAGCCCGATGGCGGGTCGGCCGCGTTGGAGGCCTGTGCATACAGGTTGGCGCCGGGCGCAATGTCCCACACCACGCCCAGGCGGCCGGTGGTGGGGTTGTAGCTGCGGCTGAAGGTGGCGGGTGCTGTGGCCGTCACGGCGCGGCGGTTCACCAGGTCGAGCTCGATGCGCTCGTGCCGCAGCGCGGTGACCAGATTCACGCCCTGCATCACGGCCGTGCGGTTTTCCAGGTACAGCGCGGTGTTGGTGATCTTGTTGTCCTTGTCAGGGCTCCACACTGGCGAAATGCCTGGGATGTTGAAGAAGTTCTCTGTCGAGAAGTGGTACGGATTGACCGTGCTCACGGTGACCGAGGGGCCGAACGGGAAGCGGGTCTGCTTGTTCACGCTCACGTCCAGGCCAAAGGCCCAGTCGCTTTTTTTGCCTGCGAGCTGGCCCTGGTATGTCCCTTCGAGGCGGTCACCCACCAGCTGTTGGTCGTGGCGTTGCAACAGCGGGGATGTGCGCGTGACCACCGTGTTGGTGGCATTGAAGGTGTAGGTCTCCACGTTGCGGTAGTCGCGCAGGGCGTCGTACAAGTAGAACGTGTTCTTGAGCTGCAGCACATCCGACACACGCCATTGCGCCACCGAGCGCAGCCACTGCACGCGGTGCTCGTACATGCCGTCGGCGCTGTTGTAGTTCTTGAAGCGCGTGGCCGGGTCGATGGTCGGTGCGCCCACGGCGGGGTTGAGCACTGGTGTGCCCCAGTATGGGCGGTCCACATGGTCCTTCTGGTACTCGTAGGCCAGCGTGTGGCTGAAACCGCCGCCCAGGTCCGACAGCAGAGAGGTGGCCAGTTGCGTGGACTGCGTCTTGGTGCCCTCGGTCCAGCTGCCCGCGTTGCGGTGGTTGAGGTCGATGCGCACATAGTGGGCCGGGCCTGCGCCGCCATCGCCTCCGGCAATGCGGCGGTTCAGGCCCACGGACACTTCCTTCAGGTCGTACGAGCCCAGGCGCAGCTGGCCCTCGGCAAAGTCGTTGCGCTCGGCCGTCTTGGTGATGTAGTTGATGGAGCCGCCCACGCCGCCCGAGCCGTACAGAAAGCTCGACGCCCCGCCGATGGCCTCGACGCGGTCGTAAATCCAGGCATCTACAGCGCGGGTGGCGCTGCCGTACTGCGGGTTGATGCCGTTGTAGAGCTGTGCCACCGAGTTGGACGTGAACCCCCGGTAGTGGGCGGACATAGAGCCCGGCGCGTTGTGCGCCACCACACCCGGCACGGCGCGCAGGATTTCCTGCGTGTCTTGCGCGCCGCGTGCGTCGATGGTGGCGCGGTCCACCACCGTGACGGACGCCGGGTTCTCGCGCACCGACAGGCCCAGGCGGCTGCCGGTGTCCACGGGTGTGTCGAGACTGAGCTTGCCATTCGGGGATGCGGCGGCATCCACCACATCCACGGCCTGCAAGGTGGGTGTTGTGGTTGTCTGTGCATGGGCTGCCACCGAGGCCAGCGCACAGGTGGCGAGCACGCTCCGGCACAAAGGGGAAAGGGGCAGGCGCGGAGAGCGCGCAGTATGGCGGGGGGAGGAGTAGGAACGGGACATGAAAACGCTCTTGTCTTGAAGCGACAGCGCAGCCAGGCCCGCGTCGAGTGCACGCAGGGCTGCGCCGTCTGGAAACCAACGGGAACAAGGCAGCGCCCGACCACCAGGTACCGGGTACTGCCAACAAACTTCAGATCAAGAGCGCGATGGGGGCCCGCGTGCGGGCAGGGGGGCTGCAGTGGCGGCCGCGATGCGGGCGGCCTCGACGGGCTGCAGCGCATGGGCCAGAGGGTGGGGCGGCAGCACGGCGGCTACCGGCGTGGGGGGCGGGGCGCTGGGGGTGGAGCACAAAGGGCAGTCCATACCCATCGCGCCCATTTCGACGGTGCCGTCGTCGGTCTGCACCAGCAGCTTGATGGCGCCTGTGCCCGAGCAGATCACCTCGAAGGCCTGGGGGTGCACCAGCGGCGATGCAATGGCCACTCCGATCGATGCCACGAACCATGCCAGCACCCACAGGCGCAGCGCAGAGAAGGTTCGGAGGGTGGTCATGGGGCGCGATGATAGCGGCTGCCGTCGTGGCCGGAATCAGCGGCGTAGAGCAGAAGGATTGTTTTTGCTATATAAATAATAGCTGCTAGTGAATGATCCACTGGCGCTTGCGGCCGATTTGGCTGAAAAACCGCTTGCGAATGACCTGTGCGGTGCCAGTGCGCGCCGGCGCGGTGCAGGTGCCTGGTCCCGCCACTCCGGGGCTGGAGTGCCGTGGCGGGCGCAGGCTCGTGCCGCGACCGCCTCAGGCTTGCGTGTACGCGGTCTTTACCGTGGTGTAGAACTCCGCCGCGTAGCGCCCCTGCTCGCGCGGGCCGTAGCTGCTGCTCTTGCGGCCGCCGAACGGCACGTGGTAATCCACGCCCGCTGTGGGCAGGTTCACCATCACCATGCCGGCCTGGGCGTGGCTCTTGAAGTGCGTGGCGTGCTTGAGGCTGGTGGTGGCAATGCCGCTGGCCAGGCCGAAGGGCGTGTCATTGGCCAGGGCCAG
>NZ_JADHVT010000214.1 GCF_016783915.1 Acidovorax sp.
AGCGCGAGCTTCGGTGTCGGAACCAACTGTGCCAGCGATGGACTTCAGGCTTGTGTACTGTTCAACTCGCCGAGGGATGATCGAGCAGCTCAATGCCTGGTTTGCGGACCATGACCCGGATGTCATCGTCGGCTGGAGCGTGATCCAGTTCGATCTGCGGGTGCTGCAGAAGGCGGCTGATGCGAACTCCGTGCAACTGCTGCTCGGACGCGAGCGCCGCCCCATCGCGTGGCGGACGCACCCTGGCCGACAGGGCTACCTGTTCGCGCCCATGCCCGGACGGGTCGTCGTCGATGGCATCGAAGCGCTGCGGGCGGGCATGTGGAGCTTCCCGTCGTTCAGCCTCGAAGCGGTCTCACAGAAACTGCTCGGCGAGGGCAAAGAGATCGGCGATGCCTACGACAAGATGGCCGAGATCGAGCGGCGCTACCAGGAGGACAAGCCGGCGCTGGCCAGCTACAACATCCGCGACTGCGCGCTCGTCCTGCGTATCTTCGACAAACTGGAGCTGCTGCCGTTCGTGCTCGAGCGGGCGCAGACGACCGGTTTGCAGGTGGACCATTTTGGTGGCTCCATCGCCGCATTCAGCCACCACTACCTGCCGCGCATGCACCGCCTGGGTTACGTGGCACCGAACGTGGGTGACATAGCGGCCAAGGCCTTCCCTGGCGGCTATGTGATGGACTCCACGCCGGGCTTCTACGACTCTGTCGTCGTCTTGGACTACAAAAGCCTGTACCCCTCCATCATCCGAACCTTCCTGGTGGACCCCGTGGGCCTGGCCGAGGGAGAGAGCACCGACATCCAGATCGGGCTGGTGCAAGGGCCACAAGGCACGCTGTTCTCGCGCGAGAAGCACTGCCTGCCGGACATCGTGACCACACTCTCGAATGCCCGAGACGAGGCGAAGCGGGGGCGAAACCAGCCGCTGTCGCAGGCCCTGAAGCTGCTCATGAACTCCTTTGCTGGTGTGCTGGGTGCGTCGGAATGCCGCTTCTTCAATCCGAAACTGGTGTCTGCCGTGACCCTGCGCGGCCACGAGGTGATGAAGCTCACCCGGACGTTTGTGGAGCTGCGTGGATACCAGGTCATTTACGGAGACACCGACTCCATCTTCATCTGGCTCAAGCGCACCTATTCCAACGCGGAGGCACACACCATCGCGGCCAGCTTGGTGCAGGAGATAAATGCCTGGTGGACACGCAAGCTGCGAGAAGAGCAGCAGCTGGAGAACTTCCTCGAAATCGAATTCGACACCCACTATGCCAAGTTCTTCATGCCCACCATCCGAGGATCGGACGTGGGCAGCAAGAAGCGCTACGCCGGCCTGAGCATCGATGAGGAAGGAAGAGAGGAGATGGTCTATCGCGGACTGGAGATGGCCCGCAGCGACTGGACCCCGTTGGCACGCCAGTTCCAGGAGGGCTTACTATCACGCATCTTCCACGGTGAGCCCTACCGGGCGTTCGTGACCGACTATGCGCGGTCGATGCTGGATGGCCAGATGGATGCGCTGCTCGTCTACCGAAAACGCCTGCGCCACCGGCTCGATGCGTATGAGGTCAATGTGCCGCCCCAGGTGCGCGCCGCGCGCATCGCTGACGCACACAACGCGAAGTTGAATCGTCCCCAGCAGTACCAGCGTGGCGGCTGGATCCAGTACGTGATGACGCAGAGCGGTCCAGAGCCGCTGGAGGCCCGGCATTCCCGCATTGACTATGAGCACTACCTCGTCAAGCAACTCCAGCCCATCGCCGACGCGATTCTCCAGCCACTGGGCGACAGCTTTGTGGCATTGACGAGTGCGCAGAAGGTGTTGTTTTAGAGGCGCCTACACCCGTCAGCCGTGAATACGGCTGACGGGGTGATGGGAGAGGAGTTCCTTATTTGCGACAGTGGGTGATTAATGCACCGTGACCATTGCACCTCAGACTCTCTTCAGAGTCAGTCTATTAGCCCCTGCTCGCGCCATACCCGTGGTGCCCCGCCCCATACTGCTTCGTCCTTGCCTTGCACAGATAACTGGCCCGATGAAAGAGCGCAGCAGATGACACGGGATCATCGCGCAGGATCATGTACGACGGATTCTTCGGAAAGTGCACCAGGGTCTTGGCCCTCTCCACGCTTTCGCCCAAAGCACTGGCCCACGCTTCCCAAACTCGATGGGCCATGTTTGCTGCCGATGACTGGTAGTTGCCCAGCCAGTTGAACGCATCCCCATTCAGGAGGAACAAGACATGGTAGTGAACCCTCCCGCATTCACCTACCTCCCTGACCCAGAAATAACGCACCTTGGTTCCATGAGCGTATGAACCTGTCTTGGAAGCCACCGCACGGTTATGCCGAATCTTGGCCTTGAATGATTCGATGAACCTGGACACGACAGAGTTGCAAAACTCATCGTGACGCCCCCCGGTTCCGGCAGGAAAGTGCAAATCCACCCTGAAGGCAAAAACTCTTCGATACTGATGAATCGCCTTGTCAAGCACATCATGCAGTGCCCGCAGATACTCCTCAATCATGGGGTAGTGCCCATTCATCACGGGCAGAGATTGGTACACCTCATCACTGTACAGGCGATGATTCTTGTTTATCTCAAAATCACTGTAAAACATGTCCACCTCACACAAGTACCCCTTGGTTGAATGGTTGCCGATGTATGTGCTGTGCCTGGATGTGTTACCGGTATATATTTTCCCATAGCTCTATATCTATCTATACTACCAATACCGAGGCAAGAACAGTCCAAAACAACAGCAACATCGGCACGCCAAAATAGACAACCCCTGGGGTTATTGATAAAAACCAATGGCTAATCTGCTCTGGAAAAATGGGATTCGGCTTAAGAAGCCCGCGATTCCATTTTCTGGCGCAGCCACTGATCCACCTCCTCCTGAATCCAGCCGACAGATTTGATGCCGAGCTTTATGGGCTTTGGGAAGAGACCCTTACTCATGTACAGATACAACGTGGACCGTGGCAGTCCCGTCAATTCACTCACTGCAGGTAGTCGCAAGATACGCATGGCATTCACTCGTTGGTAGTTTGTCCAATGCATGCGTGATTGTTTATTTCTTAATCATCCTGCAGCTCATTGCCTTAATCGTCCCTGAACAATCCCGCGAAGCCGTGCGCTACCGCGGCCAAGCGTTCGCCCAATAGCTTTCACTTGAATTTCCCGTAAGCTAGCATTTCTGGGAGACTTGCGATATCTGCAGTGGTAGCCACTGGAGTCTTCTTCTGAGTCGCTTATAGGTGCCATACCTCGACGGCAAGCTTCTCGCACACGGCCTCGGCAGCACATCGAGGCCTCGTTCAATCACCCTCAAGCCGCGCACCAATTTCAACTGGAGAGACAGAAGCTATGGGGTCGACTGCCGGTGGACCATGGAAACCGTCCACAGCAATCGATTCAGAATCGTTGCCCAGCTCTAGACAACGAGTTGTTGACCATGCTCTACATAGCCCCCCATCTGTGCACTGAAGAAATCAGTGTCGAGAGACCAAGCATTTTTCGTCTAGAAACCAACAAATTTTGTTCTAGAATGCATCCAGACTGCTTCTAGAAGCAATCTGGATTCATTCTTTTATCAGCCTACAAATTTTTGCAACATGGCAGTTAACATTCCTAACAGGTTCTCATTAAGAATTGGCTCTACTGGCGAAGATCCGTCCCGCGTTGCAACAGTCGCTTGGCTGATAGCTGCTCACGAAGATTCATCCCTAGTAGATTTGAATCCAAATGCTCACGATCTCCAAAAAGCACTAAAGGAGTTTGTTAATAAAAATCCCGAGACAGGAGTTTTCATAAATGACAGCATGCCAAAAAAGCTAGTTCCGCAGGAGCGTATTAATTGGATTAAAGACAATCAAAGACAGTTTTTTTGGATACGCGACTACATTTCCAAACTTAAAACATCGCAACCAAAAAAAATAAGGAGTGACCTGTCTCCAGTAACTCACACACTACCCACATCTATACCTCACCATCTATCAAATCGGGAGAGGAACGTTGCATTCGTAGATTACTGGTTGGCTAAGTCATTTCGCGAGATGATTACAGCCATTCAGTATTGCAAAGAAATGGAGTTTGGATGGAACAAGCACATAGAATCAGACAAACTATTTTCATGGCTTGAAGGGGTGGATGCAGAAAAAAAGAGGGATTGTTTTTTGAGTTTTCTAAAAAATAGAATACCCAATGAAATCAATGATTATTACAAATTCCAATCACACGAGGATCTCTTGATCTTTTTTGATCATCCGATGTTTATAAGAGACACGAAGGAACTTTACAGCAAGGACGCCAGAAAAATTTGGAACCAGCGGCTGCGCAGGGAGAAGGCAACAGATGAGAAGCAATGCAACTTTGTACTTCCGCTGAAGACGATATCAAAGCTAGATAGGCTTGCCAAAAAGCATCACTTGACTCGCACAGAAATCATCGAGCTGATCATCAATGGCGAAGCGGAAAAGGAAACCTACATCCGTGAACGCCTCAGTCGCAGGCTATTATTGCTGGGCCCACTTGGTTCTACTGAATAAAATCAGCCCATGTCGCCAATACAACACAGGAATAAATTAACACAAAAGGAGATTATTGAAATTCTGATTTTCCCCGAAGCCCACCCGTGAGCCTTGTATTTCAACGTGCATACGAAAAATTCAGATTACAACCCCGCTAATATATTTAGAAAGCCAAAATCAATTTTTCGGCATGGGTTTTAAATAATATAAATTCAGAAAAATTAATCTATTTTTCCTGACGTAGCAGATCTAAATAATCAGCCCATTTTTGCATCATTCGCACACGATGCTCTAAATACTGAGTTCTATTGTAGGCTCTCCCATTTGCATCTTTAACCGCATGAGCAAGTTGCGCTTCGATTACCAAGGGATCACAATCTAGCCGCTCTGCCAACATAGTACGAGCCGTCGCCCGAAAGCCGTGCCAAGTATGAATTTCGGAGCTGTATCCCATCGATATCAAGGCTGTGCGAACTGAGTTTTCTGAAATGGGACGAACATGGCTACGTTCCCCAGGAAATACCAGCTCCCCGTGACCTGTCAAACGCTTTAGATCGCGCAGCACTGCCACAGCCTGAATGGATAGCGGGACGAGATGAGGAGCACCGTTTTCCTTGCCGTCCTTACCGCGCTTCATACGAGTTGCTGGAATGGTCCACATTGCCGCATCCAAATCGATCTCAGTCCAAGCTGCCGCACGCAGTTCTCCCGGTCGCTGAAACAATAAAGGGGCGAGTTGCAGGGCAGCCCTGACGATAGGACCGCCTCGATAAACGTAGATAGCCCGCAAAAGCTCACCGAGCTTCACCGGATCTGTAATGGCAGCAAAGTGCTTCCCTCTGTAGGGAGACAAGGCTCCTTTGAGGTCTCCGGTAATGTCGCGCCCTACCCTTCCAGTGGCCACTCCGTAGCGCCAAACCTGGCGTGCCAGCATCAATCCCCGGTCAGCAGTCTCAACAGCTCCTCGCTCTTCGACCTTACGTAACGTAGCGAGTAGTTCAACAGGTTCGATTGCAGCCAACTTCCGCTCCCCCAACCAGGGAAACAAGTCGCGCTCAAACTGTCGAAGAGAGCGTTCAGCGTGCCCTTCGCTCCATTGCGACTTCTGCTTCCCAAACCACTCTAGAGCGACCGCCTTGAAGGTGTCCCCTGCCGGGTTGCTGGCCTTGAGCTTTTCAACCTTACGGGCTTGAACCGGATCGACCCCTGTGGATTTCTGCAGTTTCGCCACATCACGTGCTTTGCGAGCAGCTGTCAATCCGACTGTTGGGTAGCTGCCCAACGCCATCCGACCTTCTTTGCCCTCAAGCCTGTACTTCCAAAACCAACGTTTAGACCCCGTGGGGCTTACCTCCAAATAGAGGCCACCAGAATCAGCCAAACGCTCGCGCTTGGCATCGGGGGAACAACGGGCATTTTTACAGTGTGCATCGGTCAACATGGGGGAACGTTTTTAGGAGAGAGGAGGCCTTCCTCATAGGGAAGTGGGGGAACAAGCACC
>NZ_JADHVT010000058.1 GCF_016783915.1 Acidovorax sp.
GACGTACTGCGTCGCCATCAAACTCAACGCCGGGCTGGTTTTCCTGTCCGATTCCCGCACCAATGCCGGCCTGGACCAGATCAGCTCATTTCGCAAGATGATGGTCTACGAGAAGGCGGGTGACCGCTTCATGGTGCTGCTGTCGGCGGGCAACCTGTCCATCTCGCAATCGGTGCGAGAGATCTTGCAGACCGAACAGATCAAGGACGGCGAGTCGGGCGAAGCCATCACCATCTGGAATGCCAAAAGCATGTTCGACGCCGCCCGCGTGCTGGGCGCCGCCGTGCGCCACGTGCACGAGCGCGACGGCGCGGCCCTCAAGCGCTCGGGCGTGGACTTCAATGTGTCCATGGTGTTTGGCGGCCAGATCAAGGGCGAGGGTATGCGCCTGTTCCAGGTGTACTCGGCAGGCAACTTCATCGAGGCCACGTCCGAAACACCGTACTTCCAGGTTGGCGAATCCAAATACGGCAAACCCGTGCTTGACCGCGTGCTCACGCCCGAGACCCCGCTGGACGAGGCCGCCAAGTGCGCGCTGGTGTCGATGGACAGCACGCTCAAGTCCAACCTGTCGGTGGGCCTGCCGCTGGACCTGGTGGTGTACGAGGTGGACCGCTTTGCCACCGACAAGGTGATCTGCATTGACGAGAACAACCCGTACTTTCGGATGCTGCACGACAGCTGGGGGCAGAAGCTGCGCCAGGTGTTCGACAGCATCGAAGACCCCGCCTGGACCGGCGGCGCTACCGAGGTGCCGATCATGGTCAGCCCAGCGCGCAGCAAGCCACTCAAGAAGATCACCAACCATACCGACCGGCTGATCTGACGCCCTGCAGGCCAGCGCACCCCACGGCACCCGGCCGCGTGCGCGCCTGCACCACGGCCCCGCCACCCCGCCATGCCCTCCATGCTCCCCATCGTTTTTTCGCACGCCAACAGCTTTCCGGCCAGCACCTACCGCGTGCTGTTCAAGCACCTCAAGACCCGGGGCTTTGAAGTCAGCCCGGTCGAACGCTATGGCCACGACCCGCAGTACCCGGTGACCAGCAACTGGCCACACCTGGTGCAGCAGCTGGCCGACTTTGCAACGGCGCAGGTGCAGCGCCTGGGCCAGCCGGTGTTTCTGGTGGGGCATTCGCTGGGCGGCTTTTTGAGCGTGATGGCCGCCGCCCGCCACCCCGAACTGGTGCGCGGCGTACTGCTGATCGACTCGCCCCTCATTGGCGGCTGGAAGGCCAACGTAGTCAGCGTGGCCAAGCGCACCCAGGTGGTGGGTTCGATATCGCCGGGCCGGGTCAGCCGCCAGCGGCGGTTCAGCTGGGCCAGCAACGAAGAGGCGCTGGAGCACTTTCGCAAGAAGAAGGCCTTTGCACGCTGGCACCCCGAGGTGTTGCAGGATTACATCAACCATGGCCTGCAAGACCACGATGGCAAACGGGTACTGGGCTTTGACCGCGCGGTGGAAACAGCCATCTACAACACCCTGCCGCACAACCTGGGCCGCCTGCTGAGCAAGCACCCGCTGCAGTGTCCGGCCGCCTTCATCGGCGGGCGCGATTCCGAAGAAATGAAGCAGGTCGGCATGGCCATGACCCTGCGTGTCACCGAGGGCCGCACCATGATGCTGGACGGCAGCCACCTGTTTCCCATGGAGCAGCCCGTGGCCACTGCAGCAGCCATCGAGGCTGCGCTGCTCAACCTGGCCGCGCTCACGCCCCAGCAGCGCTGAGACGTTGTGGACGGCCCCTGCGCAGGGTCGCCACGTTCCGCCAAGCCACCAAATTCGGACCGCTGGGCACAAAAAAACGCCCCACACAGCCCCCGGATCAGGGCAAACAGGGGACACATGCCGTTCGCCAATCCCCTACACTGGCGAAATTGTTACAGCGTGATACACCCGACATGTCTGCACAGACCCCGACGGCCGGGCGCCTACCCGCGCTCAGCTTTGCCTTGCTGGCCGCCTTTGTGATTGCAACGGCGGTACGCACCCACAACGACACAACCATCGCCATCGTCATCGCGTCGGTGCTGATGTTTGCCTGCTGCTGGACGAGTGCAGCGCATCTGCTGGGTACCCGCGCCGCCCTGCAGTTTGTATTGATCGCGGCGAGCCTGGGCTGGTTTGCCGAGCAAATGGGCTCCAGCCGGGGCTGGTTCTTTGGGCACTACACCTACACCGATGTGCTGGGCCCCCGCCTGCTGGACGTGCCACTGGTCATCCCGATGATGTGGTTTGCACTGACGTATGCGGGCTATGTGATCAGCAACCTTATCGTCTGGCAATCGGCGGTGGACGGTGCGCCCGGCTTGGGCAATGCCGCCATGCTGTCATTTCTGGCAGCCATGATCGTGACCGCGTTCGACCTGGGCGCAGACCCCTACTTTGTGTACACCCTCAAGGCGTGGATCATGGCCAAGACCGATGGCGCTTGGTTTGGCGAGACCGTGCAGGGCTTTTTCGGCTGGGTGTTTGTGGCTTTTGTGATCATCTTCAGCTTTCGCATGTCGGTGCGCCAGCTACCCCTGCAGTCCGCCAGCCCCTTCCTGCGGCGCCACGCCATGGTGCCGCTGACCATCTACGCTGCCGGCATGGTGTTCCAGATGATTCTGGGTAGCCCGGTGGAAATCCGGACCATCGCTGCATTCGCCATGGGCATCCCGCTGCTTTGCGCACTGGCGGGCTTCCAACGCTGGCGCGCTCCGGGTAATGTCACGGCATGACCAGCAAGCCCCACAGCCCCCTGCTGCCAGCTGCCGATCTGGCGCCCATGCAGCACCACGCCGACCCTCTGGCTGACGCTGCGATTGCCAAGATCCTCGGGACCTGGCCCGCAGGAGACGTGGCCACCGACGCTCCGCAATGGGCGCACATCAACACGGTGAACCTACTGTTCAGCCAGTGGACCGACAACGCCACGCTGGCCACCTGGCAGGCGACTGAAGGCCCGGTGCAAGTGGGAGATGGCCCCCAGGCCGCCCGAGGCTATGTGACCGCCGTGATGGCAAAGGCGCTCAACGACTACGTGCAGACCGCCCGGGTGCTGCCGTCCTGGGCCGATACCCGCAAGATCGAGCGTGCCGAAAAACTTTTCATGGACCACGGGGCGCTGTCTTGCATCCTGCTGTTCTGTGCCAGCCTGCCCGAATGTTACGTGGTCCCGGACCTGTCGAGCGTGTTGCACACGACCGGCCAGCTGGAACAGAACACCGAATACCGCATCCGTTCCACGGCGGCCATGATCTTCCCGGTGATGCTCCACGGCGGCCTCAGCACAACAGGCGCGGGGGTGGCGCAAGTGCTCAAGGTGCGGTTGATCCACGCCACGGTGCGCAACCTCATCCTGCACGGCAGCCCCCAACATGCCATGGCGCAATGGCAGGCGGGAGGAGACGGACTGGTGGTGCCGCGCGCCGCACCCGCTGGTGGCGGCCGGTCCGTGATGTACCAGACCCTGTACGCGCGCGGCTGGAACCTGGCCGCCAAAGGCCTGCCCTGCAATCAGGAGGAGCTGGCCTACACACTGCTGACCTTCGGCTACGTGTTCCTGCGCAGCATGCGCCGGCTCGGCCTCGGGTTGCCACCCGGCGACCAAGAAGCCTACCTGCACGCCTGGAACGTGGTGGGCCACGTTCTTGGCATCGACCGCTCCCTGATGGTGGAAACGATGGCGCAGGGCGACGCACTGATGGCGCTGATGCAGGCCCGTGGCCGCGCCGAGCCGGTGACGCCCGATCCGCGCCCGGCGCTGGGGCAGGCTCTGATGCAGACCATGGCCAACGCGCTGCCCTGGCGCATCGTCAAGCCCTTCCCGCAACTCATGGCCCGCTACCTGTGCGGTCCCGCAACTGCTGAGGACCTGGGGCTGAACCACCCGGTGCCCTGGCTGTCGGCCCTGTTGTTCTGGTGCGTTCTGCTGCTGGCGCGTGCCCTCGATGCCGTGGTAGGTCTGCTGCTGCCGCGTTTTTCGATCGTGCGCATGCTCACGCGGGCGCTGGGCTACCACTTCATGAGCCGGGTACTGATGAGCCAGACACGCCCACTGCAACTGCCCACCGAACTGCTCAACCAGGTGGACACCGTGGTGCACAGCTGGAGCGACGACCCCCATGCCCCCCGCTGGCTTAACCGCATCGAGGACCGGCTGACCACTACCGGCAGCTGGAGCCGGGACCTGGCCGGCAAGGCAAAGCCCGCGTCGGCGGGCAAGACGGGCCAGGCGCAGCAAACCACATCGCCGTAGCCGCCACGCCGATGCAATCGCTGCCGCGCAACCTCCCGATGCTGACCCGCCTGTGGCGCGGGCGTTGCGGCGTGGCAACGTTGGTGCTGTGTCTGCTGGTACTCATAGCTGCAGCCTTGCCCCGGAGCGCGCAGGCGGGCGAACCCTTGGTGCTCACGCACGACAGGCCGCAAGTGAATGCCTGGGAGGCCATCACCCTCAAGGCCGACCCTACGTACCAGCTCTCGGTGCAGGACATGCTGGACCGCCTGGACGAGTTCAAGGCACCAGCACGGAGCAGCAATTCACTGGGTGTGCACAAGGCGGCCATGTGGCTGCATATCCCCTTGGTTGCGCCAGAGACGCCGCGCACCCCGTGGGTGGTCAACATTGGCTACAGCTCACTGAGGGCCGACTTGTATCTGGCCCAGGGTGGCAAGGTGTTGCAGCAGGCCCGCGCACGCCAGTCCGATCCAGCGCAGCTGGCTGGCCGCACGCCTGCGATGGCCTTCGACCTGCAGCCTGGGCAACGTTACGACCTGCTGATACGGGTTCAGGCCACCGGCCCGCTGATTCTGCCCATCACGGTCAGCGAACTGCCTGTTCACCTGCGCCAGGCCCTGGCCGAGCAGATGCTGCAGGGCCTGCTCAACGGGCTGGCCTTCTGCCTGTTCGCATACAGCCTGATCCAGTGGGTCACGCAGCGTGATCGCATGTTCGGCTTTTACGCGCTGGTGGTGCTAGGCAGCGCGGGCTTTTCGCTGCAGTTCTTTGGCGTCGGTCCGCAGTATCTGTGGCCCGACAACCCGTGGATGGACCGGTATTCGGGTCCGGCAGCAGGGCTCACGGCACTGGCAGGCTCATTCCTGTTCCTGGGCCATACGCTGGCCGGTGACACCCCTGGCAGCTGGTACGCACGCACCATGCGTGTGGGCGCAGGCATCACGGCGGCGGTCTGCATAGCCTTGGTGCTGGGCTGGTTGAGTGTGCCCATCGCCATTGCGTTCATGAGCCTGGCGGGGGCCCTTCCCTCGCTCATCAGCCTGCCTGCCGCCGTGGCGCG
Organism: Acidovorax sp.; assembly: GCF_016783915.1. GTDB lineage: Bacteria > Pseudomonadota > Gammaproteobacteria > Burkholderiales > Burkholderiaceae_C > Acidovorax. The sequence continues at coordinate 5,287 of NZ_JADHVT010000058.1, forward strand.
GGTACGGCAGAAGGACCCCATTGGCGCCACCCTGCTGGTGGCCTGGATCGCCTTTGGCGTGGCCGCCGGAATGATGGTGTGCCTGGTGCAGGGCTGGGTTCCTGCCAACTTCTGGACGCTGCACTCGTTCCAGCTTGGCGCCACGTCAGACATGCTGCTGTTCTTTCGCGTGATGGGCCTGCGCGCCCGGGCCGCCCAGGCCCAGGCCCAGGAGGCCATGCGTGAGCGCGACCTGATGCAGTCACTGGCCAACACCGATCCGCTTACAGGCCTGAGCAACCGGCGCGGCCTGCAGCACGCCCTGCACGCCGCGCTGGCCCACTGCTCGCCCCAGCGGCTGGTCGCGGTGTACCTCATAGACCTCGACGGGTTCAAGCCCGTCAATGACGCACACGGCCACGATGTGGGCGACGACCTGCTGGTGGCCGTGGGCCACCGTCTGCTGGCCAATGTGCGGCACCAGACCGACCTGGTCGCTCGGCTCGGCGGTGACGAATTCATCATCATGGCCCGCGACCTGGCCACGCCCGAGCAGGCCGAGGACCTGGGCCGATCGCTCCTGCGGGCCTTTGAGCACCCGTTCACGCTGAGCCACCTGCGCATCCAGGTGGGCCTGACCATCGGGTACGCGCTGGCCCCCCTCGACAGTGACGACCCGCAGGGCCTGCTGCGGCATGCAGACGCCGCGATGTACGCGGGCAAACAAGGCGGCAAGCACTCGGTGCGGCGCATCCTTGCCACGGCAGCACTGGCATGACGACGATGCATCGCAACGCCCTGCACCCCGGTCGGCCGACACCCTGTCGCCCCCTGATGTGGCTGCTGGTACTGGCACTGTGGCAGGTGCTGGCCCTGCCCACCGCGCGGGCCGCTGACTCCAGCCCGCTCGTGCTGCCAGCCGATGCCCGCCCGGTCAACGTCTGGTCTGTGGCCACCATGCTGGCCGACCCTTCGCTGCAATGGGGCGTGCAGGACGCGCTGGCACGTCTGCCCGAGTTTGCAGAGCCCCCCAGCCGTGGCGGTAGCCTGGGCGTGCGCAAGGAGGCCATCTGGCTGCGCATGCCGCTGATGTCGCGCGTCGTCTCGGGCAACGAATGGATCGTCAACATTGACTTTGCGGTGCTCAACGAAGTTGACATCTACCTGACCACGCAAGGCCGGTTGGTGCAACACGCGGCGCTGGGCAACCTGCGCCCTTACTCCGAGCGCCCGCTGCGCGGCCGTACACCGGCAATGACGCTGGACCTGGCGGCCGACACGCCCTATGAACTGCTGATCCGTGTGCAAACTTCGGGCGCGATGATCCTGCCCATCACACTGAGCAAGGCGCCCTACCTGGTGCACCGGTCGCTGCGCGAGCAGATGTTCCAGGGAGTGCTGGCCGGGTTGGCTCTGTGCCTGGTGGTCTACAGTTTCACCCAGTGGGTCAGCCAGCGTGAAAAGCTGTTCATTTACTACTGCATGCTGGTGGTGGGCAGCGCCGGGTTCTCGCTGCAGTTCTTCGGCATTGGTACCCAGTTCCTCTGGAGCGACAGGCTCTGGATCGAAGTCCACGCAGCTGGGGCGGCGGGGCTTCTGGCCATTGCCGGCTCTTTCCTGTTCATGGGTCACGCGCTGATGGGCCACACGCCGCACAGCAGGTTCCTGCGGTGGATGAAGGCGGGCGCAGTGCTGAGCCTGGTGCTGCTCGCGGCCTTCCTGCTCGGCCTGATCAACACCCGGACCACCACCGCCATCATCAGTGTCCTGGGGCCCCTGCCCTCGCTCATCAGCCTGCCCATTGCCATAGCACGGGCACGCCAGGGAGACTCGGTCAGCACCACGCTGCTGGCGGCCTGGGTCGCATACTTCACGGCGGCTGTGACCATGGTGTGCCTGGTGCAAGGCCTGCTGCCGGTCAACTTCTGGACGCTGCACTCCTTCCAGCTCGGCGCTGCGGCTGACATGCTGCTCTTCCTGCGCGTGCTTGGACAACGCTCTGCCGCCTTGCGCCATGCTGCCTCCGAGGCTCTGCGCGAGCGAGACACCATGCGCTCGCTGGCCTACACCGACTGGCTGACCGGGCTCAGCAACCGGCGAGGTATGCAAATGGCCCTGCAATCGGCACTCTCACAGGCCAGCCCCCAACGCCTGGTGGCTCTCTACCTGATGGACCTGGACGGATTCAAGCCGGTCAACGACACCTATGGCCATGATGTGGGAGACGACCTGCTGGTGGCCGTGGGCCACCGGCTGCAGGCCAACGTGCGACAACACACCGACCTGGTGGCCCGTCTGGGCGGGGATGAATTCATCGTCATGGCACGCGAACTTGCCACGCCCGAACAAGCCCAGGAACTGGGGCAGGCCTTGCTGCATGCGTTTGAACAGCCGTTTCGGCTGAGCCACCTGACCATCCAGGTCGGCCTGACCATCGGCTACGCGCTGGCACCGCTGGACAGCGACGATGCTCAGCATCTGGTCCGGCTCGCGGATGCGGCCATGTATGCAGGCAAGGAAAGCGGCAAGCACTGTATCCGTCGCAACCCTGGCGAACTGGCGCTGACTTCATGATCCCTTCGCGCTTCTGTGGCCTGATGCGCCGCCCAATTCTCGCAAGCTGCTGGTGGCGCACTGCCGGCATGCTGGCGGTGCTATGCCTGCTGCTGGGCGCCCTGGTGCCGCGCGTCAGTGCCGCGCCGCTGGAGCTGCGGGATGACCAACTCTCCATCAACGCCTGGCCCTCAGTGACCGTGCTGCCGGATCCGTCGGGCACCCTGCTCTTGGACGATGCCTTGGCTGCGCTGGCGCGCTTTCAGCCACCATCGGGCACCAGCGGCACCCTGGGCGTGCGAACTGAACCTGTGTGGGTACGCATACCGCTTGCCGTACCCACCACATCCAACGGCCTGTGGGTGCTGGACATCGACTACCCCGTGCTGCAGCGCATCGAGGTGTACCTGGCTTCGGAAGGCCACCTGACCCAGCAGGCCACCCTGGGCAGCCTGCAGCCCTACACCCAGCGCCCTCTGCGCAGCCGTACCCATGCGTTGCCGCTCACGATGCTGCCCGGGCACACCTACGACCTGCTGCTGCGCGTGGAGACCCGGGGCGCAATGGTGCTCCCCATCACCCTGAACAAGCCCACGACCTGGCACAGCAACGCCCTGAACGAGCAGATGCTGCAAGGCATCCTGACCGGGCTGGCGCTGTGCCTGCTGATCTACAGCCTGGCGCAATGGCTCAACCTGCGCGACGTGCTGTTCATCCAGTACGCGCTGCTGATTGCAGGGAGCCTGCTGTTTTCGCTGCACCTGTTTGGTCTGGGCACGCAGTACCTGTGGCGCGACATGCCGTGGGTGGAGTTGCATGCAGCCAGCCTGGCCGCGCTCACTGCCACCTGCGGCTCCTTTCTCTTCATCAGCCAGGCCTTGGCGGGTGACCGCCCCCGCAGCTGGCTGCTGCGCAGCATGCGTGGCGGTGCGGTGCTGTGCGTGGTGCTGGCCGCGCTGTATGCACTGGACTTGCTCAGCACCCGCGCAGTGACAGGGATCGTCAGCATCCTGGGGCTGGTGCCCGCGCTCATGGGCATTCCGGGGGCGGTACGCCGCGCGCGCCTGGGCGACCCGGTCGGCTCCACCCTGTTGCTTGCATGGCTACTGTATTTTTTGGCCACCGCCACGGTCATTGGCGTGATCCAGGGCTGGGTGCCGGTGAACTTCTGGACCTTGCACTCCTTCCAGTTTGGCGCCACGCTGGACATGCTGCTCTTCATGCGGGTGCTGGGATTGCGCACCAAGGCACTGCGGCTGGAGGCGCTGGACGCCAACCGCGAGCGTGACGTGATGCGCTCGCTCGCCCACACCGATCCGCTCACCGGCCTGCCCAACCGGCGCGGGCTCAACATCTCGCTCGCGTCTGCCCTGTCGCGTTGCAGCGCAGAAAAAATGCTGGCGGTGTACGTGATGGACCTCGACGGGTTCAAGCCCGTCAACGATCAACATGGCCACGACGTGGGCGATGAACTGCTCGTGGCCGTGACCCGGCGCCTGCAAGGCCATGTGCGCCAAAGTGACCTGGTGGCTCGCCTGGGTGGCGATGAGTTCGTGGTGATGGCTGGACAGCTGCACAGCCTGCAGCAGGCGCAAGAGCTGGGCCACAAGCTGCTGGATGCGTTCCGCTCGCCGTTTTCGCTGAACAACGTGCAGGTGGAGATCGGACTGACCATTGGGTATGCCATCGCACCCCACGACAGCACCGACGCGATAGGCCTGCTCAAGCTGGCCGACGCGGCCATGTACAGCGGCAAGCAGGGCGGCAAGTTCTGCCTGCGGCGCAACACGGGCGACCTCGCGCTGTCTTCAGCCTAGGGCATGGCGCAGAAGCGGGCTGAATACACACGCCAGCCATTTCTGCCATTTCCCTCTGGTCAAAGCGCGACAGCTCCGGTACACCCGGGGCTTCGCAACTTCCTGAAGGATCACTCGCCATGGCCCATCGCAAAAGTCCCGCCCGCCTTGCCAAAGACGCTCGCGTCGCACACTTTTTATCGTTGGCGGCAGGGCAGTCGGCTCTGGGCGCAGCACAGGCCAGCGGGCCGGTGCTCACCTGGGAGGCCGTTGCCGCCCTGGAAGCACGGCTGGTGGGGCGCATCGTGCTGCCCTCCAGCCCCGACTACAACACGGCGCGGCAGGAATCGAACCCGGCTTTCCAGTCGTACCCGGAAATCATCGTCTTTTGCGCCTGCGAAAACGATGTCCTGGAGTGCCTGGCCGTGGCCCGCACCTATGGCGTGTGGGTGGCCGTGCGTTGTGGTGGCCACAGCACCGCTGGCTACTCGGTCAACAGCGGCATGGTGGTGGACCTGAGCGACCTGCAAGGCGTGGTGCTGGACCCTGCACGCGAGCGCGTACATGTGCTGCCGGGCACCGACTTCGACCACTTCAATGGCGCCATGAACCACACCGGCTGGCACGTGCCCACGGGCGCCTGCGGCAGCGTGTGCGTGGGTGGTTTTGTGCAGGGCGGTGGATACGGCTACACCTCGCGCGCGTTCGGCATCCAGAGCGACCTGGTCGAATCCTTCCGTGTGGCGCTGGCCAGCGGCACCATCGTCACGGCCAGCGCGCAGGAGCACCCCGACCTGTACTGGGCCCTTCGCGGCGGCACGGGTGGCAACTTTGGCGTGGTGCTGCAGGTGACGTACCGCATGCAGCGGCTGGACCAGGTCTGGGCCTGGGCCATCAGCTGGGACGCCACCCACGCGGCCCAGGTGCTCACGCTGATGCAGGCTGGCTACATGAAGACCGGTGCGCCCGACGCCTTGGGCTACATGATGAACCTGGGGTTCCAGAACGGCGTGCCGGTGTACATGGTGCAGGGCATGTTCTGCGGCACCCGAGAGGACGGGCTGGCGGCCATCGCGCCGCTGATGGCTATTCCGAGCGCGCAGCTGCTGGTGGACAAAACTGGCACCTACCCCGACATGAACGTGTGGCTGGAGGATCACCCCTACACCCTGCCCGACAACCTGCCCGACGGCATTGCCGAAACCAAGGCCAGCGGGTACATCAATACCCAGCTGTCACCCGCCGACTGGCAACGCATCATCGACTACTTCAAAACCTCGCCCAACCCCTGGTCACTGGCCTATCTGGAACCCTACGGCGGCGCCATCAACCGCTACCCGGTGGCCGACAGCGCCTTTGTCCACCGCAACGTGGATGCAGACCTGGTGGTGGATGTGTTCTGGCGCAACCCTGCGGAGCGCGCCCAGATGGAAGCCTGGCTGGACGGTTTCATGCAACTGGTGCGGCCGTTCCTGAACGGGCATGTGTACCAAAACTACCCGGATGCGCGGCTGACCGACTTTGCCTCGGCTTACTGGGGCCCTGCCTACCCTCAGCTTCAGCGGGTCAAGGCCACCTACGACACCGGCAACTTTTTCCACTTCCAGCAAAGCATCCGGCTGCCGTGAGGCCGTGACGCGATGCTCCCGCCCTGCGGGTGCACAGAGAGCAGCCCGGAGAATCAGGCTGTCTGCGCGTAATGCAGGCGGCCCTTGCCCGCGCGCTTGGCGGCGTACATGGCCTGATCGGCACGGTTCATCAGCGCGTCGATATCACCCTCCAGCGGCGGGTACACCGCCACGCCAATGCTGGCGCCAATGCGCAACTCGCGCCCGTCCACCGTCATGCCCTGCTGCAGGGCGTCGATGATGCGGTGGCCTATGGTGTCGGTCACTTCGCGGGTCACCTCGCGGTCCAGCATCACCAGAAACTCGTCGCCCCCCAGCCGCGCCATGGTGTCGCCCGCACGCACTGTGCTGGCAATGCGCTGGGCCACGATGCGCAGCACCTCGTCGCCCGCGCGGTGGCCCTCAGCGTCGTTCACGTGCTTGAACCCGTCGAGGTCAATGAACAACAGCGCCACCGCCCCCTCGGTGCGCCGCGCATGCAGCAGCGACTGCTCCAGCCGCCCCTGGAACGCGGCCCGGTTGAGCAGGCCGGTGAGCGAGTCATGGTTGGCCAGATAGTGCTGCTGCCGCGCGATCTGGATCTTGGCGGAAACATCCTGCACCAGCGCCATGATGGAGGTCACCTGGCCGTCAGCGTCCGTCAGGGCGGAGTTGAACCACTCGCAGTGCACCTCCGTGCCATCGCTGCGTACAAAACAGGTTTCGGCCCGGTTCTGCGACTCCTGGCCAGACTGCAGCCGTTGCAGCGCCTGCTGCAGGCTGTCGTCCATCGATGCGGGGGCCAGCAGGTCCGTCAGCAGCCGCCCCTCCAATCCCGCCACATGCAGCCAGCCCAGCAGTTGCACCGCGCGTTGCGAGCAATGCAGCAGCTGCAGCTGGTGGTCCATCTCCACCACGGCCAGGGGGCTGTTCTCCATGTGGGATGACAGGCGCTGGTTGGCGGCGCGCAGCGCATTCATGGTGACCTGCAGCTCGTGTACGTCCAGCGCAGTGGTGATGAAGCCTTCAATGGCGCCTTGCGGGTTGTGCCAAGGCGTGAGGCAGATGGTGCGCCACTCGTCAAAGCCGTAGGGTGTGCGCAACATGCGCTGGTACTGCACCCGCTCTCCGCTGAGCACGCGGTTCACAAACGGCATGAAGCGGGCGCAGTCCTGTTCACCGTAGACTTCCACCAGCGTCTTGCCAACCAGTTGCTCCGGTACGGTGCCAAACCAGCGCGCGTATTCGTCGTTCACGTAGATCATCGACAGACTGCGGTCGATGACAGCCATGGTGGCGCCCGCGCTGCGGGTGATGACATCCAGCAGGCCCGCCTTGGACCACGCCTCCTTGCGGGCGGTCTCCGGGTGCGTGGACAACTCAGGCGCTTCTGGCGTCATGCGGCAATACCCCAGTGGGGGAGAGGATCAGCAAAGAGGCGGCGTCACACACCGGGAAAGGGTGATTGCACAAGGTGCGGCCGCCTGGGCGTAACTGTCTGTGAACGTCAGCTTAGCACTTTCGTCAGGCGCCCTCGCTCCCGGTCCACCCTTGCCGCAGGCGATGTGCCTAGCGGCAGCACCGGTAGGCCAGCCCCACTGATACCGAATAGCCCACCGGCTGCATGGTCAGAGGGCTGCGACGCGCATCACCCTGCAACTGGGACACCCGGGCCGCACCCAGCACCACCCAATGCCGGTTGAGCGCCGTCATGACCTCCACCCCGGCATCGACGCTGTACAGCCCGCCACGCGGCTCGAACGCAGGCAAAGGGCTGCTGCCGCCTGCTGGAACCCCAAAATGACCACGCAGGTAGGTGCGGTCGCCAAAACTTGCACCCGCCCCGAAGCTGACCTTGGTCTGTTCCGTCACGGGCCAGGTGTAGCCAATGCTGGTGGACCATTGCGCTCCGCCGTCGCGGCCCAGGATGTCCTGGGACACCCCGGCACCCACAGCCCAGCGGTCGGTGATGGCATAGCCCGCACTGATCCGTGCCCGCAGGGTGGAACGCACCGACGGCAATCCCACCAGGATGGGTGCGTCCGACCCGTCGCGGCCCTTGTCAATGCGCAAGGCTGCGCTCAGGCTGAAGCGGTCGCTCTGCGCCAGCGTGGCGCTGGCCCCCGATTCGCGGGGCCCCAGGCCGTGGCCCATGAAGGCGCTGCCGCGCGAGGTGCTCAGGCGAAACCGGCCGTACTCGATGGCCCAGGCGGGCCGCAGGCTGTTCTTGCGGCCATCACCGCCGGCATAGTCGGGACTGCTGCCCACGATGGCGCCGATCGCATAGTTGAACCTGGGCGCTGCTGCCTGCTGGCTCTCTGCCTTGTCGGACACAGCGGTTTCCGTGCCGGAGGTCTCCGGTAAGCCCTGGGCACCCACCCAGGGGCTGGCCCACAAACCGGCGAGCGCCAGCGCCCGCAAGGAAATCAAGGGAGAGGAGACCCGACCGGTAGTGAAACGCATGGCCTGATTATCAGTCGGCCCAGTGCACCCAGCCCGTCCACGCTGTCACCAAAACGATGACGCCGAACACGATGCGGTAATAGGCAAACGGCACAAAGCTGTGGCTGCTGATGTAGCGCAACAACCAGCGCACACACAGCCAGGCGCTGAGGAACGAGAACACCAGCCCGGTGGCGAACAGCGGAATGTCGGCCGCAGACAGCAGCGCGCGCTCCTTGTACAGGCTGTACACCCCGGCTCCAATCAGTGTGGGGATGGCCAGAAAGAACGAAAAATCCGTGGCCGCCTGGCGCGACAGGCCCAGCAGCATGCCGCCGATGATGGTCGCGCCGCTGCGGCTGGTGCCAGGAATCATGGCCAGGCACTGCACCAGACCGACCTTGATGGCGTCCAGCGGCGTCATCGCGTCCACGCTGTGGATGCGGGTGGCCGACGGTGGGCGCCGCTCAGCCCACAGAATGATGAAGCCGCCAATGATGAAGGTGCTGGCCACCACCACCGGCGTGAACAGGTGCGCCTTGATGGCCTTGCCAAACAGCAGCCCCAGCACCACTGCCGGTACAAAGGCGATGAACACGTTGAGCGCAAACCGCTGCGCCTGGCGCTCGGTGGGCAAAGCCACCAGGGTGGAACGGATCTTGACCCAGTACACCAGGATCACCGCAAAGATGGCGCCCGTCTGGATGGCGATGTCAAACACCTTGGCCTTGGCATCGTCAAACCCCAGCAACGATCCGGCCAGGATCAGGTGCCCGGTGGAAGAGATGGGCAAAAACTCCGTCAACCCCTCGACGACCCCCATGATGGCGGCCTTGACCAGCAATACAACGTCCACGCGCACTCCTTGCAAATAGGTGCGGGATTATCCGCCGAGGGCTCGCGGACCCGGGCTATGCGCCCGCTTCCTGGCCTCACCGCACGGTCCTCAGCGGCCAAAACCGCCTGCAACTCGCTCCGCGTGGATGCATTTCACTCCTGGTTTTCCGTATTTCATCGCACGGCCCTGGCAGACCCCGGGGCGCATCGGCACAGTTCGCTCCATCGAACCCGCCAGGAGCCCCGCCATGCAAATCACCCCCGTCATCGCCATCCACCTTGCCGCCGCACTGGCCGCTGTCGCCATCGGTCCCATCGCACTGTGGGCGCGCCAAGGCGCCACCCAGCGCCCCCGCCTGCACCGTGCAGCCGGGTATGCCTGGGTCACGCTGATGGTGGCCACCGCCGTGTCGGCCATCTTCATCACTGGCGGCGGCGGCCCGCGTTGGGGCAGCTTTGGGCTGATTCACCTGCTGGTCCCGGTGACGCTGGGAATGCTTGCGATGGCCTTCGTCTACCTGGCCCGCCGCAACATCGTGGGCCACCGCAAGATGATGCAACGGACCTACATCGGCGCCTGCGTGGTGGCCGGGGTCTTCACATTGCTGCCAGGGCGCTTACTCGGCCACACGGTCTGGTCCGCACTCGGACTGGTCTGAACGCCCACCACCACACCACCCTCTTCATTGTTCACAGGACGAACCACCATGCTGCTCAACCTCCTTGTCCAACAACCCCAGATGCTGGGTCGCATCATCGAAAACACGCCCTACTGGGTCTGGGCCTTGCTGGCCGGACTGCTGTGGCTGGGCGGCAGCCAGCTGCTGGCCCGCAGTGTGGGCCTCGTGCGGGCCATGGCCATGCCGGTGGCGATGACCGGCCTGTCGGTGTTCGGCATCGCCTCGGCCTTTGGGGGCGCCGGCCAGGCCCTGCTGCCGGTGGGCGCCTGGCTGGTGACTGCCGTGCTCATCGCCAGAGTGGCGCTGTGGCTGCAACCCGTTGCGCCCCAGGGCACGCTGTACGAGGGTCAATCGCGCTGCTTCTACATTCCGGGCAGCGCCATGCCACTGGCATTGATCCTGGGCATCTTCCTCACCAAATACCTCGTGGGTGTGGAGCTGGCCCTGCAGCCCGCCCTGGCACGCGACAGCGGCTTTGCGCTGCAGATCGCAGCGCTGTATGGCGTGTTCAACGGCCTGTTTGCGGCCCGCGCGCTGCGGCTGTGGAAGCTGGTGCAACGCAGCGCCCCCTTGGCCACATCACCCGCCACCGCCTGAGCCCCCACAACGATCCCTCAGCACAGGAGCCCCCCATGCGCAACCACACCTTCACTACCGATCCCCTCGAACGTCTGGCACGCCGCCGTGCCGGGGCCAAAATGGGCTGGTACATCCATGCCAGCGTGTACCTGCTCGTCAACCTGCTGCTGGTCGCACTGTCGGTGGGCAGCGGGCGGCACTGGGCGGTGTTCCCCGCCCTGGGTTGGGGCATTGGCCTGGCCATCCATGGCGTGGTGGTGTTCTTTCTGGCAGGCGGCAGCGACCTGCACGAGCGCATGGTGCAGGCAGAACGTGACCGCCTTGCTGCTGCGCAAACCCTTCGCTGATCGGCTGACGATGACCTCTAGCTACAAAAACACGGCCATGACCAAAACCTGGATGGCCTGGTGCCTGGCCTTGCTGGCCGCCGCGGTCATCACGGCCAACCCTGCCCATGCGGGCGTGGGTCTCGCAGAGTTGCCCGGGCAGCAGGGCGACGGCCCCGTCACGGTGTTCTACCCCGCACAAGAGACCGACCAGCCCGTGCAGCGCGGCCCCTTTGCGCTGCAGCTGGCCTTGCAGGGCACTCCCGTGCCTGGCAACGGCCGGCTGGTGGTGGTGTCGCACGGCTCGGGCGGCAGCCCCTGGGTACACACCGATCTGGCCCGTGCGCTGGTGCAGGCGGGGTTTGTGGTGGCCTTGCCAGAGCACGCGGGCGACAACTACAAAGACCCTTCCACCCCGGGCCCGGATAGCTGGAAGCGCCGACCCGCCGAAGTCTCCCGCGCCGTGGATGCCGTGGCGCAGGATGCGCGCCTGGCGCCGCTGCTGGCGCTGGACAAGGTGGGCGTTTTCGGAGGGTCGGCCGGGGGCCATACCGCCCTGGTGTTTGCCGGGGGGCAATGGTCGCCCGCCCGCTTCAAGCAGCACTGCGAGGCCCATCTGGCGGAGGATTTTTCGTCCTGTGTCGGCTTCACCACCCGCCTGCACGGCAACTGGCTGGACGGCATCAAAAAGGCCGTGGCCATCACCATCATCCGCCACCGCTTTGGCGACGAGACGCTGTATGCACACACCGACCCGCGCGTGGTGGCCACGGTGGCCGTGGTGCCGTTTGCAGCCGACTTCGACATGGGCAGCCTGGCCACCCCACGCATCGCGCTAGGGCTCATCACCGCAGGCAAGGACGTGAACCAGATCCCACGCTTTCACAGCAGTGCCGTGCTGGCCGCGTGCCAGGACCGCTGCACCCACATTGCCGACCTGCCAGACGGCAGCCACGGCATCATGTTGTCGCCCATGCCGCCGCTGGACCGCATGAACGACCTGACCCGTGAGCTTCTGGGCGACCCGCCCGCCTTTGACCGCAGCGTGCTGCCGCAGGTGGACGCAAGCACGGTGGCCTTTTTTGCCAAGCACCTGCAGCCGCTGAACGCTGCGCCCGTAAAGCCGACCCGGTGAAGCCTACAACCGCTAGCGCTGCCGACAACGTGCCGCCGCCTAGAATGAAAGCGCTATGCATATGACTCCCGAAGACCTCGACCAACTCGCCCGCCGCCGCGCAGGCGCCAAACTGGGTTGGTACACCCATGCGCTGGCCTACTTGGTCGTCAATATGGTGATTTTTGGGATGTCGCGCTACGGCTTTGGTGACCGGCCATGGTCGGTATACCCCCTGCTGGGCTGGGGGCTGGGGCTGGCGTTGCATGGCATCTCGGTGTTTGTGCTGGGCACGGGCAGCGGGCTGCGCGAGCGTTTGGTGCAAAAGGAGCGCGAGCGCCTGCAGCGCGAGCGTGATCGCAGCGGCCTCTGACAGCACCTTCCCCTCCGCAACACCACCATGACCATCGACTGGATCGACAAGCTGCGACGCATGCTGCAGACCATTGCGTTCTGCCTGGCCATTTCCGCCATCCAGTTCGCATTCCAGCCCGAAAAGCCTTACGACATCCCGGCCCGCTACTCGCTGGCCATAGGCCTGCTGACCTGGGCGCTGGTGGACTTTGGACGGCACCTGTTCCGGTCGAGCGAAAACACCGGCTGGCCTGCCGGCATGGCAGGCATTGGGCTGCCCTTGGTCGCCATCATCGTCGGCTATGTAGGCGGCACACTGGTTGGCGACTGGTGGTGCGGCGTGTCGTCGTGGGACGAACGGGGCCGCGCTCAGTTGCGCATCTCCATCGGTATCACGCTGATGGCGGGCATCGCCGCCATCTACTACTTCTATACCAACGGCAAAAGCGCGTGGCTGCATGCCAAGATGAACGAGGTGCGCAGCCAGGCCAGTGAGGCCCAGCTCAAGCTGCTAGAGACCCAGCTAGAGCCCCACATGCTGTTCAACACCCTGGCCAACCTGCGCGTTCTGATCGGCACAGACCCGGTCCGGGCGCAGGACATGCTGGACCGGATCATTGCCTACCTCCGCGCAACGCTGAGCGCATCGCGCAGCACCCAGCACCCGCTGGCCCTGGAGTTTGAACGCCTGCGCGACTATCTGGAGCTGATGGCTGTGCGCATGGGCCCTCGCATGGCCTATACGCTGGACCTGCCCGATGCGCTGCGGGATGTGCCTGTGCCGCCGTTGCTGCTGCAGCCCCTGGTGGAGAACGCCATCCGCCACGGGCTGGAGCCCCAGGTGGAAGGCGGCCACATCACCGTGCGTGCAACCACCCGGCCCAGCCCCCAGGGTCCGCTGCTGGTCATCGAGGTACAAGACACCGGGGCGGGCCTGCCCGCCACCCTGCCCGTCTCAGGCCCCGGCCAGAGCTTTGGACTGGCCCAGGTGCGCGAGCGTCTGGCCACACTGCACGGTGCTGCAGGCGCTCTTGAATTGATAGCAACAGAGCCAAATGGCACCAGCGCTACCGTCACATTTCCTTTGAAATCTGCCACTGCACCATGACAGAGCGAGCCCCGCATGCCCTGATTGCCGAAGACGAACCGCTGCTGGCCGCGGCCCTGCAGCAGGACCTGGCCCGCGCATGGCCAGAGCTGCAAGTGGTGGCCCTGGTGGGCGACGGTCGCTCGGCGGTGCGGCAGGCGCTGGCCATGCGGCCCGACGTGCTGTTCTTCGACATCCGCATGCCCGCCCAGAGTGGCATCGAGGCCGCCGCCGAACTGGCCGACGCCTGGCCGGATGACCTGCCCTTTCCGGCGCTGGTGTTTGCCACGGCCTACGACCAGTACGCCGTGCAGGCGTTTGAAGCGCAGGCGGTGGACTACTTGCTCAAACCCATCCAGGCCGACCGGCTGGCCCGCACCGTGGCCAAGGTGCAGGGCCTGCTGGCCCAGCGCACACCTGCCAGTTCATCTACAGCCGCTGCACCCCCAGCTGCACCTTCGGCAGCATCGCATTCACCCGAACTCGAAGCCACCATGGCCCAGCTGCGCGCGTTGCTCGGCGCACCCGGCCTGGGCATCGCGCCCGCCGCCGCGCCTGCTTCTGCCGCAACACGGCTGAGCGTGATTCAGGCCAGCCACGGCACGCAGATCCACATGGTGCCGGTGGCGGAGGTGGTGTACTTCGAGGCGGCCGACAAATATGTGCGCGTGCTCACGGCTGAGCGTGAATACCTGATCCGCACCGCGCTCAAGGAGCTGATCGAGCAGCTCGACCCGCAGGAGTTCTGGCAGGTGCACCGCAGCACCCTGGTGCGCGCCACGGCCATTGCCACCGTCACGCGCGACGAGGCGGGCAAGCAGCACATCAGCCTGCGCGGGCGGCCCGAGCGGCTGCCGGTGAGCCGCCTCTACGCGCACCTGTTCAAGGCGATGTAGCTGCGCCCTCAGTTCAAGCGGGCGGCAGCGCCTCCCAGCGCCCAGCCACATTCTTCAGCAGCGCATTCACTGCCGTCAGGCGGCGGCTCTTCACGTCGATCAGGCTGCGCTGTGACGACAGCACGGTGGTCTGGGCCGCCAGCACATTCAGGTAACCCACGGTGCCCGCACGGTACTGGTTCTCCGCCACGTCCAGCGCACGCTGGGCGGCGGCGGTGGCCTCGCGCTGCAATTGTTCCTCCTGCGCCAGCGCAGCGGCGGCCGTGAGGTTGTCCTCCACCTCCTGCAGCGCGGTCAGCACCGTCTGGCGGTAGGCGGCCGTGACCTGTGCGTGGTTGGCGCGGGCCGTCTCTACGGCGGCACTGCGCGCGCCGCCATCAAAAATCGACGCCGCCAGCGCAGGCCCCAGCGACCAGAACAGGTTGGGTGCACTGAACAGGTCCGCCAGCGGCGCCCCCCGGTATCCGCCCGCTGCCGACAGCGTGAGCGTGGGGAAATACGCCGCACGGGCCACGCCGATCTGCGCGTTGGCAGCGGCCATGCGGCGTTCTGCGGCAGCAATGTCGGGACGGCGCTGCAGCAGGTCGGACGGCAGGGCTTGTGGTACGGTCGCAGGTGCCGGCAATGTGGCCGTGGCCTCCAGCGCGAAGGCGGCAGGCGCCTGCCCCAGCAGCGCCGCCAGCGCGTGCTCCAGCTGGGTGCGCGTGGTTCGCGCCTCCAGCAGTTGCACCTGGGTGGACTTGTATTGCGCCTCGGCCTGCGCCACATCGGCGCTCGAGGCCACACCCGCCGCCTGGCGGTTGCGCGTCAGCTCCCAGCTGCGGTCGTAGGCCTTCAGGGTTTCGGCCAGCAGCGCGGCCTGTGCCTCCGCGGCACGCAACGAAAAATAGGTCTGTGTCACGGTGGCCTGCAACGACAGGCGGGCGGCAGCCAGGTCGTCGGCGCTAGCCTGGGCGCTGGCCTGCGCCGCATTCACCCCGGCCGAGACGCGACCCCACAGGTCCAGCTCCCAGCTGGCAGACAGGCCCAGCGAATGGCTGGTGCTGATGCGCGCGGTGCTGCTGCCATCCCCCTGATTGCTCAGCTGCGTGCCGCTGCGCGCGCGGCTGCTGCTGGCGTTGGCCCCCACGGTGGGCAAGGCCGCAGCGCCACTGCTGGTCACAGCCGCCTGGGCGGCGCGCAGGCGGGCGGCGCTTTGCGCCAGGGTGGGGCTGTGGGCCTCGGCCTGCTGCTGCAGGCGGTCCAGCACGGCGTCGCCGTACACGGTCCACCAGGCCTCGGGCAAGGCGGTGGAGGCCTGTGGCTGCGCGGGCTTCCAGATGCCCTGGGCCTGGGCGGCGGCCTGCTCTTTGTAGGCGGCCGGAATGTCCATGGTGGACCGCTCATACGGCGGCGTCTGCGCGCAGCCCGCCAGCCACAAGCCGCTGGCCAGCAGCGCAGGCCAGGCGACCCGACGTGAAAAAGTGAAAGAGGTCATCCGTCATTTCCTTGCAATACCACCGGGGCCGCAGGCGCGGCGCCCGCTGGCTTGCGGCGCCGCCCCACCGCGCGCAGCACGCGCGCACGCAGCCGGTCGAGCGCCACATACACCACCGGCGTGGTGTAGAGCGTGAGCCACTGGCTTACCAGCAGGCCACCCACAATCGCAATGCCCAGCGGCTGCCGCAGCTCGGCACCGTCGCCCCGCCCCAGGGCCAGCGGCAAGGCCCCAAAAATGGCGGCCACGGTGGTCATCAGGATGGGGCGCAATCGCAGATTGCACGCGCGGTAGATGGCCTGCGCCGCCGTGACAGGCACCCGGCCCGGCTCGCCCTGCTGGCGTTGCCGCGTGAGGGCAAAGTCAATCATCATGATCGCGTTCTTCTTCACGATGCCGATCAGCAGGATCACGCCAATGAGTGCGATGAGCGAGAACTCGGTCTTGAACAGCATGAGCGCCAGCAACGCGCCCACGCCTGCAGACGGCAGCGTGGACAGAATGGTGATAGGGTGCACCAGGCTCTCGTACAACATGCCCAGCACCAGGTAGATGGTGATGATGGCCGCCAGGATCAGCAACGGCTGGCCCGCCAGTGCATCCTGAAACGCCCCCGCCGTGCCGCTGAACGAGCCGCGCACCGACACCGGCACGCCCAGCTCGGCCACCGCGTTGTTCACCGCCTCGGTGGCCTGCGACAGCGATACCCCCGGCGCCAGGCTGAAGCTGATGCTGCTGGCGGGTGTGCCCCGGTCGTGGTTGACCGACAGCGGTGTGTTGGTGGTGGTGATACGCGCAAACGCCGTGAGCGGAATCTGCTGCCCCTGGCTGTTGACGAAAAAGAAGCCGCGCAGCGTCTCGGGGTTCTGCAGGTAGCGCGGCGCGGCCTCCATGACCACGCGGTACTGGTTGAGCGGGTTGTAGATCACGCCCACCTGGCGCTGGCCGAAGGCGTTGTTGAGTGTGGCGTCGATCTGCGCCATGGTCAGGCCCATCCGGGTCACGGCATCGCGGTCGATGACCAGCGAGGTCTGCAGGCCAAAGTCCTGCACGTCGCTGTTCACGTCCTCCAGCTCGGGCAGCTGGCTCAGCACCTGGCGGATGCGTGGCTCCCAGGTGCGCAGGTCGCCAATGTCGTCGGCCTGCAGGGTGTAGTCGAACGAGGCACCGCTCTGCCGCCCGCCAATGCGGATGTCGCGCTGCGGCACCATGAACAGGCGCGCGCCCGGCTCGTTCTTGAGTTGCTCGCGCAGCCGCGTTATCACAGCTTCGGAGCTCTCCTGCCCGGGCCCGCGCTTGAGGGTCATGAACATCTGCGCCGCATTGCGCTGCCAGCCACCGGTGAAGCCGGTCACATGCTCCACGGCCGGGTCGGACTGCACGATGGACAGGAAACGCTGCAGCCGCTGCTCCATGGCTTGGTAGGACGTGGCCTGGTCGGCCCGTATGAAGCCCGAGATGCGCCCGGTGTCCTGCTCGGGCATGAAGCCCTTGTCGATGGCGGTGTAGAGGCACACGTTGAGCCCCACCACACACACCAGCGCCAGCAGGGCTACGGGCTGATGGCGCAGGCACCAGGCCAGGCTGCGGCGGTACAGGCGCATGCCCCGCACCTGCATACGATCCACCCAGCGACCGATCCGATGGCTGAAGGCCGCAGCCCAGCCCCTGCGCCGCGCCGTTGCCGGACTGTGGGGCTTGAGCAGCGCGGCGCACATCATGGGCGTGGTGGTGAGCGACACCACCATCGACACCAGGATGGCCGAGGACATGACGATGGCGAACTCGCGGAAAAACCGCCCCACGATGCCACCCATGAACAAGATGGGAACAAACACCGCAATCAGCGAGATGCTCATCGACACCACGGTGAAGCCGATCTCGCGCGCTCCGTCCAGCGACGCCCGCAACGCGGTCTTGCCCCGCTCCATATGGCGCATGATGTTCTCCAGCACCACGATGGCGTCGTCCACCACAAAGCCCGTGGCCACCGTGAGCGCCATCAGCGAGAGGTTGTCGAGCGTGTAGCCCGCCAGGTACATCACGCCAAACGTGCCTGCCAGCGACACCGGCACCGCCACGCTGGGGATGAGCGTGGCACGCCCGTTGCGCAAGAACAGGAACACCACCAGCACCACCAGCGCCACGGCGATCAGCAGCGCGCGCTCCACCTCCTTGACGGAGGCGCGCAGCGTGGGCGTACGGTCGGACACCACCTCGATGTCGATGGCCGCCGGGATGGAGGCCTGCAGCGCGGGCAGCAGCGAACGCACGCGCTCCACGGCTTCGAGGATGTTGGCGCCAGGCTGCTTGTACACCTGCAGCAGCACCGCCGGTTTGCCATTGGCCACGCCAAAGTTGCGTACATCCTGCACCGAGTCCACCACCTCGGCCACGTCCTGCAGGCGCACGGCCTGCCCGTTCTTCCAGCGCAGCACCAGGGGCGCGTAGTCGGCCGCCACACGGGCCTGGTCGTTGGTGGCCACCTGCCAGTAGTGGTCTTCCCGCTCCACCGCGCCCAGCGGGCGGTTGGCGTTGGTGCTGACGATGGCGCTGCGCACCTGTTCCAGCGAGATGCCGTTGGACGCGAGCCGCACCGGATCCAGCTCCACCCGCACGGCGGGCAGCGCGCCGCCGCTGACCGTGGCCTGGCCCACGCCCTCGACCTGCGAGAGCTTTTGCGCCAGCACGGTAGAGGCCGCGTCGTACATCTGCCCGCGTGTGAGCAGGTCCGACGTGAGTGCCAGGATCATGATGGGCGAGTCGGCCGGGTTGACCTTGCGGTAGGTCGGGTTGCTGGGCATGCCCGTGGGCAGCAGCGTGCGCGCGGCGTTGATGGCGGCCTGCACATCGCGCGCTGCGCTGTCTACGTTGCGGTCCAGGTCGAACTGCAGCGTGATGGAAGTGCTGCCCAGAATGGAGCGCGAGGTGATCTCGGTCACGCCCGCAATCGCGCCCAGCGACCGCTCCAGCGGCGTGGCGACGGTGGCGGCCATGGTGTCGGGGCTGGCCCCGGGCAGGCTGGCGCTGACCGAGATGGTGGGGTAGTCCACCTGCGGCAGCGGCGCCACGGGCAGCAGGAAGAACGACACCGCACCCGCCAGGGCCAGGCCCAGGGTGAGGAGCATGGTGCCGATGGGGCGGTGGATGAAGGGGGTGGAGAGGCTCATGGGTGGGCTCTCCGGGTGGTTTTTGGATGTTTTTGGCTTGATGCGCTAGTGGAATATGCGCTGGAAGCTATTGATTTTGTAGCGTTTTGTTGCGTGTGCTGACTGAGCCGCATGCCTTTGTTGAGGGCGGAGGCCGGGAGTCGCCCGGCGTGCGAGTCCCTTTCTTTCGCGTCGCCGAAAGAAAGGAACCAAAGAAAGGGCGACCCCACTGTCTGCGTCCCCTGCGCTTCGCTACGGGGCAACCTGCGGTGCTCGGGTTTGGCGGGGTCTCGCTCAACTCGCGCCGCTGCGCGTCGCTCAGACACACGCGAGCCCTGATCCGCCAAACCCTGCGCTCCTCGGCGCATCCACAGGGGCAAGGGGAGCAGAACAT
>NZ_JADHVT010000059.1 GCF_016783915.1 Acidovorax sp.
GCTGATCGCTATAGCGCCACACTGCGTATATTTGCCCCATGAGTTCCAGTTCCTTGTCCACCCTCTCCGGTTTGTCAACGCCTTCGCTGCCGCGCCTGACGCAGGCCCACGCTCCGCTGACCCATGCGGTGGAGGTCGTCAATGAACTGGGCGCACGGGAGGAAGTACAGATCCCCGCCGAGCGTCCGCTCACGATCTACGTGGATAAGCGCGAGCTCGTCACGCTGATGACGCTGGGTGCGCAACCAGAGCTGCTGGTGCTGGGTTATCTGCGCAATCAGCGGCTGGTCGAATCGGTGTTCGACATCGAGTCGATCACGGTCGATTGGGAGGTCCACGCCGCCGCCGTGCGCACGCGCCAGGGCATTGCACGCATCGAAGAGCGCACGGCCAGCAAGGTTGTCACCACAGGCTGCGGGCAGGGCAGTGTGTTTGGCGGGCTGATGGACGAAGTGGACCGCATCCAGTTGCCCGATGCCCGCCTGACTCAAGGCCAGCTGTACGGCATTGTGAACGCGATTCGCCTCAAGGAGACCACCTACAAGTCGTCCGGTTCGGTGCATGGCTGTGCCCTGTTCAGGGGCGAGGAATTGCTGATGTTTGTGGAAGACGTCGGCCGCCACAATGCGATTGACACCATTGCGGGCTGGATGTGGATGAATCCTGAAACGTGTTCATCAGGCGGCTGTGCGGGAGACGCAGCGACCGTTCCCATGTCGGGGGCAGACAAGGTGTTCTACACCACCGGTCGCCTCACCAGCGAGATGGTCATCAAGTCCGCGCAGATGGGGGTGCCCATCGTGGTATCCCGCAGCGGCATGACACAAATGGGCCACGCCGTGGCCCAGCAACTGGGCCTGTGCGCCATCGGGCGTGCCACCAACCGCCGGTTTGTCTGCTACAGCGGCACGCACCGCCTGGTGCTGCAGCCGGAACTGGCCCAGGCCCCAGTAGTGCCACCCGCTCGGGCTTTTGGCGAGGTGTGAGGCGACAAAGCGGGATGGCTTGCGCCCGGGCAAATTGGGGTGGTACAGAGGCCCTGGCGACGCTATACCCCATGGGCTGGACACCGCAGCGGCATCGAACCTGTCCGACCTGCTTTGGTCTGCTGCCCCTCCAAGGACATGGGCAAGGCGAAAAAAAACCGGCTCCAGAGAGCCGGCTTTTTCACGAAGCCCCAGGGCTCAGTAGCGACCGCCGCCGTAGCCGCCCGTGCCATAGCCAACGTCCGAGCGCTTGCTCGCACTGTAGCCACCGGCGTTGTAGCCACCTGCGCCGCCGCCTTCTTCGCGGGGGCGGGCCAGGTTCACCACAATCGAGCGTCCATCGACGGACATGCCGTGCAGCGCGCTGATGGCTGCCTGGGCCACTTCGGCAGACGCCATTTCCACAAAGCCGAAGCCCTTGGAACGGCCGGTTTCGCGGTCCATCATGACCTTGGCGGAGGACACGTTGCCGAACTCGGCAAAGTTGCTTTGCAGGCTGGAATCGGTCACGGAATAGGGCAGGTTGCCCACGTAGATCTTGGTGCTCATGGAAGAGCCTTTCTGAAGGTTGGCGCGCAAAGAGGGGCGCACCGTTGGGGTGCAGAAGTGTGAGCGGGAGCCCACAGCAACTGGGATGGGGGGTTGGAGCCTGCCGTCAGCAGAGCTTCAGCACACAGGGGGATGGGGCATGCACGCTTGCAGCCAGCCCTGGGTGACTGCAAAGAGCCGGGCAGCTTCGCGCGAGGCAAAGGCTTTGTCAAAACGGAACACTCGGCAGTAGCTGCCGTTGCCCTCTGAACGATGGACCGAGAAGGAGGCGCGGAAGCGGCCGCAGTCGGTCGGGTGTGTCGCGGGCGAAACGACGTATTGGCCCATGGAAATAGCGTTATTTGAAATCTGGTGCATTCGGAAACGCAGGCCAGTATCGACCTGCGTGAGCATCGAGGGACTCGGTGGGCTGCAGCTCTTCAGACCCACTGGGCGACAAGGTCGCAAAAAGGCGGCCTGCCATGGCGCGGTTGACCGCTTGGAGGCAGGCGTTGCGGTGACTGCTAGCGTTAAGAGCCGTGACTGCAACGAAGCTGAGTATATGTCATTTGTTATTTAATTTTTGTTTAATATTATTTCTGGTTTTAAAAAAGGCGATGCAAGCGCCTTGAATCCTCGTACGAAGGCCGATGGGCTCTGGCGCAATGAGGCGTTCGGCAGTCGCTCTCCATCGTCGTTGGGCCCGGCCCCGCAGCCTTTACGGCCCCGTTTCGACGGTTTCCACGGCCACAGAAGGCGTCATTACGCGATGGCATGATGCGCGCATGAAAGACCTGAACGCCAGCAGCAGCACCTGGGCCGACACGTTGCCCAGCCAGTGGGGGCCAGAACTGGCCCACACGGAGATTGAAGTTCCGTTGAGCCGGTCGCCGCAAGATGTGCCCACACCGTCTGCCATCAGGGCTGTTCCCGCAACGGAGCGCCTTTCACTGTGGGGCTGGATGCGCGAAGGATTGCGCGCAGCGCTGTTCCTGGCACCGCGCACAGGGGCTGCAGCACCCACGCCCTGGCAATTGCTGTTGTTGTCGTTGATCAGCGGCGCGTTGCTGGTGGGGGCCTCCCGGTGGCAGGTTGTGGGCCCGGCGCAGTTCAGCATGCGTGGCTGGCTGACCCCCATGTGGAGCAGCCTGGTGCTGCTGTGGCTGGCTTGGTGGGCCATGGCGCCAGCACAGCGTGCACCTGCCCCCGCGCCGGAGCTGGGTGTGCTCGGCCCCTCGGGCGGGCTGGCGGCCTGGTATGTGCTGTCGGCGTGGGCGCCACTGGCCCCTTTGCTGGTGCTCTATGCCCTGATGGGAGCGGCGGTTCACCAGCCAGAGCTGTGGAATGGGACGGTGGCGAGCATCCTTTTCTGGGTGGCCTACGGTGTGCTCACGGTATGGGTGCTGGCCACGCTGGTGGTGGTGAGTGCCCGCTTCATCCGATCGCGGGTGCGCACTGCGTTTTTTGGGGTGGCGATGGCTGTGGTGGTCGGGGTGGGCATGTGGCAGTTTCAGGACCAGCCCTGGGAGGAAGAAGCCCTGGCGGTGGCCGATGCGTCGGCCGTGTCCGCCGACGGAGCGCAGCCTCCAGAGCCTGCGCAACTGGCGCTATCGCAAGGCCTTTTTGAGGATCAGCAGCTGCTGTGGCAGCAGCAGGTGGATGCTTTGTTGCCTCAGCGTCCCGGCGTGGTGGATGTCTATGGGCTGGTGTTCGCGCCCTATGCGGATGAAAACGTGTTCCGCCGCGAAAGCACCATGGTCAGCACGCTGCTGCAGGAGCGGTTTGACGCCCAGGGCCGGGTTCTGCACCTGCTCAACCATGCAGAAACTGCCGAGACCCACCCCTGGGCGACGCCCGAGAATCTGCAACGCGCCATTGCTGCGCTGGCAGCGCGCATGGACCGCGAGCACGATGTACTGGTGATTTACATGACCTCGCACGGCGCGCGCAACCATGAGCTGGCTGCGGCGCACTGGCCGCTGCAGGTACCACCCGTGACGCCGGAGATGCTGCGTGCAGCGCTGGACGAGGCGGGTATCCGCAACCGCGTGATCGCGGTGTCCGCCTGCTTCTCGGGAGGCTGGATCGAACCGCTGGGCACCGACAGCACGCTGATCATGACGGCAGCCGATGCCA
This sequence comes from Acidovorax sp., assembly GCF_016783915.1. Classification (GTDB taxonomy): domain Bacteria; phylum Pseudomonadota; class Gammaproteobacteria; order Burkholderiales; family Burkholderiaceae_C; genus Acidovorax. The sequence continues at coordinate 3,651 of NZ_JADHVT010000059.1, forward strand.
CCCACACCTCTTACGGCTGCGGCAGACTGTCTGAGCTGACCTTCTTTGGCCGTGCGGTGTTTCATGAACAACTGCGCCAGACCCATTCCTTCACCGAGGCTTTTGCCAAGGCAGTGCCGCTGATCCAGCAGCGTGAGATCGAGGCAGGCAAGGCCGATGGCTTTTCGAACCCGCAGATCCGCGTGGGCAAACAGATCACCCCGGTGTTGCAGGCGCTGGAACAGCGGCTGCAGACGGAGGCACCAAACGCCTCCAGCGAAGTCCCTGCGCCTGCGACCGACGCCTCAGGACCGGCGCCGGCGACCGCTGCGGCAACCGTCCCCGCCGTAGCGCCACCGCTGCGGCCCTGACGCATTGAACACCTTCTAACACCCCACGGCCCGCCAGCCCGTTCGCTTTGCGCTAAGGTCTGCCCATGAACCTGTCTTTCCTGCGCCTTGGCTGGCGCACCCTGGCCCGGGACCTGCGCGCGGGCGAGTTGCGCCTGCTGATTGTGGCCGTCACCCTGGCAGTGGCCGCGCTCACGTCCGTGGGGTTTTTTGCCGATCGCCTGCAAGGCGGGCTGCAGCGCGATGCCCTGCAACTGCTGGGGGGTGATGCTGTCGTGGCCAGCGACAACCCAACGCCAGCAGCTTTTGTGGAGCGCGCCAAGGCGCTCGGGTTGCAGTCAGTGACCACCCTGGGCTTTCCGACCATGGGCCGCGCGAGCGATGCGCAGGGCGGCGCCAGCAAGCTGGTGGCACTCAAGAGTGTGCAGTCGGGCTACCCGCTGCGCGGCAGCCTCACGGTGGCGGATGCCCCCGGTGCGCTGGAGCAGCCGACGCGTGACATCCCGGCGCCCGGCGAGGTGTGGGTGGATGCGCCGCTGCTCGAATCGCTCAATCTCGCCATGGGCGACAAGCTGTCGCTGGGCGATGCGCAACTGCGCATCGCGCGCATCATCGTCATCGAGCCTGACCGTGGGGCGGGCTTCATGAGCTTTGCGCCGCGTGTGATGGTCAACGAACTCGACCTGCCCGCCACGGGGCTGGTGCAACCTGCCAGCCGCCTGACCTACCGCTTTGCCGTGGTCGGACCGGCATCGGCCATCAAAGCCTTCAACGATTGGGCGGTGATCGAGGCCAAGAAGCCCGCCGTGCATGGCGTGCGGGTGGAGTCGCTGGAAAGTGGCCGCCCCGAGATGCGTCAGACGCTCGACCGCGCCCAGAAATTCTTGAGCCTGGTGGCGCTGCTGGCTGCGTTGTTGTCGGCCGTGGCGGTGGCACTGGCCGCGCGCGGCTTCGCGGCTGAACACCTCGATGCCTCGGCCATGCTGCGCGTGCTGGGGCAAAGCCAGCGCACCATTGCTGGGGCCTACACCACGGAGTTCGCGCTGATTGGCCTGTTTGCCAGCGCCCTGGGTGTGGCGCTGGGCTACGTGGTGCATTACGCCTTTGTGCTGCTGCTGGCGGGATTGGTGGAATCGGCCTTGCCCCCGCCCAGCCTGTGGCCGGTGGTGTTTGGCCTGGGCATGGGGCTCACGCTGCTGTTTGCGTTTGGCTTGCCGCCGGTGCTGCAGCTGGCGCAGGTGCCGCCGTTGCGGGTGATCCGGCGTGATGTGGGGGGGCTCAAGCCCGCCTCGCTGGCAGTGCTGGGTATCGGTATTGCTGGCTTTGCCGCGCTGTTGCTGGCGGTCAGCAGTGACATCAAGCTGGGCCTGATTGCCGTGGGTGGTTTTGCCGGTGCCGTGGCGCTGTTTGCAGGCCTGTCATGGGTGGCGGTCAAGCTGCTGCGCAAGAGCGTGAACGAGAGCACGGCCCCGCGTTGGCTCGTGCTGGCCACGCGGCAGATCTCCGCGCGCCCGGCCTATGCCGTTGTGCAGGTCAGCAGCCTGGCGGTGGGCCTGCTGGCCCTGGTGCTGCTGGTCCTGCTGCGCACCGACCTCATCAGCAGCTGGCGCAAGGCGACTCCGCCCGACGCGCCCAACCGTTTTGTCATCAACGTAATGCCCGACCAGTCCGAGGCATTCCAGCAGACGCTCAAGGACAGCGGAGTGGTTCGCTACGACTGGTATCCGATGATCCGGGGCCGCCTGGTCGCCGTGAACGGCAAGCCCGTCGGGCCTGACAACTACACCGACGACCGCGCCAAGCGCCTGGTGGACCGCGAGTTCAACCTGTCGAATGCGGTGGAGGCGCCGCCCCACAACCAGGTGGTGGCAGGGCGCTGGACGCCAGGCGAGGAGGGCGCCATCAGCGTGGAAGAAGGTATCGCCCAGACGTTGGGCCTGCAGCTGGGTGACCGTTTGCAGTTCGATATGGGCGGCGTGCAGGATGAGGCCCGCATCACCAGCCTGCGCAAGGTGGACTGGGGTTCCATGCGCGCCAATTTCTTTGTGATGTACCCAGTGGCAGAGGTCAAGGATGTCCCGGTCACCTATCTGGCCGCCTACCGAGCACCCGAAACCCACGGTTTTGACAACGCATTGGTGCGCCAGTTTCCCAACATCACCAATGTGGACATGGGCGCCACCATTGCCCAGGTGCAGCGGGTGCTGGAGCAGGTGATCCGCGCGGTGGAGTTCTTGTTTGCGTTCACGCTCGCGGCCGGCCTGGTGGTGCTGTTTGCAGCCGTCACGGCCACCCGCGAAGAGCGCGCGCGTGAGTACGCCATCATGCGTGCCGTGGGGGCCCGTGCCAGCCTGCTGCGACAGGTGCAGCGGGCCGAACTGGTGGGTGTAGGCCTGCTGGCGGGCTTTCTGGCCAGCGCGGTGGCAGTGGGCGTGGGCTGGGCGTTGGCGCGTTATGTGTTTGACTTCACCTGGACTGCCGCCCCCTGGGTGCCTCTGGCAGGCGCGCTTGCGGGGGCCTTGTTGGCGCTGGCCGCAGGCTGGTGGGGCTTGCGCGAGGTACTTTTGCGCCCGGTGGTGGACACACTGAGGCGTTCTGCCGAGTAACCGTCTGGCAGACGGACGCACTTCACTGCACTGCACTGCGACAGAAAGGGAGAGAGGTCAACCGTGTGACCTCCGCCACCCGCCGATGTCGAGCACTTCCTTCGGGTGTTTGCTTCGGGTGCCTTTCTTGCCAACTGCGGGGATATTGCCCAATCAGCGATGCAACGCCCGCACGCGGCGCAAGGTGTTACGGCACCTTGCCTTGCCGACCCAGAGTTTGAATAAAAACAGCTGGTAGCGCCGAATTCATATGTGCCAACAGCTATCAAATAAATAGCAAACGCACGTCAATGCGCTGGCTGCGCATACTGCATTTTTGCCGCTCCGAGCCCGAAAAATCGCTTTTTGGGCCACCGGTGCGACAATAGAGAGCTAAATGACAAGTTCCTTTTCCAATCTATCGCTGGCTGAGCCGCTGGCGCGCGCCGTAGCCGAAATGGGCTACGAGTCCATGACGCCTATCCAGGCGCAGGCCATCCCGGTGGTGCTCACCGGCCAGGACGTGATGGGCGCTGCCCAGACCGGCACCGGCAAAACGGCCGCGTTCTCGCTGCCTTTGCTGCAGCGCCTGCTCAAGCACGAGAGCAGTTCCACATCCCCCGCCCGCCACCCTGTGCGCGCTCTGGTGCTGTTGCCCACGCGCGAGCTGGCCGACCAGGTGGCACAGCAGATCGCGCTGTACGCCAAATACACCAAGCTGCGCAGCACGGTGGTGTTTGGCGGCATGGACATGAAGCCCCAGACTATCGAGCTGAAAAAAGGCGTCGAAGTCCTGGTGGCTACGCCGGGCCGCCTGCTCGATCACATCGAAGCCAAAAACGCGGTGCTCAACCAGGTGGAGTACGTGGTGCTCGACGAGGCCGACCGCATGCTGGACATCGGTTTTTTGCCCGACCTGCAGCGCATCCTGAGCTACCTGCCCAAGCAGCGCACTACGCTGCTGTTCAGCGCCACGTTCTCGCCCGAGATCAAGCGCCTGGCGAGCAGCTACCTGCAAAACCCCATCACCATCGAAGTGGCCCGCCCGAACGAGACGGCCTCCACGGTGGAGCAGCGCTTTTACAGCGCCAACGACGACGATAAGCGCCGCGCCATCCACCAGGTGCTCAAGACGCGCGGCATCAAGCAGGCCTTCATCTTCGTGAACAGCAAGCTCGGTTGTGCCCGTCTGGCGCGCAGCCTGGAGCGCGAAGGTCTCAAGACCGCCGCGCTGCACGGCGACAAGAGCCAGGACGAGCGCCTGAAGGCGCTCGAAGCCTTCAAGAGTGGCGAAGTCGATCTGTTGGTGTGTACCGATGTGGCCGCGCGCGGCCTCGACATCAAGGACGTGCCTGCGGTGTTCAACTTCGACGTGCCTTTCAACGCAGAAGACTATGTGCACCGCATTGGCCGCACGGGTCGCGCCGGTGCGTCGGGCCTGGCCGTCACGCTGGTGTCGGGCAGCGACGCCCGCCTGGTGGCTGATATTGAGAAACTGATCAAGAAAAAGATCGATCTCGAAGCCATCGAATACGAAGAAGACCAGCCCCGTGGCCGCATCAACGACGGCCGCCGTGCCTGGCGCGAAGCCGGTGAGACGGGTGACGGGCGGGATGCGCTGCCGGCCGCTCCTGCTGCGCCACGGCGCGAGCGTGACCAGCGTATCGGCCGCGAGGGCCGCGAGCAGCACCGTGGCTTCCGCCCGGCCGTTGCCTCGCGCGATCCCTTCTTTGAGAAGCCATATGAGGCCAGCGCAGCTGCCGATGCAACCCCCGCCTGGGAAGCTGCCAAGTCAGCCCCGCGCAGCAGCGTGTCAGCCAACATCAAGCCCAAGCGCAAGGTGGCTGCGCTGTTCAAGGCCGTCCAGCCAGAGACTTCGGTGCAGTGACGAAATTCAGGCCTTTTTAGGCCTGTAGCGCTTGATGGATAAGCGCAATTAGCTATATTTTCAGTAGCAAATGAGGCCGCCTCAGCCTGAATGCAAGCGGTGGTCGGCCCGGAGGTTCGGGGCCAGCCTGCGCAACAAGGCTACATCGATAGCACCGAAGGGGACAGCCCGCCCCCCACGCTGCTGCACAAACCGCTGTGCAGCCTCCGCATCGGCAAACGCGGGCAGATTGCCCGCCCGCATCGGCCCCATGGCCGAAGACCCTGTCACGTACACCGCCTCCTGCGCGTTCAGCCAACCACCCGTACCGGTATCGGTCACATACCGGGCCACGATGGCACCGGCCGTGCGGCCTCGCGTGTAGTGGGCCACGTTGCCCAGGTACAGCATGAGGCTGAGCGGTGAGTCAAAAAAGTACGCATCCCCGTCCGCAAAAATGACCTGCGCCGCCCACGCCCGTGCGCGGGCCGGGTACATGCCACACACCGGGCAGCGCGCGTCAGCGGGCACCTCGCGGGCAGCGGCCAGGGGCTGGCCCAGCGCAGGGGCGTAGGGCGTGGGCGGTGCCACCACGCACACATCGTCGCCGATGCCCTCCAAGGCGTCGTTGCCGGACGGGCGGGGCGGAGTGCGCTGGGGCCATTGCCATGCCACCAGGCCTGCCGAGCCCAGCAGCAGGGCTGCAAGGGCTGTGCGCCGGCTGGCTGCGTGTGGGCGGGGCATCAGCGCAGGCATGGGCGGCTCACATCCGCGTGTCGTGCAGTGCCCCGCCGCTCAGGTCCACCATGGCGGGCGTGATCTCGGCAAAGCGCAGAACCTTGCCGCCATATTCAGCAGCAAACTTCTTCGCGTCGGCTTCTTGCGCAAAGCTGCCGATGGTGGGGCCCATGGAGCCGTGGCGCTTGCCGCCCACCACGTAGATGGCGGTCTTGCCGTCTATCCAGTGGCCCTGTGGTGCATTCCAGTCGGCTTTGCCCATGTCCTGCACGTACACGGCCTGCACGGCGCGCACTTGTTCGCCGGCCAGCAGGGTGCTGAACAGCTCCACCGTGTCGCAGAAGAACGAAGGCTTGTCCTGCCCCGCAAAGCGCACCTGCGCCTTGGGGCCGGGGTAGTCGGCCAGCAGCATGCCGTCGAGTTCGCAGCTGGTGGTGCGGTCGATTTCCACGGGTTTCAGGGACTGCGCGCTGTTGTCCGCCTGGCTGCAGCCGGTCAGGCCCGTGAGGCCGGTGAACGTGCCCAGCGATGCGAGGGTCGCCCAGCCCAGCAGTTGGCGCCGTGTGGCGCAGGCGCATTGGTATTGGTTGTGGGATTTGTTCGTCATGGCTTGAATCTCCAGCTCGCCAGGCCCAGAGGCACCACGATCCAGCCCGCCATCACCGCGCCCATCAGCCATGGCTTGGCCAGGGCAGGTGGCACGATGCTTGTCAGGCCGTACAGGGTGCGCACGTCGTCGAGCGAGAACACGTTGAGGATGCGGAAAACGTCGGCCGGGTTGAGCAGCAGCAGGTAGGCCATGGCCTCGCCGCCGACGCTGCCGCCTGTGGCCACCAGGGCGCCCAGCAGCAGCAGGTCAAACACCAGCACAAAAAAGAACCAGGCGGCAATCGCCAGACCGGAGGCGCGTGTGCGCTCGTGCGTGAGCACCGACAGCAGCACCGCCATGCTCAAAAAGGCCAGCCCCAGCAGCACCGAGCTGAGCATGAAGCCGCCGTAGTGGAACAGCGCAGCCCCGCTGAACTGCCGGACCAGCAGCACCGCCACCAGGCCAAACCCCGCCAGCGTCGAGAGCGTAAGCGCCGCCGCCAGCCCCAGGTACTTGCCCAGCAGCAGCTCCAGCCGCGTGATGGGCAATGACAGCAGCAGATCGAGCGAGCCGCGCTCGCGCTCGCCCACGATGGCGTCAAAGCCCAGCAGCAGCGCGATCAGCGGGATCAGGTAGATGACCAGGCTAACCAGGCTGGCGATGGTGAACTCGATGGAGCGAAAACCCACCGTGCCCTGCTGCGCGCCGCCAAAGTAGGCGATGGCCAGCGAGAACACGGTGAACACGAGCGCCACGGCCAGCACCCAGCGGTTGCGCATGCGGTCGCGGAACTCCTTGCCCGCGATGGTGAAGATTTGTTGGAATTCCATGGCTAGCCCTTGCGCAGGTCGAAGTACACATCCTCAAGCGAGGGTTCCTGGATCTGCAGGTCCTGCAGCGCGGTGCCCAGCGGTGCCAGCGCACCCAGCACGGCCATCTTGCTGCCGCGCGGGCAGTCCACATGCAGGCCTTCCGCCGTTTCCGTCCCGGTGACGCCGGGCACGGCAGAGAGCAGCCCCAGCGCGGCAGGCCGGTCGGCTGCGGCCAGCGTGAGGTGGATGGTCAACGGCATGTGCGCTTGCTCGCGCAGTGCCTGCACGCTGCCCAGGGCCTGCAGCTTGCCGGAGGCCAGGATGGCCAAGCGGTCCACGCGCTCCTGCAATTCGGCCAGGATGTGCGAAGTGATGACGATGGTCACGCCACCCGCCTGCAGCTCGCGCAGCGTGGCGTAGAAGTCGCGGATGGCCTGCGGGTCCAGGCCGTTGGTGGGCTCGTCGAGCAGCAGAACCTGGGGCTCGCCCAGCAGGGCCTGTGCAAACCCCAGGCGCTGGCGCATGCCCTTGGAGTATTCGCGCACGGCGCGGTTGCCCGCGTGGGCCAGGCCCACGCGTTCCAGCAGCGCGGGGCATTGCGTGAGGGGCGCACCCTTGAGGCGGGCGAAGAAACGCAGCGTCTCCAGCCCGTTCAGGTTGTCGTAGAGCACCACGTTCTCAGGCAGGTAGCCCAGGTGGCGGCGGGCGGCACGAAAGTCGCGGCCCTGCACCGTGGCGCCGCCCACCCGGATCTCGCCCGAGGTGGCGGGCGTGAGGCCCAGGATCATCTTGAACAGCGTGCTCTTTCCCGCGCCGTTGTGGCCGATGAGGCCAAAGATCTCGCCGCGCGCGATGCGCAGGTCGATGCCGTCCACGGCGTGCAGTGCGCCGTAGTGCTTGTGCGCGCCCCGCACCTCGATGGCGGGGGGCTCGCTCAGGTCAATGGGGGGAGGGTTGCGTGTCACGCTGAAAATTCCGTTGGGGTTGGTTCGGTTGCATGCGGGGCTTGGGGTCCACCACGGTGGGCACGCGCAGCACCGGAAACTGCTGGCCCACCAGGCGCAGTGCCTGCACGGCGGGGCTGGCCAGCAGCAGCTTGATGGTGGGGTGGCGCCAGGTCAGGCGGTCCACCATGTCGTTGGATTCGTAGGGCACATCGCCCACGCCGTTGCCGTCGCGGTCCCAGCCCAGGTAGTTGCTCCAGTGGTTGCCGCCGCCGGTGCCCCAGCGCTCGTCGCGGGCGCCCACGTAGCGCACCTGTTCGCGGTTGCCGATGAAGTCGTTGTTGTCCACCTTGTTGCGGGTGGAGCCGGCCGACAGGTGCACGCCCACCGTGTTGCGCGCCACCAGGTTGCCGCGCAAGGTGACGTACTCCACGTCGTAGATGAAGAAGCCCCGGTTGTTCTCGGCCACCACGTTGTTCTCGATCACCGAGTCCTGCATGGTGCGCAGCATGATGCCGTGGTCGGTGTTGCCCCAGGCGCGGTTGTTGCGCACCACCTGGTCGCGCACTTCCATCAGCGCCAGGCCGCCCCGGTTGTAGTAGGTGTCGTTGTCCTCCCACAGGTTGTAGTAGGAGTTCATGTAGTGCGTGCCGTAGCGGCTGTGGTGCAGCTTGTTGCCCCGGAACACGGCGTGGTGGGATACATCCACATACAGCGCGTCGCGCACAAAGCTGATGTGATTGCCCTCGATGCGTGCGCCCGTGGTGTTGTACAGCTGCACCCCGTTGCCACGCTGGGACGAGCCCACATCGCGCAGGCCGGTGATGGTGTTGTGCAGCACCTGCACGTCGTTGGCCTTCTCGATCCACAAGCCGAACAGGTTGTAGGTGAGGTCGTTGTGGCGCACCACGGCACGGTGGGCACCGGGGTAGAGGTAGATGCCCGCGTTCTGGTCCTTGAGGCTGGTGCCCGAGTCGCGCACGATCAGGCCCTCGATCACCACGTCGGGCGCGGTGACGCGGATGGTGTCGCCCTGCTGCCCGCCGCTGAGGGTGGGGCGGTCGATGCCGCGCAGGGTCAGGGCTTTGTCGATGCGCAGGTTCACACGGTAGGCGCCGCGCAGCACCTCCACCGTGTCGCCCGGTTTGGCGGCCTGGATGGCAGCCTGCAGGTCTTGCCCGGGGAGCACCTGCACGGTGGCAGCGTGGGCGGGCAGGGCCAGCAGGCACGCAGCCAGCGCCACGAATGCGGTGAATGCGGTGGCAGCAAGGGGAGGCTTCATCACGCCAATCCCACCACGGCCTTGATGGCCAGGAAGAGTGCTGCGCCGATCAGCAGGTTCTTGAAGCCCACGTAGCTCAGCATGTCCATCACGCCCGCCCGGCGGTACTGGCCCTGCCACCACGGGCCGTCCTTCACATAGCGCTTGCCCGACAGTCGGATCAGCACCTCGTACACGCTCCAGCCAAACCACCAGCCGATGATGGCGCCCGATGACAGCGAGCCCAGGGCGGTCAACACCCAGGCCACGCTGGCGGCGACGGCCAGCGAGAAGCCTGCGATCTGCAGCGCGCGCCGCGAGGCCCAGCCTTCGCGGCTCCAGGGCCACAGGTGGTCTACCAGCTCAAGAACGACCCAGCGCAGGCCTTTGGCGTCGGCCTTGTGTGCGAGCAGTGCTGGCGTGGTGGGCATGCGTGGGTCCGGCCCCTGGGCAGCCTTGGCCGAAATCTGGTCTTGCACCGTGGCGGGGTGGATCGGGATGAAGTAGCCGTTGGCGCCGATGGGCGTGATCTCCAGGCCATCCTTTTCGCGGCGCTTGCGCTCTTTTGCCAGGGGCGGGCAGCCCTTGGTGTCGGTGTAGAGCACCATGCAGTCCAGGCAATGCAGGCATTCGCGGTGGTCGATACGGCCATCGGCGTCAATCGCCTGGGCGCCGCAGCCCACGGCGCAGGCCTTGCAGCTGTTGCAGTCCTGCTTGCGCTTGAGGCCAAACCAGCGGAACGTGCTGGGCATGGCCAGCGAGGCGCCCAGCGGGCAAATGTATTTGCAATAGGGCCGCTCGATGAAGATCGACACGCCCAGTATGGCGGCCACAAACAGGCCATAGGGCCAGGCGCGGTTCAGCGCGCCCACCAGGAAGGTGGTCTTGAAGGGTTCCACCTCGGCCAGCTTTTCGGCCAGGCCCATCGAGAACATCGACACCGCGAGCAACCCGAAGAACACCGCGTACTTGACCCACTTGAGCCGGTCGTGCCACTTCTGCGGCAGCTGGGTCTGAAAGCGCTTGAGGCCCAGGACGCGCGCGATCTTGTAGATGCCCTCCTGCAGCGAGCCAAACGGGCACATCCAGCCGCAGAACAACCCGCGCCCGAACAGGAACACGGTGACGATGATGAAGATCCAGAACAGGAAGATGAACGGGTCGGACAGGAACAGCGACCAAGTCCACTGGAACAGCAGCGAATGGAACCAGGTCAGCACCTGCGTGATGGAGGGCTGCGCCATGGCGCCAAAACCGATCCAGCCAATGCTGAGGGCCCAGAAGCTGTACTTGAAGGCGTTGACCGGCCACTTGTTCTTGTGGGTGGACAGGCGCGTGAGCTTCTCGCGCAGGGCGTACACCACGCTCACGGCGATCAACAGCACGGCGAACAGTGCAATCTCTACCGCACGCGACTTCCACACGCGCACCCAGGGGGCATCAGGCTCGTCGATGGTCGGGCGCCCTCCTTGCAGCATGGCGGCGGGCAGCCAGTAGGGCGTGTCGAAGCTGGTGAAGCTGCGAGTGCCCGTGGCACGGTCCACGCGGTTGCCCAGAAAGCTCAGCTTCCAGGGGTAGGCGGCTGAGAACGCGTGTGAGCGGATGATGAAGATGACCGACTCGTTGTAGCTGGGTGCGCCTGCGGCCTCGATGCCGTACAGGTTGAGCGCGTCCAGGTCGCGGAAGGTGAACGAATCTGCGCCTTGGCGTACCTGCACGCGGTCGTAGATGCCGCCGCGCACAAAGCCCGAGCCCTTGAACGATTCCTTGCCGCCGGTGCGGACGATGAAGAAGGCGTGTTCGCCCTCCTTGAGCTGCAGGCGCAGGTTGTTCCAACCGTTCTCGCCCAGCACGCTTTTGCCGATGTCTGGGTGGTTCAGGTCGCCAAACCACAGCTCGATGAACGGGTCGGGGCCCTTGTCCAGGCCCACCTGTTCGGGCAGCACCCGCAGGCGTTGTACGGTGCCTTGTTGCACCAGCTCGGCCCAGCTCAGGCGCTTGCCGGTTTCGGCATAGCGTGCGGGCTCGCGCACCGCGGGTGCGAGGATGCCCACCTGCCGCGCCACGGCGGAGCCCGAGGCCATCATGACCTGGTTCTGCGCGATCACGGTGACGGTGGCACCCGAGATGGCGTCCAGGCCCAGCACGTTTTCATCAGGGCGCGACTGGCCCACCTCGATCTTGTCGGCCACCGACTTGCCCAGGTACTGGGCGTTGAACTTGAGCAGTGCGGATTCAGGGATGCCCAGCAGCAGGATGGGCTCGGAATGCTTGAGCACCTTCACGCCCACGAAGCGACCTTGTGTGTCCATGCCGATCAGCGTGACCACAGGCTTGCCCGAGTAGGCCGGGGTGTCGGTGATGTCGGTGGAGAGCATCACATAGCCCAGCAGCTTCTTTTGGGCACCGTCGTTGTCGTAGGCCTCTACATAGGGCGGCTGCCCCTTGCGCTCGGAAAAGTGGCCCGCCCCCGGGAACACATCCTTGCAGGGCACCAGTGCGCACATTTCGCGCGCGCTGGCCAGTTCGGCGGGCAGCTCGGCCTCGTAGGCGCCTGCTGCGGCATGGGCGCGCGGCGCCAGCCAAAGTGCTGCCAACAAGACCAGAAGAAGCGTGGCGAACTGCCGACGGAGGGAAATCATGAGACTATCTTTTTGATAGCTGTTAGCGCTTATCTATCAAGCGCTAGCGGCCAATTTTGTTCAAATTGGGGCGCAGTCGTCACAACTGGCGCGCCCCAGACCAGGGATGCAGAGCAAGGGCCGCCCCGCAGCGAGTGCATCGTCCCCCTTCCCGAATCGCGCAGCGATTCGAGAGAAGGGGGAAGGCGCGGTAGCGCCTCAGGGGGATCGCCCCATCAAGCTTCCACAATCATCCGAGTGCGCATTTCCAGGTGGAGTGCATGGCAGAAGTGCGTGCAGTAGCACCAGAACACACCGGGCTTGTCGGCCACAAAGCTCACCGACTTGGTCTCCAGCGGGTTCACGATGAAGTTCACGTTGTAGTTCGGAATCGCAAAGCCGTGGGTCAAGTCTTCGATCTTGTCCAGGTTGGTCAGGATCAGCGTGACCTCGTCACCCTTCTTGAGCTTGAACTCGCGCAGGCTAAAGGCCGGGGCTTGCGAGGTCATCTTCACGGTGACCTTCTTGCCATTGCGGAACACGCCGGACTCCTTGGGGTCCTTGACGGCCAGCGGGAACTCGTCGAGCGTGTAGACCTGCTTGGGGCGCACCAGGTCGCGCTTGAAGATGATGAAGTCATGAGGCTCGCCACGCACGGGGTGGTCGGCCAGCAGCACCATCTTCTCGCCCGAGATGTCGATGAGCTGTTCGTTCTCGGGGTGCAGCGGGCCCACGGGCAGGAAGCGGTCCTTGGAGAACTTGCAACCCACGGCCAGGATCTTGCCGTCGGCGGCCTTGGTTTCGGACTGCGACGCGTTCAAGTGGCCGGGCTGGTATTGCACATCGAGGCGGTCCACCACGTACTTGGCGGTCTTGTCGCCCGCGTGGAACTTGATGGCGGCTTCCACGTTCCACTTCACGACCTGGCTGTCCAGGAACAGGGTGGTGTAGGCATTGCCACGGCCGTCGAACGCGGTGTGCAGTGGGCCCAGGCCCAGCTCCACTTCGGCCACGATGGCGGAGTCCAGCTTTTCGAGCTTGCCGTCAAAGTAGTCGAGCACCTTGGCCAGCTCGATCACGGTGCCGGTGGGCGAGAGCTTGCCGGCGCAGATGAAGTACTTGCCATCGGGGCTGGCGTTCACGCCGTGCGGGTTCTTGGGCACAGACACATAGGCCGTGAGGGCGGTCTTGGGGTCCTTGTTGGCTTCGTGCGTGCCGTCCACCACAGGCACCTTGCTGGTGCCGATGGTCTTGAACTTGCCAGCCTTCACGGCGGCCTCGATACGGCCCACGTTGAAGAACAGGCATGCGTCGCGCTCGGCGGACATCATGTCCTCGTACTTCGCGCCCATCTCGGTGTTGTACTGGTTGGTGGCGGCCAGCTTGCCGTCGTACGACGTGGCGACCAGGTCGCAGTTGCCGTCGATCAGCACTTGCCAGCGCACTTCCATGGTTTCTGCGTCCACGCAGCTGAACATGGAGCGGTACTTGGTGGAGTCTTCGGTGCCCGTGTTGGGCAGGGGAATGGCGAACTCACCGCCGCAAAACACGCGTGTGGTGTAGTTGATGGCGGGGTCCACCGGGTCTGCCTTGTCCGGGAAGATGCCGTGAAAGCCCTGCACGTTGGGCAGCTTGGTGATCTTGTCGCACACGAAGTAATCGAGGCGGATGCGCGCGATGCGGCTGTTGATCTTGTCGTTGATCCAGGCGTAGCGGCCGTCGTAGTTGCCATCCTTGTACGAGGCGTGGGTGTGGTGGGTGTCGGCCACCGTGTATTCGAGGTGACCATCGGCCTTGGTGCCCATCACGGCCTTGGATTCATTGGTGATGCCCCAGCCCACCAGGGCGTCAGGCACGAAGCAGGGGATGCGTGTGATTTCGCGGCCGGAGGGCAGGCCCAGCACGCGCATGTCGCCCGTGTGGCCGCCGCTCCAGAGACCGTAGTAGGTGTCCAGCTCGCCGGGCTTGAGGTGCACGTTGGCGCCAGCGGCGGCATGGCTGGCCGCAGGCGCTGCCGGGGCGGGTGCCGCAGGCGTTGCAGCGCTGGGCTTATCGTTGCAGGCGGCTACGCCTGCGGTCAACCCGACCAGGGCGGCTGTGTTGATGAAACTGCGTCGGCCCAGGCCAGCAGCGGGAAGGGGACTGTCTTTTCTCTCGGTCATGGTTTTCCTCTTTGGGATCGCTCAGTTGAAAAGGGGTGGTGCGCGTGCAGGAGGGCTGAGCGCCACCTCTGTGCGTGCGGAAAGTGGTGTGTGAAAGCGGGGCTGGAAGGTGGGGGCTGCGGCAGTGGTGGTTGCTGCGAGTGGGGTGGTGGGTGGCGTGTCGGCCGCCAGGCACAAAGGGCAATCGAGGCCGATCGCATCTGCCGCCACCAAGCCTTCGGTGGTCTTCACCACCAGCCGGACACCACCGCTACCAGAGCCAGAACAGACCAGCTCCATGCCCCGTGGCGCTACCAGCGGCGAAGCCACCGCTACACCCAGCGCCATCAAAAACCACGCCAGCACCCAAAGGCGCAGTCTTCGCAGGGTGTGATGGTTTTGCATGGCATGGATAATAGATTCACGTAATATGAATCAATTTGATCTGGATCATGCTTTGGAGGGGCCGGCATCTGCCCAAAAGTGCCTCTTGCACCTACAGTCAATGCACCGGTCTGAGGCGGTGCCCGTGTAATGCCCGCAGGGGTTTTTCCGGCCACGTCCTGGACGCATTTCGTCGCGTTTCTCGCGCAGCCACAGGCCCTCTCAGATATTTGTTAACCCCCAAGAACAGGATGTATGCGATGCAAAAGAAAACCGTGATGGTCGCCGTAGCGATCTTGGCCGCACTGCTGGCCGGTTGTGGCGACAAGAAGTCGGAACCCACGCCAGCTGCTGCACCTGCGGCTGTCACAGCCCCAGCGCCCGCAGCGGCCCCCGCCGCACCGGCTGCCGCAGAGAACGAACTGGGAAAAAGTGTGTTTGGCAAGACCTGCGCCATGTGCCATGCCGCTGGCGTGGCCGGTGCCCCCAAGCCGGGCGACAAGGCCGACTGGGGCCCGCGCATTGCCCAGGGCAAGGACACGCTGTACAAGCACGCGATCGAGGGCTTTACCGGGGCCAAGGGCATGATGCCCGCCAAGGGGGGCTCTGCCAATCTGACCGACGCCGAGGTCAAGGCCGCCGTGGATTACATGGCCGACAAGTCGCTCTGAGCGGAGGCACCATGCAGCAAGCTTCTCTGCCCCCTCAGGGTCTGTCGCGCCGTCGCATGGTGATGGCGCTGCCCTTGCTGGGTGGTGCGGTCTGGGGTGGTGGCGCGTCTGCGGCCGCACGGGTGATGTCTGAGCGCAGCTCGCGTCCCCTGATGGGCACGCAGGTGGATATGGCGGTGGAGGGCGTTGATGGCCCGCAGCTGCGCCGCGCCATGGACCGGGCCTATGCAGAGATGCAGAGGCTGGAGGCGCTCATGAGCCGCTACCAACCCCGCAGCGTGGTCAGTCGCATCAACCTGGCGGCGGGCATCGTGCCTGTGGCGGTTCCGCCCGAAGTCATGGCGGTGCTGCAGAGCGCCCAGCGTGTGTCGGCGGTGAGCCGTGGTGCCTTTGACGTGACGGTGGGGGCTTTCAAGTCCTGGAACTTTGGTCCCGGCGACAAGGTGGTTCCCGGCGCCAGCGAAATCGCGCGGCAACTGCCCCTGGTGGATGCGCGCAGCCTGATGCTGGACGTGGCCGCTGGCACTGCCTTCCTGGCCCGCCAGGGCATGGCGCTGGACCTGGGCGGCATCGCCAAGCTACCGATCCTGGAAGCTGGCATGAACATGCTGCGCTCCGAAGGGGTTGAGAACGCCATGATCAACGGTGGTGGTGACGTGCTGACCCACGGGCTGTGGCAAGGCAGGCCCTGGCGTGTGGGGCTGCGCGACCCGCGTTCCCCCGAGCGCCTGCTGGGTGTGGTGGCCGTGGCGGGCGCCGGTGTGGTGGCCTCGTCGGGCGACTATGAGCGCTTCTTCTTCCACCAAGGCCAGCGCCAGCACCATGTGCTCAATCCGCGCACAGGGCGCCCGGCATCGGGCGTACATGGCGTGAGCCTGGTGGCGCGCGATGTGGCGGCCGTCAACGGACTGGGTGCCGCGCTGATGGTGCAGGGCCCGCAGGCGGGCCGGGTACTGGCGCAGCGCATGCCGGGGCTGGCCGTGCTGATCGCCGGGCAGGACGGTGGTGTCTGGCAGTCCACCGCCATGTCGGCCCTGCTGGAACCTGTGCCGTCCTGAGCCTGTTGCGGTTTGTTCAGCCAGGGGCCTGGGCTTGCTCGCAGTGCACCTGCAGCAGCTCGCGTTCGGCCAGCGTCGCGCCAAAACGCACGGCGCTCAGGCAGCCGCCCCACACGCAGCCGGTGTCCAGGCCCAGAAGGTCGCTGCGGTTGAGCCAGCCCAGCGTGGACCAGTGGCCAAAAGCCATCAGCGTGCCGGCGGTGCGCCGTTCTGGCGCGTCAAACCATGGCATCAGGCCTTCAGGGGCTGCGCTGGCGCTCTCAGTGCTTTCAAAATCCATCACACCCTCGGAGGAGCAAAAGCGCATACGCGTCAGTGCGTTCACGATCACACGCAGCCGGTCGGAGCCTGTGAGGGCATCGTTCCAGTGGTCCGGCGTGTTGCCGTACATGCTGTGCAAGAAGGTGGGCAGGTCCGGGCTGCGCAGCACGGCGTGGACCTCCTGCGCGCGTTCCAGGGTGTCTGCTGCAGTCCAGGCGGGTACCACGCCCGCATGCACCATCAGCAGGGTCTGGCCGGCATGCTCATGGGTCCGCGCCAGTGGCTGGTGGCGCAGCCAGTCGAGCAAGGCGCTGCGGTCTGGGGCATCCAGCACGGACGCCAGGGTATCGCGGCGCGATGGCTTGCGCGCACCGTGTGCGGCGGCCAGCAAGTGCAGGTCATGGTTGCCCAGCAGGCAGCGGATGGCATCGCCATGTTGCATGCAGCGGCGCAGCACAGCGGCAGAGTCAGGCCCCCGGTTGACAAGGTCCCCCAGCAGGTACACCGTGTCACGGCTGGCAGAAAAGCCGATGGTGTCCAGCAGGCGGCCCAGCGCGGCGTCGCAGCCCTGGATGTCGCCGATACAGTAAAGTGCCATGATGGTCTTCGGTTGTGAACCTGATTGAGTGAAGCATGGATTTTCTGCTGATCGCGCTGCTGACCCTGCTCAACGGCGTGTTCGCGATGTCCGAACTGGCGCTGGCGTCAAGCCGCAGGTCGCGTTTGACCGCCATGGCCGAAGCGGGTGACAAGGGCGCTCAGGCCGCTCTTGCGCTGCTCGAGAACCCCACGCAGTTTTTGTCCTCGGTGCAAGTGGGCATCACCTCCATCGGCATGCTCAATGGAATCCTCGGTGAGGCTGCATTCAGCGACGACCTGGGGCTGTGGCTGCAGCAGCTGGGCATGCCCGTGCGGGCCGCCAGCATCACCGCCACCGCTCTGGTGGTGACCGTCATCACCTTCGTCACCATCGTGTTTGGCGAGCTGGTGCCCAAACGCATCGGCCAGCTCTATCCGGAGGCGGTGTCCCGCCTGGTGGCGCGGCCCATGGCCTGGGTGGCCCGGGTGGCCAAGCCTTTTGTGCGCCTGTTGTCGCTCTCGACCCAAGGGGTGCTGCGCCTGATGCGGGTGGACAACACAGCGGGGCGCTCTGTCACGGAAGAAGAAATCGTCGCCAGCCTCGAAGAAGGGCGCGAGGCCGGTGTGATCGAGCACCATGAGCACCAGATGGTGCAAAACGTCTTTCGCCTGGACGACCGGCCGCTGACCTCGCTGATGGTGCCGCGCAGTGATGTGGGCTGGCTCGATGCGGGGTGGTCGGTGTCGCAGGGCTTGCAGCAGGCAGGCCGTGGCGGCGAGCATGCCGCGCATTCGTGGTACCCCGTGTGTCGCAACTCTCTGGACGAGGTGGTGGGCATTGTGAGCGTGGCCCGTTTGCTGGAGCTGGGACCCGATGCGCCCGGCACGCTGGAGCAGTACGTGAAGCCCGCAGCCTTTTTGCCCGAGACCTTGAGCGGCATGGAGCTGCTCGAGCAGTTTCGCGCGCGTTCGGGGCGCATGGTGTTTGTGGTGGACGAATATGGTGTGGTGCAGGGCATCATGACCCCGCACGATCTGCTCGAAGCCATTACCGGTGAATTGCAGCCTGGCGCTGCCGCCGACGCCTGGGCCACACCGCGTGGTGATGGCGCGTGGCTGCTGGATGGGCTGATGCCTGTGTCCGAACTCAAGGCGCGTCTGGATATTCGGGATCTGTCCGAGGAAGACCGTGGGCGCTATAACACCCTGGCAGGGTTTTTGATGGCAGAAACCGGGCATTTACCTGCCGTAGGCGAACAGATTGTGTGCGTCGGCTGGATATTCGAGGTGCTGGCCCTGGAGGGCAAACGCATTGACAGGGTATTGGCACAACCCGACAGCATCCTCTGAAGCCGTTATGGCTCCCTGGACCAGTGGCTGGCTCGGGAGTGAATATGACTGGCAGCATTTTGTGGTTTCTTAATGCAAAATTTTTATCCCGACGTTTGCTGAGGGCGGTTATCCATATAATCGCGTGGTCACCAACCCCATTTTCTTATTCAGACACCATGACCAGCTACAAAGAACTTTTGAAGCAGCGTGAAGCGCTTGAGCAACAAATCAGCGAAGCCCGTCGCCGAGAATTGTCGGACGCTGTTTCCCAAGTGCGCGCCTTGGTGGCCGAATATGGTCTGACCGCCCAGGATGTGTTTCCTGCAGGCAAGGCCGCAGGGAAAACTGGCCGCAGCTCTACCGCAGGCACCAAAGTGGCCCCCAAATACCGCGACCCGGCGACTGGCCAGACATGGACCGGCCGTGGCAAGGCGCCCAAGTGGATTCAGAACGAAAACCGCGAAAAGTTCGCCATCTGAGAATCGGCATTCGCTGCACTCAAAAAAATAGCCCGCAACTGCGGGCTATTTTTTTGGGTGGCCTGGCATGGGGCGCCGAACTACCCAGCCTGGCCCAGCATCTGGATCCTTCATACATCGCTGGCGACACAAAATCTGCGCCCTGCATTCACTGGGTGGATACCGCAAAATCACGCTATCCCGCCAGCCACTGCCCACGGAACCCAAAAATTCGGTCCGCGTGTTGTTGTTCAACGCACCCCAGGCAGTCAATCCGCAGCATATTGCTGCGCCATCTCCCGCAGTACCTGGGCAGTAAATGCGTCGGCCGGGAAAAACGATTCCACCGCCAGCTCCTGCAGCGTCACATCCACTGGAGTGCCGAATATCGTCGTAGTGCTGATGAGCGACAGCATGCCGTGCATGCTATTGAAACAAAACGGCATCACCACACCCAGCATTTCTCCCGCCATCACGAGCGGTGTGGATTCATCGGGCGCGGGGTATTCCAGCAGTTCGGCCTGCAGGGCCAGCAATGCCGGGTCCCCCGTGGCATGAATTTGCTGGCGCAGGCGCTCGAAGAGATGGTGGCGCCATTGCGCCAGATTGGCGATGCGTGACGCCAGGCCGTCGGGGTGCAGGCTCAGGCGGAACACGTTGATGGGGGGCGCGAGCAGTTCAGGGCTCACATGCGCGGCCAGCAAGGCCTGCGCTGTGCGGTTGGCAGCCACCACATTCCAGCAGCGGTCGAGTGCGATGGCGGGGCAGGGCTCATGGCCCTTGAGCACCAGCTCGACGGCCTGGCGCGCTGCGGTCAGTGCCGGGTCGTCCAGCGCGCGTTCTCGGTACATGGGGGCGTAGCCGGCTGCCACCAGCAGTGCGTTGCGTTCGCGCAGCGGGATGGCCAGGCGCTCGCACAGGCGCAGCACCATGTCGCGGCTGGGATTGGTGCGGCCGGTTTCCATGAAGCTCACGTGCCGCGTGGAGATGTCTGCCTCGTCGGCCAGCTCCAGCTGGCTCAGGTGCCGCTGCTGGCGCCAGGTGCGCAGGTGGTCACCAAAACTGGCGGGCCCCGCTGCTGCAGTGCGGTGCGGCAGCGGATGACGCGGGGTGCGGCGAGAAGGGGTGGAGGGTGCGGACGTCATGCCTCGCATCCTAGGCCCAACCAGGCCGCAGACCATTACCTGCCATGTCATCGACGCCATGCGCCGCAGCGGCAACGATGCAGCCTTCTTCAACCCCCAAGGAGCTTGCCATGTTGAACCTGTTGTCTTCCCCCTCCCTTTTGCGTGCCGTGGTCTGGTTCGATGCGTCCACCGGGCTGCTGCTGGGCGCCTTGCATCTGCTGCTGACGGCGTCGCTGGCCGAATGGCTGGGGCTGCCGCACGGACTGCTGGTGGTGTCCGGCGTTTTGCTGCTGGGCTACGCAGCACTGGCCACCCGCATTGCCCGCGCGCGCACCATGCCGCGCGGAGGGCTGTCGGCGCTGATCGCTGCCAACTTTGGATGGGCGTTGGCCAGCCTGGTGCTGCTGCTCGGTAACGCCGTGGCACCCACGTTGCTGGGCCAGGCGTACCTGGTGGTGCACGTGGTCTCGGTGGCGCTCATTGCGGAGCTGCAGTGGATGGGTGTGCGCCGCCTGCCTGCTTGGGCTGCCGCTTAGTTCTTTTGCGCTATATATTTGATAGCTATTGAGGCATAAGGATGTAGCGCTTGGGCGGTTTTTTCCGCAAAATTGGTGAAAAGAGCGTCGTATGAGCCTCTGCGCCAGGGCGGCGGGGCACAGCGGCATACCCCCAACGATTGCGCCGTCATGGGGGACTGCCAGAATAGACGCTGTTGCCTTTTCTAGGAGTTCGCCATGGCCTCATCGTCCAAGCCGCTAGCCAAACCGTCGTCCAAGCCCGTACGCCACGCCTTTGCCAACACGCTCAAGGGCTTCAAAACGGCGTCGGGCAAGGAGGGCAAGTTCTACTCCCTGCCCGCGCTGGCCAAGCAGTTTCCGCAGATCCAGCGCCTGCCCGTGTCGATCCGCATCGTGCTCGAATCGGTGCTGCGCAACTGCGATGGGCGCAAGGTGACGGCTGAGCATGTGCAGCAGCTGGCGCACTGGCAGCCCC
>NZ_JADHVT010000060.1 GCF_016783915.1 Acidovorax sp.
ATGGACGTTCTTGAGCGCGTAAGTGAGCCAGCCAAACAGCGTGCTGCCCATCACAGGAAGCAGGAAGAACTTGCCAAACGCCATCACCAGACCAGACAACGCCAGTGCCACGAAGGCAATCGCGTTGGCCCAATGCGCAGACCGTTCGAAGGGCGTAAAACGCTCGATCTTCCGGCCCGTCTCGGCGCCGTGCAGCATGATCATGCCCTTGCGCCAGTAAAACAGCGCAATCGCCCCCGCCACGATCAGCAACAGCGAACCACCGTAAGGAATGATCCAGTTGTTGCGCACCTGGCGCCAGGCTTCGCCCGCATTGGTCACCCGCGAGCCGGGGTACTGCACAAAGCGCTGGATCAGGTTACCCGCCTCGGGCGCCTGGGTTACGGGCAGGCTGCTGTAACCCGTCACGCCTTGCCCCACCTGGCGCCACATGGGCGCGTTGTTGCCGGGCTGCACCTTCATGCGCTCGCCGTTGGTCTGCTCGGCGTATTGGGGGTCGGCGCTGGCGTCGGGTTTGACCTGAAAGATGTTCTGGCTTTGCACGCCGCCCACCGCAGCCGGTGCAGCAGTGGCTGCAGGAGCCGCCACGGATGCGTCCGGCGCAGCCGGCGGCGTCTGGGCGCTAGCCAGCCCCCAGGCCAGACTGGCCACTAAGGCCATGGACCACACGATGTATTTCATGGTGGACCTCACTTCGCCTGGGTGCGGGTGTATTCGTTCTGCCCGTACTGCTGGCGCGCTTTCAACTGCGCTTCCCAGCTGGTTTTGTCACCGGCTTTCCAGCCAGGCTGCGTGAAGTTGCTGCCGGTGCCCGCGTAAGGCGGAGCATCGCTGCGGACGCCCATGCCTGTCTGTGGCTTCTCGGTGCAGGCGCTGAGTGACAACACGGCCACTGCGGCAGCCAGGGTCCATTGAACGGTGCGCTGCATCATGACTTGCCTCCTGCAGGCTGACCTGCTTGTTGCGAACCGTAGGCAGTACCCCAGCCCCACACCTCGGCGCCCTTGCCACGCTGCACCACGCGGTTGCGGAAGATATCCGCCACCACATCGCCGTCACCGGCCAGCAGGGCCTTGGTAGAACACATTTCTGCACAGGCAGGCAGCTTGCCCTCGGCCAGGCGGTTGCGGCCGTATTTTTCAAACTCCGCCTGGCTGCCATGTGCCTCGGGGCCACCGGCGCAAAACGTGCATTTGTCCATCTTGCCGCGCACACCAAAGGTGCCCGACGAAGGGAACTGCGGCGCGCCAAAGGGGCAGGCATAGCTGCAGTAGCCGCAGCCAATGCACACGTCCTTGTCGTGCAACACCACACCCTCTTCGGTGCGGTAGAAGCAGTTGACGGGGCACACCGCCATGCAGGGTGCATCGCTGCAGTGCATGCAGGCCACCGAGATGGACTTCTCGCCCGGCACACCGTCGTTGAGCGTGACCACGCGGCGGCGGTTCACGCCCCAGGGTACTTCGTGTTCGTTCTTGCAGGCGGTCACGCAGCCGTTGCATTCGATGCAGCGCTCTGCGTCACAGATGAATTTCATTCGTGCCATGTGTGTATCTCCTTGCGTGGCGCGATCAGGCGCGTTCCACGTTGCAGATCGTGGTCTTGGTTTCTTGCATCATGGTCACGCTGTCGTAGCCATAGGTGGTGGCCGTGTTCACAGCCTCACCGCGCACCACAGGCGCCGCACCCTTGGGGTAATACGCCAGCATGTCCGCCCCTTGCCAGCGGCCCGAGAAGTGGAACGGCATCCACACGGTATCGGGTGCCACCCGCTCGGTGACGAGTGCCTGCACGTTGATGCGTGCGCCGGTGGGAGAACTGAGCCACACACGCTCGCCGTTGCGGATGCCCCGGTCGGCCGCCGTCTTGGGGTTGATCTCGACGAACGATTCCTGCTGCAGCTCCGCCAGCCAGGGGTTGGAGCGGGTTTCCTCGCCGCCGCCTTCGTACTCCACGAGTCGGCCCGAGCTCATGATGAGCGGGAATTTCTCGTGCACCTTGTCGGCCACGTTTTTCTCCTGCACGCTCTTGTACAGGGTAGGCAGGCGCCAGAAGGCCTTCTTGTCGTCGTGGGTGGGGTACTTGGCCATGAGGTCAGGACGCGTGCCATACAGAGGCTCACGGTGCTGCGGAATGGCGTCAGGGAAGTTCCACACCACAGCGCGTGCCTTGGCGTTGCCGAACGGATGACAACCGTGCTTGAGGGCCACCCGGATGATCGCGCCCGTGGGGTCGGTCTTCCAGTTCTTTCCCTCGGCCTTGGCCTTTTCGGCATCGCTCAGATCGTCCCACCAGCCCAGCTTCTTGAGCAGCACGTGGTCGAACTCGGGGTAGCCCGTGGTGATCTCGCTGCCCACCGAATGGGAGCCGTCCTCTGCCAGCAGGTTGACGCCATCCTTTTCCACGCCGAAGTTGGCGCGGAAGTTGCCGCCGCCTTCCATCACATGCTTGGAGGTGTCGTACAGATTGGGCGAGCCTGGGTGCTTGAGCTCCGGCGTGCCATAGCAGGGCCATGGCAGGCCAAAATAGTCGCCGCCAAAGTCGTAACCAGTCTCCTTGTCCTTGCCGCCCTTGGCCTTCAGGGTCTTCACATCGAACAGGTGCATGTTCTTCATGTGGGCCTTCAGGCGCTCAGGGCTCTGGCCGGTGTACCCAATGGTCCAGACCGACTTGTTGATCTCGCGCAGGATGTCCTCGGGCACAGGCTCGTCCATGCCCTTGACCTTCTGCATCTTGTAGTTCTTGACGAGTTCGTCGGCAAAGCCAAGCTTTTGCGCGAACTGATACATGATCATGTGATCGGAGCGACTCTCCCACAGCGGGTCTATCACCTTCTCGCGCCACTGCAGCGAACGGTTCGATGCCGTGCACGAACCGCTGGTCTCGAACTGCGTGGCAGCCGGCAGCAGGTACACCGCGCGGTTGGGGTTCAGGTCTTCGGCCTTGCCGGGCATGGCAGCCATGGCGGCCGTGGCGGATGGATAAGGGTCCACCACCACCAGCAGGTCCAGCTTGTCCATCGCGCGCTTCATCTCGAGACCACGGGTCTGCGAGTTGGGAGCATGGCCCCAGAAAAACACGCCGCGCAAGTTGGAGTCCTGGTCGATCAGTTCGTTGTTCTCCAGCACACCGTCGATCCAGCGCGACACGGTGATGCCGTTCTTGGTCATCATCGCGGGCGACGCATACTGCTTCTTGATCCACTCGAAGTCCACACCCCACACAGCAGCGAAATGCTTCCACGAGCCTTCAGCCAGGCCGTAGTAGCCGGGCAGCGAGTCAGGGTTGGGGCCCACGTCGGTGGCACCCTGCACGTTGTCGTGACCGCGAAAGATGTTGGTGCCGCCGCCGCTCTTGCCCACGTTGCCCAAAGCCAGCTGCAAGATGCACGATGCACGCACGATGGCATTGCCGATGGTGTGCTGCGTCTGGCCCATGCACCACACGATGGTGCCGGGGTTGTTCTCGTGCAGCATCTTGGCGACCTTGAAAACCTGGTCTTCCTTGACGCCGCAAGCCTCTTCCACCTTGTCAGGTGTCCACTTGGCCAGCACTTCGTCTCGCACCTTGTCCATGCCATAGACACGGTCGTTGATGTACTTCTTGTCTTCCCAGCCGTTCTTGAAGATGTGGTACAGCACACCAAACAGGAAGGGAATGTCGGTGCCGGAGCGGATGCGCACGTATTCGTCGGCCTTGGCCGCCGTGCGCGTGAAGCGCGGGTCCACCACGATCATCTTGCAACCAGTTTCCTTGGCGTGCAGCATGTGCAGCATGGACACCGGGTGGGCTTCGGCTGCGTTGGAGCCGATGTACAAAGCGACCTTGCTGTTTTGCATGTCGTTGTACGAATTGGTCATGGCGCCGTAGCCCCATGTATTGGCCACGCCCGCCACAGTGGTGGAGTGGCAGATGCGCGCCTGGTGGTCACAGTTGTTGGTCCCCCAGAAACTCACGAACTTGCGCAGCAGGTAAGCCTGCTCGTTGTTGTGCTTGGACGAACCCACAAAGTACACGCTGTCGGGGCCGCTGGCCTTGCGCAGCTCCTGCATCTTGGCCGTGATTTCGTTCAGGGCAGTGTCCCAGCTGATGCGCTCGTACTTGCCGTTGACCAGCTTCATGGGGTAACGCAGGCGGTACTCGCCATGGCCGTGCTCGCGCAGGGCTGCGCCCTTGGCGCAGTGGGCACCCAGGTTGATGGGCGAGTCGAACACCGCCTCCTGGCGCACCCACACGCCGTTCTCGACCACGGCATCGACCGCGCAACCCACTGAACAGTGGGTGCACACGGTGCGGCGCACTTCGATCTTGCTGTCGCCGATGCCAACCTTGGCACCTTCAGCAGCGTTGGATTTTTTGACCAGCGTGAGTTGCGAGGCGGCAATACCTACACCCACTCCCAGGCCGGAGCGGCGCAGGAACGAACGGCGGTCCATGGTGGGCAGAGCTTGCGACAGGCCACGGCGCAGGCTGTGCACAAAAGGCGACGCAGAGCTGTTGCCCTGCACGGAATGAGAAGACTTCTTGGTTAGCAACATGGCGTGCCCCGATGTCAAAGTTGGGTGGTCTTGTAGTACTGCTTCACGCGGGCAGACAGGTGGTAGCCACCGCCCTTTTCGGGTGCGACGCGAGCGGGCTCGGACACCACGGCATCCGACGGTGCAACATGGGGGAGTGCCACAACGGCTGCTGCGGCAGCCCCTACGGTGGCGGCGCCGGAAAAGAAGCTCCGGCGTGAGGAATTTGGCTGGCGGTTCTGCATGCTTGTCTCCAGAAAGGCTGGCAGCTATGAAACGGAATTCATACAGTCTATGTCAGTGTGTAAAAACCTGCCATGGAGCTTTACAACTCCCAGTAACACACTCATCTTTTATAGCGACATATCGAGGGTTTACGAGCATCTGAAAGGGTCAATCCAACATGTCGAAGCCCTGGGTTTCCACCGACACAAACGCGCGGGTGAAGTGGGCTACCGCCAGGTAGAACGAGGCCTGTGGCTGTGCAGCAAGGGCATCGCACAACTGCAGGATCCAGGGCTGCAAATGGGTTGAAAAAAATTCACGCTGCGATGTCAGGTTGCAGACAGCTACATCGTCTCCGGCGATCAGATAGCGCATCACCTCCAGCAGGTAGGCCACATGGTCTTCGGTTTCGGGCATCGTTTCATCCCGCGCCAGGCCCAGTTGCTGCAGATCGGTGCGCAGGCGCGCCAGCGGCTTTTCGTTGAGAAACCCGCTGAGGTAGTGCGAACCATACAAAAACACCTCGGGCTTGCCCACGCCGCCAAAGAGCCGGTCAAACTCCTGCGCGATGGCCGCATCGCTGAGCGCACGCGACGCCGCCACCAGTTGCTGCCAGGGCTCCTGCAAAAAGCCGCCATCGGCAGGCGCCTCCGTCACTGCCACCCGCAGGGCCGACAGCAGCTCCGGGCCAGGCGCGGCGTAGTACAGCTGCGACAGCAGGCCATACAGCTCGGCACGGGCGGTTTCCTCGTCGAGCGCAGAGCTGCCGCCCAGGGGGGTCAAGGTGGATGGGGCGCTCACAGGTCAGTCACTTTCGTCTCGTTTTGTGCGGAATACAGGTCGATCACGCGGCAGTCGCTGCACATCTTCAGGCGCTCCAGCGCCTCGCCCTGGAACATGGGGTGGCCCGACAGCTTGCCCAACATGGCCTCGATGGCCTTGACCGTGCCAAACGGCTTGCTGCAGCGCACACAGGCCCAGGGCTTGGCCTCGTTGAGCACACGCAATTGCGCACGCTCGGGCGTGAGCAGCAGGCGCGGCTGCAGGGTGATGGCGTCTTCAGGGCAGGTGGTGGCACACAGGCCACACTGCACGCAGTTCTTTTCAATGAAGCGCAGCTGCGGCAGCTGCGGGTTGTCCTGTAGCGCGCTGGCGGGGCAGGCGCTCACGCAGCTCAGGCACAGAGTGCAGCGATCCTTGTTGACCTCAATGGTGCCCAGGGGAGACCCTATTGCGGGCAAGGCAATGGCCGCAGGCCGCTCAGCCACGGACAAGGGGGCCTGCTCGATCAGGTGGTCCAGCGCCATCTCCAGCGTGCTGCGTTTTTCCTGCGCCACCGCAAAACGCGCGGCCACGGCCGGGGTCTTCTGGCGCGTCTGGCCCAGAGCCTGCAATGCTGCGTCGAGTTCGGTGGGGTGCGCGGCGCGCAGCAGTTGCACATGGGTGCCGGTGTAGCCCAGCCCGCGCAAGAGGGCCTGCGCCACATCCATCTGCGCCTGCAATCCGTCCAGGTACTGCGGTGCCTCCTCCTGGGTCGAGAGCACCACCACCTGTGAAGCGCCGTAGGCAATGGCGCTGAGCCACAGGTCCACCCCAGTGCTGGCCGTGTGCCACAGCGCCACCGGGATCACGTTGGCAGGCACGCCCTGCGCCAGTTTCAACTGGGCGGCACGGCCCAGCTCTTCCACCAGCGTCTGGCCGCGCTCCTGGCTGTGCAGCAGCAGCACGGCATCCTTGCCACCGGCAGCGGTGTAAGTGGACAACAGGGTCTTGAGCTTGGTGCCCTGCTCCGTCGCACTGGGGTAGGCATAGGTCAGCGCGCCAGTGGGGCACACGGTGGTGCAGGCGCCGCAGCCCACACACAGGTTGGGGTTCACCTTGATTTGCTGACGGCTCTTGTCGCTGGCAATGGCCTCGGCCGAGCAGATGTCCACACAGGCGTTGCAACCCACGGTCTCGTTGCGGCTGTGGGCGCAGAGTTTTTGTTTGTAAACAAAAAATTTGGGCTTCTCGAACTCGCCCACCAGCTCCCGCAGCTTCAGCAGCGTAGCCAGGTCACGCCCGTCCCAGCGCAGATAACCCTGCGGCAGCGCGTGCTGCAAGAAGGTGGGCGTAGCGGTGGCCGAACGCAGGTCCAGCACCAGATCAAAGCGCTCGGTCTGCGCAGTGGCGTCGCGGGTGAAGTCGATGGCACCCGCCACCTGGCACACCTTCACGCAGGCGCGGTGCGACTGGCAGGCGGCCAGGTCGATCTGGTAGTCGAGGCCAATGGCGTTTTCGGGGCAGGCCGCCACACAGGCGTTGCAGCGCGTGCAAAGGTCCAGGTCGATGGGGTTGTCAGCCGCCCATTGCAGCTCAAACGCACCCAGCCAGCCAGTGAGGCCCGTGATGCGACCACCCAGCACCGGATAGCGCCGCGCCTGCGCGCCACCAGCGTTGCCAGGGCCCTGGGTGAACAGCGTCACATCCAGCACGTCCGACACCAGGGCAGCGGCCTGCTCGGCCTGGTCAAGCGGGCCAATGATGAGCAGGCGGCCCGTGCTCTTGTAAGTAACCGTGGGCACGGGAGGGGGGTCGGGCAGCCGGGCGGCTGCCAAAAGCGCGGCGATCTTGGGGCTGGCCTTAGCGGCATCGCGGCTCCAGCCACCGGTTTCGCGGATATTCACAAACCGGATGGGCGACACCGCGCCTTCGGTCTGCTGGCCCAGGTCGCCAAACAGGCGCTGCTCCTGGGTGCAGGCCACCACCACGTCGTCGCCCGACTGGATGGCCTTTTGGAACGCCCCGGCGTCGCGTCGACACAGGGTGGAGTGAAGGGTCAGGTCTTCATGCAGTGCCTCGCCCAACGCCTTGGCGTTGAGAGGCATCGTCTGGTTGCAGTCGCAGATGAGCGTCGTGGTCATTGTGGGTATGGCTGGCTGGTGTGACCACCGCATCCTGGGCGGAGCGTGGGGCCACCTCAGGCTCGCTAGAGGAAACGCTAGGAACAGCGTTGCATACCCGGGACTGTGCCACGTCTGCAGGGGTTTGCGCCTCCGCATCATCCCGAGGCTGACTGGCCGGCGGGGATATTGGGGCCACGGGGGCCGCATCCTGCGCCAGATCGCCTGGCAGCCCCTGCGCAGAGGCCGCGGCTTTTTTCTCGTGGTCAAAAAAGCCCAGCGCGTGCGCGCTGGCCATCTTGCGCAGCATGCCTGCGGGCAGCGGGTCAGGCTGGGTGTAGTCGCCGATGTAGATGTCCAGACCATCCATCACGTTGAAATGCGGGTCGGCAAACAGCTTCTTCATGGCCAGATTGCGCACCTCGGGCGATACGGCACGGGCCACAAAGGGTTTGAAGTCGGATGCGGGCGTGAGCGCCTCAGCGTCGGCCAACGTAGGCGGTGGTGGCAGCTCTGGGGCGGGGGGTGCAGGCGCGGCTGGCGCTGCCACGGTGGCCACCGGCGCTGGTGCGGGCGCTGCCACCTGGGGGGCGGGTGCGGGCGGCGGCGGGTCTTGCACCGGCTTGCCCGCCAGCACGTCCTGCTTGCGGCGCGACCAGCGACCGAGGAATCCATCAGCCATGGCCGCCACCTCCGCCTCCGCCGCCACGCGGCTTGTCGGTGGACACCGACGCGGGGTTGCCGAAGCGGTCCTGCAGCGTGCGAAAGCTCTCGGGGCGCTTGCGGCGCTTGGGCTCTGGCTGGTAGTGCTCGGCCACAAAGGCGCGCAGCGCCTCCACCACCTCGGGATCGGCGGGCACCTGCTCGACGGTTTCCTGTGCGTCCAGCCAGCGGCCAGCATCGTGGTAGCTCAGGCTCACCGCCACAGGGCGGGCCAGTGGGACCTCGCCCGTGCCGGGGTCTTCATCGCGGCGCCACATCACAAACCAGCAGGGCGCGGGAGAGGTGAGGTTCAGGTGGTAACCCTCGGCATCGTCGCGAAACAGCTCCACGCGAAAGCCCGGAAACAGCCAGCGCTGCTCCTGCTCGTCCTGGATCAGCGGGCGGGGTTCGGTACCAAAGGTGGGCTCATGGATCACCACCTCGGCCAGCGACCACCGCCAGGGCTGCCAGCGGTTGTCGATGTGCTCGCACCGCATGATCACGGCAACGTCGGTGTAGGGGCGCTCAGTCATGGGCTGCGACTGTACCCCGGAGTAACCCCTTACCCGCAGCGCGCCGCGCAAAGCCCCACAGCCAGCGTACAGATCGCGCGGCGTCAGGCCGGACCGCCAGGGGTCTGCAAGACCTCCACCGCCACCGCGCAGTACTTGAACTCCGGGATCTTGCCGAACGGATCGAGCGCCGCGTTGGTGAGCAGATTGGCCGCCGCCTCCACATACGCAAACGGCATGAACACAGTGCCACGCGGCGTGCCATCGTCGCGCCGCACGCGCACCTGCACCATGCCGCGCCGTGAGCGAATGCCCACCAGCGCACCGGGCTGCACGCCCAGCCGGTCCAGTTCATCGCCATGCAGCGACGCGGTGGCCATGGGCTCGATGGCGTCGAGCACCGTGCTGCGCCGCGTCATGCTGCCGGTGTGCCAGTGCTCCAGCTGGCGGCCCGTGATGAGCACCAGGGGGTAGTCGGCATCGGGTTTTTCCGCCGCCGGGATCACGCTGGCGGGCACCAGCTGCAGGCGACCCGTGGGCGTGGGGAATTTTTCGGTGAAGACGATGGGCTGGCCCGGGTCGTCTTCGGTCATACACGGGTAGGTCACGCTGGAGTTGCGCTCCAGGCGGTCCCAGGTGATGCCTTGGATGCTGGCGTGCATGGCCTGGCGCATTTCGTCGTACACGGCAGCCACGCCCGACTCTTCGCCTTCGTAGTTCCAGCGAAGGCCCATCCGCTGGGCCATCTGCTGAATGATCCACAGGTCGGGCCGAGCATCGCCCGGGGGGTTCAGCGCGCGGCGGCCCATCTGCACCATGCGGTCGGTGTTGCTGGCCGTGCCGGTCTTCTCGGGCCAGGCGCTGGCGGGCAGCACCACGTCGGCCAGCCACGCGGTTTCGGTCAAAAAGATGTCCTGCACCACCAGGTGCTGCAGGCTGGCCAGCGCGTGGCGCGCGTGGTTCAGGTCGGGGTCGCTCATGGCGGGGTTCTCGCCCATGATGTACATGCCGCGCACCTTGTGCGGGTCGCTGTCGGGCGCCAGGGCCTTGTGCATGATCTCGACCACGGTGTAGCCCGGTGCCTCGTCCAGCTTGGTGCCCCAGAAGTCTTCGAACCACGCATGTGCGCCGGCGTTGTCCACGCGCTGGTAGTTGGGGAACATCATCGGGATCAGGCCCGCGTCGCTCGCGCCCTGCACGTTGTTCTGGCCGCGCAGCGGGTGCAGGCCCGAGCCCGGCTTGCCGATCTGGCCGGTGACGGCGCACAGCGCGATCAGGCAGCGCGCGTTGTCGGTGCCGTGGATGTGCTGGCTCACGCCCATGCCCCAGAGGATCATAGAGGACTTGGCCATGGCAAACGCCCGCGCTACCTCGCGCAGCGTCTCGGCCGGGACGCCGCACACGGGTGCCATGGCCTCGGGGCTGCAGCCCATCACGTTGGCCTTGAGTGCCTCGAAGTTGTTGGCGCGATCCTGGATGAAGGCCTCATCCACCAGCCCTTCATCAATCACCGTGTGGATCAGCGCATTGAGCATGGCCACGTCGGTGTCGGCCTTGAACTGCAGGGTGCGCCACGCATGGCGGCCAATGTCGGTCACGCGCGGGTCGGCCAGCACGATCTTTGCGCCACGCTGTGCGGCGTTTTTCATCCAGGTGGCGGCCACGGGGTGATTGGCCGTGGGGTTGGAGCCGATCACGAAGATCAGCTCGGCATGCTCCACGTCGTTCACGGGGTTGCTCACCGCGCCGGAGCCCACGCCTTCGAGCAGCGCGGCCACGCTGGAGGCGTGGCACAGCCGGGTGCAGTGGTCCACGTTGTTGCTGCCAAAGCCGGTGCGCACCAGCTTCTGGAACAGGTAGGCCTCTTCGTTGCTGCCCTTGGCCGAGCCGAAGCCCGCCAGCGCCTTGGGGCCGTGCGTGTCGCGCAGGTTTTTGAGCGTGCCCGCGGTCAAGTCCAGCGCCTCATCCCAGCTCGCCTCGCGGAAGGTGTCGCGCCAGTCGGCGCCGTAGGGCCGCACCTCCTTGGGCACGCCGCTCTTGCGGATCAGCGGCACCGTGAGGCGGTCAGGGTGGTGGGCGTAGTCGAAGCCAAAGCGCCCCTTCACGCACAGGCGGCCGTGGTTGGCCGGGCCGTCGCGCCCTTCGACGCTGATGATTTTTTCATCGCGCACGTTGTAGGTGATGAGGCAGCCCACGCCACAGAACGGGCAGACCGAGTCGACCTTGCGGTCCACCTTTTGGGAGCCGATGTGCGTCTTGGGGCTGAGCGCGCCCGTGGGGCAGGCCTGCACACATTCGCCGCAGGCCACGCAGGTGCTCTCGGCCATGGGGTCGTCCAGGTCGAAGACGATCTTGCTGTCTGCCCCGCGCAGCGCGTAGCCGATCACGTCGTTGACCTGTTCCTCGCGGCAGGCGCGCACGCAGCGGTTGCACTGGATGCAGGCATCCAGATTCACCGCCATGGCCGGATGGCTCAGATCGGGCGCGGGTTGCTCGCGGCGAAGGGCTTGGAGCGCTGGGCGCACGGTGACGCCCAGGCGGCTGGCCCAGGTGCTCAGTTCGCCGTGCTGGCCTACCGTTGGGGCAGTTTTTGAACCCAATTCACCTATAGCGCTAGATGTATATGTGCTACCAGCTATCAATTCAGGAGTATCTGCAGCCCCATCATTCCATTGGTAGCCCACGTCCGGCATGTCCGACAGCAACATCTCCACCACCATCTGCTGACTCTTGCGGGCACGCGGGCTGGCTGCCTGCACCTTCATGCCTTCGGTCGGAGCGCGGCAGCAGCTGGGCGCCAGCGTGCGCTCGCCTGCGATCTCGACCACGCAGGCGCGGCAGTTGCCGTCGGACCGCAGGCCGTCGGTGTAGCAAAGATGCGGGATGTTCACGCCGTGGCGCTGCGCGGCTTTCAGAATAGTTTCGCCAGCGTGGGCAGTGACGGGCTGGCCGTCCAGCTCGAAGGCCACGCCGGACTGCACCGCAGTAGATGTCAACACGGCGCTCATGGCTGCAACCCTCCGGGCAATTGCTCGGTGAGCGGGCTGTTGCGCGGCTTGGGCAGGTCGCCTGGCCAGGGCCCCTCGCCCACCTCGTGCGGGAAGTATTTGTGGATGCAGCGGATGGGGTTGGGCGCCGCCTGGCCCAGGCCGCAGATGGACGCATCGGCCATCACCTGTGCCAGATCGTCCAGCAGGTCGGCATCCCACTGCGGCGCTTCCATCAGCGCGGCGGCCTTGGCCGTGCCCACACGGCAGGGTGTGCACTGGCCGCAGCTTTCGTGTTCAAAAAACCGCATCACGTTCAGCGCTGCATCGCGCGCCCGGTCGTACTGGCTGAGCACGATGACGGCGGCGGAGCCAATGAAGCAGCCGCAGGGCTGCAGCGTGTCGAAGTCCAGCGGGATGTGGCTCAGACTCGCGGGCAAGATGCCGCCCGAGGCGCCGCCGGGCAGGTAGGCATAAAGCTGGTGGCCATCCAGCATGCCGCCGCAGTATTCGTCGATGAGTTCCTGCACCGTGATGCCCGCCGGAGCGAGCTTGACGCCAGGGTGCTTCACCCGGCCGCTCACGCTGAAACTGCGCAGCCCCTTGCGCCCGTGGCGGCCAAAGCTGGCAAACCACTCGGGGCCGCGCTCGACGATGTCGCGCACCCAGTACAGCGTCTCGAAGTTGTGCTCCAGCGTGGGCCGGCCAAACAGCCCCACCTGCGCGATGTAGGGGGGGCGCATGCGGGGTTCGCCACGCTTGCCTTCGATGCTCTCGATCATGGCCGACTCTTCGCCGCAGATGTAGGCGCCCGCGCCGCGCCGCAGTTCGATGTGCGGCAGCGGGCACGGGGGCTCGGCGCGCAGGTCGTCCAACGCCCGCTGCAGCAGCGCGCGGCAGCCGTGGTATTCGTCGCGCAGGTAGATATAGATGGCCTCGGTGCCCACCACCTGGGCAGCGATGAGCACGCCTTCCAGAAAGCGGTGCGGGTCGCGTTCGAGGTAGGTGCGGTCCTTGAAGGTGCCGGGCTCGCCTTCGTCGATATTGACGGCCATCAGGCGTGGCGCGGGCTGGTCGCGCACGATGCGCCACTTGCGCCCTGCCGGAAAGCCTGCGCCACCCAATCCGCGCAGGCCCGAGTCCTCCATGGCTGCAAGCACGGCCTCGGCATCCATCTCGCCATTGACCAGCGCAGCGGCCGTCTGGTAACCACCATGCGCGCGGTAGGTAGCCAGGTCGGTGTGGGCGGGGTTGATCGCATCGGGCTGCGCAGGCACGCTGCGCCCGGCCAATGCTGTCACATCAAAATTGATAGCAGATTGTGCATATGGATGTAGCGCTACCGCACGATCAGGCTTCAAATGGACGGCTTCCAACACTCCATCGACCGTGGCGTGAGGCACCGGGCACTGGTGCACCACCGCTACAGGAGCCTGCTCGCAGCGGCCCACACAGGGCACCGCCACCACCTGCACATCGCCGCCCTGCCCTGCCGCGCGCAGGCGCTCGGGCAGCGCGGCCAGCAGTTCGCCGGCGCCGGCGAGGCTGCAGCTCAGGCTGTCGCACACCCGCACCAACAGGCGCGGGGCCTGCGCATCTTCGCCGCGCACGATGTCGAAGTGGTGATAAAAGCTGGCCACCTCGTACACCTCGGCCATGGGCAGATTCATCTGCTTGGCCAGCCCCACGAGGTGCCGGTCGTGCAACACGCCAAAGTGGTCGTTCAGCCGGTGCAAATATTCAATGAGCAGGTCGCGACGGAAGCCCGTTACCGGGCGCGGCCCCAGCAGCTGCGCCACGTCGGCCATCGCTGCGTCTTCAGGCTGGCGGCCCTTGAGGCGGCTTTTGCGACGAATGCGTTCGCGCATGTCGTTGACGGACACGGCGGCGACGGTAGGAGCTTCGGGGGCAAGGTGCATGGAGCGGGGGCGTGGGGGCGTTGTTTTGTATGAAGGCGCCTGCATAGGCCGGGCGCGACGCCGCAGTGTCGGCCAGGGGCGCATGCAGCGTCAAATTGCCGATGCACATGGGTCGATCACAAAAACAAATGAAACAGCCGGGTTTGAGATGCCCTGCGAATCGCCTATGGCCGCCCCGGCGGTGGGTCGAGCCTGGGTCAGTGGACTGCCAACAACCCGCTGTGCGCGGCGGCATGCTGCAGCCAATCGGAGTCTTGCGCCAGCGCCAGCGCCGCATCGAGTGCACGCGTTGACTGCACCTGCCGGTGCGACATGAATCCAATCGCCGTGGTGAGCACCGGGCCCGTCAGCGGCAGCGCCTCCAACCCGTCATGGCCGCGCACGGCATCGACCAGCGCCCCGGGCAGGATGCTGCACACCTGGCCTGCCACCACGCTCAACGCCAGGGTCAATACCGAATCCGTTTCCATGGCGGGCCGCACCGTAGCACCCGCGCTGCGAAACGCACCGTCCACCAGGCTGCGGTTGTGCATCTCGGGGGTGAGCAGGCACAGCGGCAAGGCCGCCGCATCGGCCCAGGCCATGGGAGGGCCTATCTGCAGCCCGCGCGCCGGCCCCTTGCGCTGGCTCGGCGCCCGGCGCAGCAAAAAATAGTGCTCCACATACTGCGGCCAGGCCCGCAGCAGGCCGCCGCGTGCAGGCATGCGCTCGGTGTAGCCCAGCGCCAGGTCCAGTGCAATGGATTCCAGCCCCGCCTCCAGCGCCTGCGAGCTCATCGACAGCGCCACCGGCACGATGCCCGGGTGCCGCGCCTGCAGCTGCGCGGCAAACCGCGCCAGGATGGGCATGGCCGTGGGCACAGCGCCCAGGCGCAGGGTGCCGCGCGGGTGTGCGGCGTCGCTGCTCAGGTCCTGCTGCAGCACCTGGTGCTCGTGCAGCATGCGCTGGGCCGTGGCGAGCACGCGCTCGCCCTCGGGCGTAAAGCCCTCAAAACTGCGGCCCCGGCGCACCACCACCACGCCAAACTCTTTTTCCAGCGCGCGCAACGCGTTGGAGAGCGCCGGCTGCGTGATGTGGCAGGCCTGCGCCGCCCGGCCAAAGTGCCGGTGCTCGTGCAGCGCCACCAGGTAGCGCAGGGACGCGAGCAGGTTCATGGCGCGGTGCGGCGGATCGGGAAGATCAGGTGTTCTTGCTGATCGAGATGGTGGGGAACTTGCTGGAGAAGTCCTTGGCCTGCTGGGCGATCTTCACCGCCACGTCGCGTGCCACCTTCTTGTAGATCTTGGCCACGTCCCCGTCGGGGTCGGCCACCACGGTGGGCTTGCCACT
The DNA here is from genome assembly GCF_016783915.1 of Acidovorax sp. GTDB lineage: Bacteria > Pseudomonadota > Gammaproteobacteria > Burkholderiales > Burkholderiaceae_C > Acidovorax. The sequence goes on from NZ_JADHVT010000060.1 coordinate 15,074, forward strand.
GTCGGCCTGCAGACGGATGCTCATGTCCAGCGGCAGAGCGCCCAGGTAGTCCATGTTGTATTCGGCGGCCATCTTCTTGCCGCCATCGGCACCAAAGATGTGCTCCACGTGGCCGCAGTTGCTGCACACATGCGCGGCCATGTTCTCCACAATGCCCAGGATGGGCACACCTACCTTCTCGAACATCTTGATGCCCTTCTTGGCGTCCAGCAGCGCGATGTCCTGCGGGGTGGTCACGATGACCGCGCCCGTCATGGGCACGCGCTGGCTCAGCGTGAGCTGGATGTCGCCGGTGCCGGGCGGCATGTCGATGATGAGGTAGTCGAGGTCTTTCCAGTTGGTCTGGCGCAAGAGCTGCTCCAGCGCCTGGGTGGCCATGGGGCCGCGCCAGATCATGGCTTCGTCCTGGTCCACCAGGAAGCCGATGGACATGACCTGCACGCCGTAGTTCTCCAGCGGCTCCATGGTCTTGCCGTCGTCGCTCTCAGGGCGGCGATTAATGCCCAGCATCATGGGCTGGCTGGGGCCGTAGATGTCGGCGTCGAGCACGCCCACACTGGCGCCCTCTGCCGCCAGCGCCAGGGCCAGGTTGGCGGCCGTGGTGCTCTTGCCCACACCGCCCTTGCCCGAGGCTACGGCAATGATGTTCTTGACCTGGGGCAACAGCTGCACGCCGCGCTGCACGGCATGGGCCAGCACCTTGGTGGTGATGTTGACCGACACGTTGTCCACGCCCGCCACGCCCTTGGCGGCGGCCACCAGGCTGCGGCGCAGCTCGGGCACCAGGCTCTTGGCGGGGTAGCCCAGTTCCACGTCAAACGCCACGTCGCCACCGGTGATCTGCAGGTTGCGCAGGGCGCGGCTGCTGACAAAATCCTTGCCCGTATGGGGGTCCAGCACGCTGGAAAGTGCGGCCAAAAGGCCCTGTTCGGTGACTGCCATTCAAATAACTCCTGTGGGGCCAGTAGTCTATTCCCAAGCTCCCGCCCCCTGCCGCTGAAGGACAATGCGCACCGCATTGCATCGTAGCTCTCTCCAAAAAGGCCTCCCGTGAAATTCAAGATGTCCGAAAACTCCCTGTTTGCCGTCCTGCTGCGCTCGCCGTGGTGGATCAGCTTTGTGGTGGTGGGCCTCATCACGCTGGCGGCCGGAGCGCTGTTGCCCAAGGAATACTTTGTGGTGGGTGCGCTGGCGGGTTTTCCCATCTTTGTGGTGGGTTGCATGGCGGCCTGGAAGCAGCTGCGCGCGCCCAACCCCGCCAAGGTGGTCGAGATGCTGGAAGCCGTGGGCAGCATGCCGTGGCGCAGTTTTGCCGACACCCTGGCCACCGCCTGGGAGCGCGCGGGCTACAGCGTGGAGCGCCTGACAGGCAACAACGCCAACGGGGCTGACATGCGCCTGAGCCAGGGCGGCAAGACCACGCTGGTCAGCGCCAAACGCTGGAAGGCTGCCACCCATGGCGTGGAGCCGCTGCGGGAGCTGCAAACAGCCATGACCGCTGCCGATGCGTCGGCGGGCGTTTATGTGGCCGCCCTGGGTCAGGTCAGCGAGAACGCCCAGGCGTTTGCCCGCGAGCACGGCATCGTGGTGCTGCAGGGTGATGCCGTGGCGCAGCTGCTGCTCAAGCAGCGCTGAGGGCCACAACACCGCGTGTGGGGCGGGCCGCACATGCGGGTTTTCCCACATGAACCGCGCCGGGGCGCCCCTCCACACTGGGAGCCTTACACCGCCCACCCCGTCCATGCCCCCCACAATCCCCACCGCAGCCCCTGGTACCGGGCCTTCCACACCCGCCACGGGCCTGCTGCTGACCGGCGGCGGCGCCCGCGCTGCCTACCAGGTGGGCGTGCTCGAAGCCATTGCCGACCTGCGCCAGGCCTGCGGCGAAGGCGGAGGCCCCAACCCCTTTCCCATCATCACCGGCACCTCGGCGGGGGCCATCAACGCGGCGGCGCTGGCCTGCGGGGCCGACCACTTTGACCGTGCGGTGCGCCGCATCGCACGCGTATGGCGGCAGTTCCATGCCAGCCAGGTGTATGGCGCCGACTCTCTGAGCGTGATGCGCAGCGGTGCGCGCTGGCTCACACTGGTGTCGCTGGGCTGGGCGCTGGCACGCTGGCGGCGCATGCGGCCGCGCTCGTTGCTGGACAACTCCCCGCTCGAGAAGCTGCTGGTCAAGATGGTGCCGCTGGTGCGCCTGCCCCGGCTGATCCGCAAGGGCCACCTCACCGCGCTGGCCGTCACGGCATCCAGCTACAGCTCGGGCGAGCACGTCACCTTTTTTGAAGCGGCCACGCCCGTCAAACCCTGGGTGCGCTCGCAGCGCAAGGCTGCCAGCGACCGCATCACACACGAGCATCTGCTGGCGTCGTCGGCCATTCCGTTCATCTTTCCGGCCAAGGGCATCGAGGTGGACGACCACATCGAATACTTTGGCGACGGCTCCATGCGCCAGTCGGCGCCCATCGCCCCCGCCATCCACCTGGGGGCGGAGCGCATTCTGGTGATCGGTGCGGGCCGCATGCACGAGCCCCAGGGTGATGCCGCCGCCAACCCCACGCCCAACTACCCCACCCTGGCGCAGATTGCGGGGCATGCACTGTCCAACATCTTTCTGGATGCGCTGGCGGTGGACGTGGAGCGCGTGCAGCGCATCAACCAGACCCTGTCGCTCATCCCCGAAGAAAAGCGCCTGCACAGCGCGCTGCGCCCCATCGAGCTGCTGGTGATTGCGCCATCGCAGCGCCTGGACGCCGTGGCCGCGCGCCATGTGGGCGACCTGCCCGGCCCCGTGCGCACCATGCTGGGCGCCCTGGGGGTCACGTCCAACATGGCCGATGTGCGCGGCGCGGCGCTGGCCAGCTACCTGCTGTTCGAATCCGGCTACACGCAGGAGCTGATGGCCCTGGGCCGGGCCGACACCCTGGCCATGCGGGCCGAGGTGTGCAGGTTCTTTGGGTGGACAGATACAGGCGCCGAGGTGAAGACCCGGCACCATGGGGAAACCGCCTGAGACGCCCCAGGCCTGAACCCTACGGCTTGGGCAGCCACCCCAGGCCGTGCGCGTGCAGGCTCTGCACATACAACCGGTCCGCCGTCTCCGTGATCGCGGTGGTCTCGGGGTAGGCGCCACTCGGGTCCTGCAGGTCGGCCACCACCTTGCCATCGTCGGTGAACGCAATCACATGGCCGTAGGGCTGGGGGATGGGCCACAGAGCACGCGGCAGGCGCAGGGTCAGGCTGCGCAGCCAGGGCTTGCCCGCCATGTTGTCGATGGCGGCTCCGCGTGGCTTGGCAAAGCCCAGCCACACCTTGCCGTCCTGCCCGCGCATCAGGTTGTCGGGGTAACCGGGCAGGTTGTCGAGCAGCACGCGGGCCTGGGGGCTGGTCTGGCCAATGTCGAGGTCATTCGCATCCACCGCAATCTTCCACACCCGGTATTTGCCGGTTTCGTTGACGAACAGGCTTTTCTCGTCCTGACTCAGCGCCACGCCGTTGGCAAAGCTGATGCCCCGGGCGACCACGCGTGCGGTGCGGGTGGCGGGGTCGTATTCGATCACCCGGCCCGTGCTGGCCTGCTCCAGGATGTCGAGCACACTGGCCTCAAACGTACCGCCCCAGTCCTTAGGGGCAAACCGGGTGGAGGCATCGCTCAGGTACATCTTTCCGCTTTGGGCCACCACCACGGCGTCGGCATAGCGGATGGGGTCGTTGCCCACCTTGTCGGCCAGCACGGTGACCTTGCCATCGGGCGCAATGGACAGCAGGCCCTTGATGGCATCGGCCGCGATCAGGTGGCCCGCCGCATCGAAGTCGAACCCCAGCACCCGCCCGCCGGTGTTGGCAAACACCTCCTGACCCGAGCCGTCGGGGTTCATGCGCAAAATGTTGCCGCTGAGCACGGTGGTGTAGAGCTTGCCGTCCTTGCCAAAGGCGATGTGCTCGGGGCCCACCTCGTCTTTGAGGTCGATGATGTTCAGCTGGGCCAGACGCTGGTTGGGAGCGTGCACGCCCTGGTAGCCAGGGGCGGCAGGTGCAGTCCAGGCCAACGGCTGAATGGGCACAGGCCACGTTGCCAGATAGGCAGCCACCACCAATATCGCGCCACCCACGCCCCACCCCACCCGTGTTGCCCATGTTCTGGCCATGTGTTGTCTCCTCATGATTATTTGACTGCGGGGCATTGTGGCGCCGTCAGAGGCTGGCGCACAGGCCACGGCTGGCACCTGCGCGACCGGGCCTATCCGGTGCAGCGCCTGCAGCGGTCAAGGACACTGCCGACCGCCTAAAATCACGGGTTCCGCCTGAGAAAGCCGCATTCCATGACGACCTCCGCCCGCAAACTCTTCGTTACCACCGCCCTGCCCTATGCCAACGGCAACTTCCACATCGGCCACATCATGGAATACATCCAGGCCGACATCTGGGTGCGGTACCAGCGCATGCAGGGCCACGCGGTGAACTTTGTGGGGGCCGACGACACCCACGGCGCGCCCATCATGATTGCCGCCGAAAAGGCCGGCAAGACGCCCCAGCAGTTCGTGGCCGACATTGCTGCCGGCCGCAAGCAGTACCTGGACGGTTTTCACATCAGCTTTGACAACTGGCACAGCACCGATGCGCCCGAAAACCACGAGCTGGCCCGCCAGATCTACCGCGACCTGCGCGACCGCGCCGACGGTGGTCTGATCGAGGTGCGCACCATCGAGCAGTTCTTTGACCCCGAGAAGAACATGTTCCTGCCCGACCGTTACATCAAGGGCGAATGCCCCAAGTGCCACGCCAAGGACCAGTACGGCGACAACTGCGAGGTGTGCGGCACGGTGTACGCGCCCACCGACCTCATCAACCCCTTCTCAGCCCTGTCGGGTGCCAAGCCCGAGCTCAAGAATTCGGAGCACTTCTTCTTCAAGCTGTCGGACCCACGCTGCGTGGAGTTTCTGGAGAACTGGACGCAGGACGGCAAGCTGCAGCCCGAGGTGGCCAACAAGATCAAGGAGTGGTTCACCGTCCGCACCAACCCCGACGGCACCACCAGCGAAGGCCTGGGCGACTGGGACATCAGCCGTGACGCGCCCTACTTCGGCATCGAGATCCCCGACGCGCCCGGTAAATACTTCTACGTGTGGCTGGACGCGCCCGTGGGCTACCTCGCGTCGCTGAAGAACCTGCTGGAAAAGCGCGGCGAAAGCTACGACGCCTACATGGCCGACCCGGCCATGGAGCAGTACCACTTCATCGGCAAGGACATCGTCACCTTCCATACGCTGTTCTGGCCCGCCATGCTGCACTTCAGCGGCCGCAAGACGCCCAACAACGTGTTTGTGCACGGCTTTTTGACCGTGAACAACGGCGAGAAGATGAGCAAGAGCCGGGGCACGGGCCTGGACCCGCTGAAGTACCTGAGCCTGAACATGAATGCGGAATGGCTGCGCTACTACCTGGCGGCCAAACTGAGCGCACGCAACGAAGACATCGACTTCAATGCCGAAGACTTCATGCTGCGTGTGAACAGCGATTTGATCGGCAAGTACGTGAACATTGCCAGCCGGGCGGCGGGCTTCTTGACCAAGCGCTTTGACGGCAAGCTGACCGACCAATTTGGCACCACGGGCGCGGCCCTGCTGGCCGAGGTGCGCGGTGCCAGCGACGCCATCGCGCAGATGTACGAAACGCGGGAATACAGCAAGGCCACGCGCGAGATCATGCTGCTGGCCGACAAGGTCAACGCCTATGTGGACCAGAACAAGCCCTGGGATCTGGCCAAGGACGCTGCCAACAACGAGGCCCTGCACCAGGTGTGCTCGGTGCTGGTCAACGCCTTTGCCACGCTCACCCGCTACCTGGCCCCCGTCCTGCCGGGTCTGGCCCAGGCGGTGCAAGGCTTTGTTGGCGTGAACATGCAGCAGTGGAACGCAGCGGGCGACGTGCAGGCCATCCAGCCCTACCAGCACCTGATGCAGCGCGTCACCCCCGAACAACTCGAAGCCTTGTTTGAGCCACCGGCGCAGGCAGAACAAGCGCCAGCAGCTACAGAAACCGTAGCAGCCAACTCCCACCCTGGCGGCGAAGAACTCGCCCCCACCATCACCATCGACGACTTCACCAAGATCGACCTGCGCATTGCGCTGATCGTGAACTGTGAGCCGGTCGAAGGCTCCACCAAGCTGCTGCGCCTGACGCTGGACGTGGGCGAAGGCCGCACGCGCAACGTGTTCAGCGGCATTGCCAGCGCTTACAAGCCCGAAGACCTGGTGGGCAAGCACACCGTGATGGTGGCCAACCTGGCCCCGCGCAAGATGAAGTTTGGCGTGAGCGAAGGCATGGTGCTGGCCGCCAGCCATGGTGACGAAAAGGCCAACCCCGGCATCTACGTGCTCAACCCCTGGCCGGGCGCCACGCCCGGCATGCGGGTGCGGTAAGGCGTGCAACGCTCATAGACAAAGCAATCGACAAGGATACCGAGGGGTGCTGAGCCCCTCGCCATTCGCTGATAGCGGAAGGGGCGGCATGTTGACTGCCTCCCATCATCCAGTTTTCAGTACAGGTACACCGCGCCCGCGTTGGTGCTGCTTTCGTCCGACTGATTGCCGCCAACGCCAGTCGATCCACTGTCTTCAGTGGATGCCCCCACGGCCAGGGTAGTGCCGTCACCCGATATCGCCACACGGCCACCGAACCGGTCCCCAGTGCCCGTATTGGGTGCCTTCAGGTAGGCTTGTTGCGCCCAGGTGCCCGCGCTGCGGCGGAACACCAGCACAGCGCCCGCATCCGCAGCGGCGGTGTTGGCCTGGTCGCCATTGAATCCGCGCGCATTGCTGTCGTCCCGGTACGACGGCACCACCAGCGTGTCGCCGTCGCCGGACATGGCCAGGTTGTTGCCGAAACGATGGGGGGTGCGGGTGTTGGAGGCTTTCAAATACGCCTGTGACTGCCAGACGCCACCTGCGCGAATGAACACAAACACCGCGCCAGAGTTGAGTGCCAGAGTGTTGCGCGGTGGCGGCACGACGAAGGTGCCTGTGTAGTTGCTGCTGTCTCCATCCATGCCAACCGCCAGCGTGTTGCCGTCGCCTGACAGGATGACCGACACACCGAAGCGGTCCTGCGCTTGGGGACTGGGGGCCTTCAGATAGGCCTGCTGCGACCATGCCCCCGCATTGCGCTGGAACACATAAGCCGCACCGGCATTGGTCAAGGTGTCGTCCGCAGGATCACTCGCCAAAGCGCTGCGCTCAAAGAACGCACCCACCGCCAGGGTGTCGCCCGCGCCAGACAGGCTGAGGTAGATGCCGAAGAAATCTCCCACGCCTGCGTTGGATGCCTTGAGGTAGCTCTGCTGTGCCCAGCTGGTGCCCGTGCGGGCAAAGACGTAGGCGGCCCCGGACGCAGCATAGGCTGCATTGCCGTGTGTTCCGGTCAGGTCACCATCCTCGTTATAGGCCCCGACCGCCAGGGTGTTGCCGTCGTTCGAGAGGGCTACGAATGAACCGAAAAGATCGTCGGCATCCGCGTTGCTCGCCTTGATGAATGCCTGCTGCGACCAGACGGCGCCCGTGCGGGAATAGACATAGACGGCGCCGGAGTTGCTGGCCAGGTTGTTGGTGGCGGGCATGGTCGCAAACGTGCCCTTCTGGTCGCCGCTCTCGCCATCCGCGCCGATGGCCAGCGTGTTGCCGTCGGCAGACAGCGCCACGGCATTGCCAAAATAATCGTTGGCCTCGCCGTTGGGGGCGGCAATGCGCGCCTGCTGCGACCACGTGGCGCCACTCTTCGTGAAGACGTACACCGCGCCGGTGTTGCCTCCCTCTCCATACGCCCCCACGGCCAAGGTGGTGCCGTTGCTGGACAAGGCCACACGGTTGCCAAAGCGGCCTTCGGCGGTGGTCGCCGACGCCTTGAAGTACCCAATGGCGCGCACCATGTCGGCCGCCACAGAAGTCGACGGGGCGCTGCAACCACCGGCATTGCAGGCCTGCACGGTGTAGGTGGCATTCAGCCGCAGGTGCAGCAGCACCGGTACTGCATAGGTCAGCCCTGTGGTGGCTGTGGACCCGATCTGCACGGGTGTCAGCGGGCCTGCGCCATCCGGGTCCTCGTACACCGTGTAGCTGGTTGCACCCGGCGCCGAAGTCCACGAAAAGATCAGCGCCTTCGTCCCGTAGCCAATGCCCAGGCCACCCGGCGCCGGAGGAGCTGGCGGCGGAGGGGGCGGTGGCGGAGGCGGGGTATAGATCGTGCTGCAAAGCACCCTCACCTGGGTGACCGGCGCCACGGCGACTCCAGTGCCAGCTTCGACCGTACAGGCCTGATCCACAGGCTGCGCATACACCGTGACCGCATAGGCGCTACCGTGAGGCACCGGCGATGCAAACCGGAAAGCGCCGTTGTCAGTCAGCAGCAAATCTGCAGCGCCATTCAGCCGCAGCCTCAGCCCCCCCACCAGGCCCGTGACGGTCCCACCCACCACATAGGTGTTGGTGGTGCAGGCCACCAGGATGTTGGTGACCGGGCCCGTCACCACACCCGAGCCGTTTTCCACCACGCAGGTCTGCCCCACCGGCTGGGTGCGCACAACAATGTTGTAAGCCTGCCCCTGCGCAACGTTGGTGACGTAACTGCCGCTGGCCGTGATGCTCACTTCCGCACCCGTTCCGTTGGCGAGTACCAGGGTGCCCGTCAGCCCCGTCACCGTGCCCCCCACCGGATGCTGCACCACGGCGGGCGGTGGTGGGGGAGGCGGTGGCTCGGCAGAGTCCCCACCACCGCCGCCGCAAGCTGCCAGGGCGCCTGCCATGACCAGAGGCAACGCCCATGCCGCACCGGCAAGCCTCGCACGCAGGGCCTCGGCCATGGCAGAAAAATTTCGATACATCAAGGGTTCTCCGGGTCTGTGAACTGCATGGACACTCCAACCCCTCGGGAGGCACGAATAGGTCCGGCTCCCTCGTGCGGGTGCAGGCGGGGTGCCTGGAACTCTAGGGCGGGAGAACGCGCAAGCGCACCCCACTGAAGCAGGGTTGACGCAGAGAATGGAATGGCCCCGTAGCGTTTGGCGGGACTCAGAACCCCGGGGGTCGCGCTCAACCGACGAGACTGTCAGCCACCGCGCTGGCGGCTGTCTCGCTCAATGGCCCACGTAGCGCCCTGGCCGGTGGCTGATCCACAGAAACCCGCTCATCACCAGCACCGCCAGCACCGAATACGCCACACGGTCTACCGGCACCACCCACAGTGCGAGCAGCACGACGGTGCCATCGATCATCATCTGCACCTTGCCCGCACGCATGCCGTAGCGGCCTTGCAGGT